>JAODAX010000012.1 GCA_025463675.1 Naasia sp. | reverse complement strand
GGGGTCGCGAGGTCGGCGCGCGCGAACGCGGCGGCGTCGGCGGCGAGCGACGCGGCGCGACGGGCGCGGGCGATCGCCTGCTCCGGAGCTCGCTCCTGCGTCATCGCCACGAGCTCGCGCTCCGCCTCGGCGAGCCGGGTGCGCGCGTCGGGGCCGATGGGTGCCCGGTAGTCGGCGATCAGCTCGCGCGCCGCGCTCAGCTGCCGCTCGGCGTCGTCGATGGCGGTGACCAGGCGCGAGCGGAGGCGTTCCCGCCGCTCCGCGCGCTCGACGCGTTCCGCCACGGCGTCGTCAAGCGCCGCGTTCGCGGCTCGGATGGCGCTCAGCGAGCGGACTGGTTCACGCCGGCCGCCCGGTGCGGGGAGTGCGGCGAGCGCACGCTCCAGCTCGACCACGGCCGCCTCGATGCGAGCGCTCCGCTCGATCGGCCGCAGCGTCCTCGCCTCGGCCAGCTCCGCCCGCGACTCGGCGACCATCGCGGCGAGGGTCGCCTCCGCCTGCAGCGCCTCCACCTCGAACTCGTCGACGGAGGCGAGCAGCGCCTGCGCGCGGCGCAGCGTCTCGGCGGCGGCGTCCACCGCCTTCTCCGCCTCGGCGGTGCGGCCCGCCGCGAGCCGGCTCTCGGCGACCGCGGCGCTGCGCTCGGCGAAGGCGAGCAGCTGGTCCGCCTGCTGCGGGTTGCCGACCACCGGCTCGAGCGCCGCGTCCGTGTAGTCCTCGGCCAGGCGGGCGAGGGTGCCCTTCGCGTCCGGGACGCCGGGGCGTACCCGGCGGATGGTGGCGCGGATCTCGTCGATCGCGCTGGGGGTGCGCCGCGCGGCCGCGCGCCGGGCGGCCATCGCCCCGGACTGCTCGCGGAGCCCGGCCTCGGCGGATGCGCACAGGGAGACGATGCGCTCCGCCCAATCCCGCCGCTCGTCGTCGGTGTCCGGCACCGCGTCGCTCAGCTGCTGGTTGAGGTGGAAGGCCTCCGCCAGGCGGGCGCGGGCCCGCTGCAGCGCCGCCGCGAACTCGGCGGTGTCCGCCTCGCCGAACTCCGCCGTCGCGAACCCGAGCTCGTCGTCGGCGAGGCGGATGCGCTCATCGGTGCGCACCAGTGCGGAGCCGGCCGCCCGCTCCAGCTCGACGAGGGCGCCGGACGCGATGCGGTTCGCGCTCGACCGGCGTCGCGCGAGCACGGCGGTCACGGCTCCGGTGACGGCGGCGAGGCCACCGACCAGCGCCACCACGATGATGACGACTCCGGTCGGGTCCATGTCCCGATCCTAGATTCGTGCCGAGCGCGTCAGGCGTCGGGGACGGTGACGTACAGCTTCCGGACGGTCTCCAGCACATGCCAGGTGCCCACCCAGCCGGACGGCATGACGAGGGTGTCGCCCGGACCGAGGAGGACGGGCTCCTCGCCGTCGACCTCGATGCGGACGGCGCCGGAGAGGAACTGGCAGATCTCCGTGTAGCCGTCGCGACGGGCCGGGAAGGTTCCGGGCGTGCATTCCCAGAAGCCCGCCTCGGTGCCGCGGGTGGGGTCCGTCCAGATGGCGGTGTCGGCTTCCCGCACGTCGGGCGTGGTCGCAGTCGCCTTCGCGCGGCGCTCGCCGAGGTCGAGCGACAGCGGGTCGGTCTGCGCGATGGTGGCGACTGTGTCGGTCATGGTTCTCCGTGGTCGGTCGACTGGGCGGTCGGTTCAGCGGCCGGCGACGATGTTCGCGGCGAGGGCGAGCGGGGAGGTGGCTGCGCTGCGCGACCGGTATTCGGCGCGGTCGGCGGCCCGGTAGGCGCCGTAAATGCCCTGCACTGCGAGCCAGCGCAGCGGCTCCGGCTCCCAGTTGCGCGCCCGGTGACCCGCCCACGGCAGCCGGGTGAGCTCGGTGTCGCGGCCGAGCACCATGTCGCGCAGGGTGCGGCCGGCCAGGTTGGTCGCGGTGACGCCGGTGCCGACGTAGCCGCCGGCGAGGCCGAGCCCGGTCACCGGGTTGTACTGCACTGTCGCCGCCCAGTCGCGCGGGACGCCGAGCACCCCGGCCCAGGCGTGCTCGATGGCGTACGGCCGCGTCGACGGGAAGAACCGATTGAGCAGGCTCCGCAGGGTCTCGATGGTCTTCGCCTGCGTGGCGCCGTCGGAGTCCACCTTCGAGCCGTAGCGGTAGGGCACGCCGCGCCCGCCGAACGCGATGCGATCATCGGCGGTGCGCTGCGCGTACATGTAGACGTGCGCGAAGTCGCCGAGCGTCTCCCGGCCGTCCCAGCCGATCTGCTGCCACACCTCCGGCGGGAGCTGCTCGGTCTGGATCATCGAGGAGTTCATGGGCAGCCACGTCCGGTGCTCGCCCTTGAGGTCCGGGGTGAAGCCCTCGGTGGCGCGGAGGATGGTGTCGGCCCGGACGGTGCCGCGATCGGTCACCGCGGAGCCCTGCCGGATCTCGGTCACCGCGGTGTCCTCGTAGATGGGCACCCCGAGCCGCTCCACGGCGGCGGCCAGACCGGACACCAGCTTGGCGGGGTGGACGCGGGCGCAGTGCGGGTGCCAGATGCCGCCGAGCACGCCGTCGACGGCGATCCGCTCCGCCGTCTGCCGCCCGTTCAGCACCGTGATGTCGGTGTACTGCCAGCGCCGCCCGTCCTCCGCGGCGGAGGCGAGGCGGGCGAGCTGCGCCGGCGTGTACGCCACGTTGAGCTCGCCGCCCTTGTGGATGTCGGCGTCGATGCCTTCGGCCGCAGCGACCGCGATGACCTCGTCGACGGTCTCGTTGAGGGCCCGCTGCTGCGCGGTCGCCGCGTCCCGGCCGTGGCTGGGGACGTACCGCTGCCGCCCGCCGGTCACGGAGTTGGTGAGCCAGCCGCCGTTGCGCCCGGACGCGCCGAACCCGGCGAAGCGCCGCTCCAGGACGACCACCCGCAAGTCGGGCTGCGCCTTCTTCAGGTAGTACGCGGTCCACAGTCCGGTGTAGCCGGCGCCGACGATGGCCACATCGGCCGTCAGGTCGCCGGGCAGCGGAGCCCGCGGGGCCGCGGTGCCGATCTGCTGCCACCAGAAGGAAACGCCGCCATTGGTGGTCATGAGTGTTCTCCGCTCGTCGTTCGGGATGTCGTGCGGCCGCCGGGCCCGCTGACGGCGACGTCCCGACCCGCACGGCACCGAAGTGTCGAACGAGCCGGGACGTCGCCGGGTGCGCTACTCCGTGAGATCCAGCATCGGCGTCCGGCGGCGGAAGCCGCGCGTCAGGATGAGCAGGTAGACGAAGCCCGCCGCGAGCCAGATCAGGCCGACTACGAAGGTGCGCGGCGACAGGCTGGTCCAGAGCCACAGGGTGAGCAGGAAGCCGATGATCGGCACCACCAGGTAGTGGAACACGTCGCTGCCCGAGCGCTGCTTCTCGTCGAGGAAGTAGTGCTTGAACACCGACAGGTTCACCGCGGAGAACGCGATCAGGGCACCGAAGCTCACCATCTCGACGAGCAGGCCCAGATCGATGAAGATCGCAGCCAGCGAGATCACCGAGACGGTCAGGATGGCCAGCATCGGGGTGCCGAAGCGCTCGAAGACCCGGCCGAAGAACCCACTCGGCAGCACCCGGTCGCGGCCCATGGCGAACAGGATCCGCGCAGCGCTCGCCTGCGAGGTGAGAGCCGAGCCGATGCAGCCGGCGACGTAGGCCGCGGTGAAGAACGCGGCGAGGAACGCGCCGCCCCCGGTGGTCATCACGTCGAGCGCTGCCGAGTCGACGTTGTCGAAGGCGTGGCTCGGCAGCACCAGGTGCCCGACGTAGGACAGCAGGATGAAGATCAGCCCGGCGCCGATGGTGACGATCATGATCGCCTTCGGCACGTTGCGCTTCGGGTCGCGGGTCTCCTCGGCGAGGGTCGACACCGAGTCGAAGCCGAGGAACGAGAGGCAGAGGATGGCCGCTCCGGCCATGATCGGCCCGAAGCCACCGGGATCGCCGGTGCCGGCGAACGGGGCGAGCAGGTCGACGCTGCCGGCGCCGGTGATCGAGGCCATGGACATGATGACGAAGACCACGATGAACACGCCCTGGACGGCGAGGATCAGCGCGTTGGTGCGGGCCACCGAGACGATCCCCACCACGTTCAGGACGGTGACGAGGGCGATGGACGCGACGATCCACACCCACGCCGGGACGGCCGGCACGGCCTCGCCCATGTAGATGCCGATCACGAGGTAGTTGAGCATCGGCAGGAACAGGTAGTCGAGCATGAGTGCCCAGCCGGCCAGGAAGCCGATGCCCGGACCGAACGCGCGCTGCGTGTAGGTGTACGACGAACCCGCGAACGGGAACGCGCGCGCCATCAGCCCGTAGGAGCGCGCGGTGAACACCATCGCGATGAGGGTGACGATGTAGGCGAGCGGCACGCGGCCGCCGGTGGCCTGCGTGACCAGCCCGTAGCTCGTGAACACGGTCAGCGGCACCATGTAGACGAGGCCGAAGAGGACCAGCGAGGGCACCCCCAGCACGCGGCGGAGTCCGCTCTCACCTCCGGGCGGCGTGGCGGTTCGGTCGGCGGTGACAGCCGCGGACTCAGTGGAGCTGGACATGGGCGTTTCCTTCCTGGGAGGAGGCGGCGACGTCATCGTCGGCCGCGGGCTCGCGGTGCGTGAGTGAACCGGCGAGATAGGTGCCCCGGACCGCGATGGCCGGGAGGTCGGTGCGGCCGGCGCGGCGCGGGTCGCGCGCCAGCCAGGCCAGGTCGGCGCTCGCGCCCAGCGCGAGGCGGCCCCACGGCGCGTCGGCGGTGTCCGCGAACGCCTGGTGCGCGACGCCCGCCGTGTACGCGCTGAGCGCCGTCTCGACGTCGAGCGTCTCCTCGGGCACCCAGCCGCCGGCCGGGTCGCCGGCCTCGGTGAGTCGCGTGGTGGTCACCGCGATGCCCTCCCGCGGGTCCGCCGACGAGCACGGCCAGTCGGAGCCGAAGGAGAGCGCGACGCCGGCATCGACGAGGGTGCGGGTCGCGTACTGGCGGCGGGATCGCTCCTCGCCGAGGCGCGGCACGGTGAGCACGGTCATCAGCGCGTCGAGCTGGGCCCAGAGCGGCTGGAGGTTCGCGATGACGCCGAGCCGGGCGAACCGGGGGATGTCCGCCGGGTCGACCAACTGCGCGTGCGTGATCACCGGGCGGTTGAGCGACGGGCCGTTCGCGACCGCGGCGTGCTCGATCGCGTCGAGCGCCTGGCGCACGGCGGCGTCGCCGATCGCGTGGATGAACGGCTGGAAGCCAGCGGCGTCGACCGCGCGGATCGAGTCCGCGAGGTGCTCCGTCTCCCAGACGAGCATGCCGTGGTCGTGCATGCCCGTGCAGTACGGCTCGAGCAGTGCGCCCGTCTCGTTCTCGATCACGCCGTCGGCGAAGAACTTGACGGTGCGGGCGGTCAGCCGCGGCGAGCCGGCCGCCTCAATGCGGGCACGCGTCTCGATCAGGGCGGGGAGCGTCTCCGGGAACTGCCGCGGGTCGGCGAGCAGAGCCAGGTTCACGCGGGTGGCGAGCACGCCCCGGCGCGCCGCCTCCAGGTAGACCTCGATGTCCTGAGGCTCCACCCAGGCGTCCTGCACCCAGGTCATGCCGAGGGCCGCGTAGCGCTCGGTGGCCCGGCGGAGCGCCTCCACGCGCTCGTCCAGCGAGCGGACGGGCGCTACCGCGGTGACCAGGTCGATGGCGCCCCACTCGCGCAGCGTGCCGAGCGGGCTCCCGTCCTCGCGCCGCGGGATCTCGCCGAGCGGCGGCTCGGGCGTGCCCGCATCGATCCCGGCGAGCTCGAGGGCGCGCGTGTTAACCCAGGCGGTGTGGTAGTCCCAGGCGCGCAGCACCACGGGGCGGTCCGGCACGGCCTCGTCCAGCCAGCGGGCGTCGAACAGGCCGCCGGGGGCGAGGCTGCCGTTGTAGGAGGCGCCCAGGATCCATTCGTCACCGGGGGTGGAGCCGGCGGGGTGCGTCTCCGCCCAACGGCGCACCTCGTCGAGAATCTCGGGGATGCTGGTGCAGGAGCGCACCTGGGGCCCGAACTCCTCCAGGCCGCCGAACATGGGGTGCGCGTGCCCCTCGGCGAACGCCGGCATCAGGAAGCCGCCGTCCAGGTCGACCACGTCGGCGTCGCCGGCCGCGGCGAGCGCGTCGTCGCCGATCGCGGCGATCCGGCCGTCGCGCACGAGCAGCGCGCCCTCGTCGGCAGCCCCGGCGCCCGGCCAGACGATGCCTCCGCGGAACAGGGTGGATGGCGCGGCCGCAGGGCCGGCGGTGGCGCCGGCGGTGGGGCCGGCGGTGGGGCCGGCGGTGGGGCCGTCGTCGGCCCGAACCTCGATGTTCACCCCCGGTACATTACGGTGCCGGGAAGAGCCTGAACGACCACGACGTGCCGGGCAGCCGGACGCCGAACGAAGGAGCAGCCATGATGAGGTCCTTGCGGATCGCCGCCGTCCAGTCCGCGGCGGTCGACTCGCCCGAACCGTTCGAGGCGTTCGCCGCCGACGTCCGGCGGGTGCTCGCCGGCGGAGCGGCCGACTGCGTCGTCTACCCGGAGCTGCACCTCGTCGGCACCTCCGGGACCGAGGAGGAGCAGAACGCCCAGCTGCACGAGCGCGCGATCGACCTGGACGGGCCGCTGGTCGCTCGCCTCGGCGGGCTGGCGCGGGAACTCGGCGTCTGGCTGGTGCCCGGCAGCATCGCCGAGCGGGCGCCGGACGGCATGCTCTACAACACCGCCCTGGTGTTCTCGCCGGAGGGGGAACTCGTCGCGACCTACCGGAAGATCTTCCCCTGGCGGCCGTACGAAATCTTCGAGCCGGGCGACCGGTTCACCGTGCTGGACCTGCCCGGCATCGGCCGGGTGGGCCTGTCGATCTGCTACGACGCGTGGTTCCCCGAGGTGAGCAGGCATCTGGCCTGGCTTGGCGCCGAGGTCGTGCTCAACGTGGTGAAGACCACGTCGTCGGACCGCCCGCAGGAGGTGGTGCTTGCCCGGGCGAACTCGATCGTCAACCAGACGTTCACCGTGAGCGTCAACACCGCCGGGCCCGAGGGCAAGGGCTTCAGCCTGGTCGTCGACCCCGAGGGCCACGTGCTCGCCGAGACCACCGACGCCGAGGAGGGCGTGCTGCGCGTAGAGCTCGACCTCGACGAGGTGACGCGCGTGCGCGAGCAGGGCACGATGGGCACCAACCGGATGTGGGCGCAGTACACCGAGCGTGACAAGCCGCTCGAGCTGCCGCTCTACGAGGGCCGGATCCGGCCGGAGCGGTGGAGCATCCAGCAGGACAGCGCGCCCCTCCCCGGGAGCCCGAGCGCCTAGCGGTGCGGGCTCGCCACGTCCGACCGGGCAGGGCCACTTTGGTAGTGTCGCGGCCGTGACCATGAGCAACGGCGCGCTCTCCAGCGAGGCTGCGCCCCCGAACCTGACCTTCCTTCCCGGCCGTCCGTCGGCCGACGTGGCGCGGTCCTGGCTGCTCGTCAACGCGACCCGCGAGGACCAGCTCGCCGCGGCGCTCGCGTCGAACGCCGACCAGATCGTGCTCGACATCGAGGACGCAGTCGACCCGGTCGTGAAGCCCGAGGCGCGCGCGTCCGTCGCAGCCTGGCTGTCCGAGCCGGGGCACCGCGCCTGGGTGCGGATCAACGACCGCTCCACCCCGTTCTGGAGCGGCGACGTCGACGCCCTCGCCGGCCTGCCGGGCCTCATCGGCGTGATGCTCGCGAAGACCGAGGACGGCGCTCACGTCACCGAAACCTTCGACCGGCTGGGCGGCAACACGCCGGTGCTGGCGCTCGTCGAATCCGCCCTCGGGATCGAGGAGGCGGTGGCCATCGCCCGCGCCCGCGGCTGCTTCCGGCTCGCGTTCGGCTCGGGCGACTACCGGCGGGACACCGGTGCGAGCGCCGACGACCTCGCCATGGCGTACCCGCGCTCCCGACTCGTCGTCGCGTCCCGCATCGGCGGGCTGCCCGGACCGATCGACGGCCCGACCGTCGGCACCGCCCACCGCCTGCTGCGCGAGCAGGCGGAGGTCGCGGTCTCCCTGGGGCTCACCGGCAAGCTCTGCCTGGACGTCGCCCAGCTGCCGGTCATCAACGAGGTGATCAGCCCGACTCCCTCCGATGTCGCCTGGGCCCGGAACTTCCTCGCCGACTTCGATGCGCGCGGCGGCGTCATCCGGGACGGCTCCGACCTGCCGCGCCTCGGGCGTGCCCGGAAGATCGACAAGCTCGCGCGCGCCTTCGGGGTCGAGCCCGCCTCCTGACGCTCCGCCGCCGAGACCCACCTCCGTGTGCCCTCATCCGCCCCGGAGGAGGGCTGGCGCAGGCGCATTCGTGCCAAGGTGGGGCGGCGCAGATCGCCACGACATTCACCGTGCCGCTTCCGGCCGGGGAACTCGGGCGGCTGGGCGCGTGGGTCCGGGAACCGACCTCCGTGCCGGGGGCGGTGCAACCGCACGGCGCACTCCTCGTCGTCGACCGGAGACCCCGCGGATTCGGCAGGCGAGCGCCAACGCCCTCGATCTGCTCGCGCCGTCGGCGCCCCGCGAGGCGATGCCGAACGCGCTCGCCCGCACGCTGGACGTGTTCTGCTCGCCCCCACGCGGTGCACGAGCTGCGCCCCTGCTGCACGGCGATCCGACGGCCGCCAACCCGGTCGAGGCGACTCTCGCCGGCCGGCTGTTCGATGTGTTCGACCACCGCAGCGGGCCGCACGCGGTGGTCCAGCTCGAGCCGGTCGACGGGGCCGCGGGCGAGGCGTCCGTGCAGGCGATCTACGCCGCGACCCGGCGGCTGAGCCGCTGCCAGCCCCGGCGAGCTGTACGCCGCCGTCGCTCGCGAGCTCGGCGCCCTGAGCGGCTACGACCAGGTCCTCGGCTACTCCTTCCACCCGCACGGCGAGGTGGTCGCCGAGGTGGTCGCCGACGGCATGGAGTCGTTCCTCCGGCCGCACTTCCCGGCCTCCGACATCCCAGCCCGGGCACGCCGACTACCTCACGAAGCGCTCGAGACCCCGTTCGTGGTCCGCGGCGCCAGCGTCAGCGCCTCGGTCGGCATCGCGTCGGCGGCGGCCGGCCGGCGGGCCGCCGCGCTGCTCGACCAGGCCGATGCGGCCATGTACCGGGCCGAGCGCGGCGGGGGCAACTGCGTCGTCGAGGCCTGAGCTCCCGCGAAACGCGGTTTCGCAACCGTTCCGCAGAAACGCAACGGTGCGCGGTTGCGATTCTACGGGAACGATGCGAAACGCTCGCGCGGTCAGGCGGAGACGGCCGCCCACCGCTCGCTGGCGAGCCGCTCGCCGAACACCGCGAACGCGTGCCGGGCGCCCGGCGATCGTCGCCCGGTCGGCCGCCCCGGTCAAACTCCGGGACGGCGCCGCGCGTCGGGGGTGGAGCGTGAACCGGAGCAGAATGGAGGCGTGCACACCCCGACCGGCCCGGCCGATCCGACCGCTCCCGCCATCCCGTCGGCGCCCCCCGCGTCCGCGCTGTTCACGCCGCTGACGATCGGCAGCACCACGGTGCGGAACCGGATCATGCAAGCGGCGCACTCGAAGCAGTACGCGGTCGAAGGGTACGAGGGCGACCGGGAGACGGCGTACTTCACCCGGCGCGCACGCGGCGGCGCGGGCCTGCTGATCGCCGGGAACCGCTTCGTACACCCGTCCGGCAGCATCAAGGGCTTCCCGGACGCGTTCCGGCGCGACTCGGTGCCCACCGACCGCCGCCTCACCGACGCGGTGCACGAGGCGGGCGCCGCCCTGTTCGTGCAGCTCAACCACCACGGCGCCCAGGCGTCGCCCGACGGGCCCGCCGGCCCGCGGCCGGTCTACGCGCCGTCGCGGCTGATGTCCCCGTCGACCGGGCACGCGACGCGCGAGGCGAGCGCGGCGGACATCGCCGCGTTTGTGCGCTCCTGGGCCGACTCCGCCGAGATCGCCCGCGAGGGCGGCTTCGACGGCGTCGAGATCCACATGGCGCACGGCTACCTGCTGCACCAGTTCCTCTCACCGCTCTACAACGCGCGGTCCGACGGCTACGGCGGCGACCTCGACGGCCGCACCCGCTTCCCCCGCGAGGTGCTGCGCGCGGTTCGCGAGCGGGTGGGCGACGACTTCACGGTCGGCATCCGCATCGTCGCCGACGAGTTCCTGCCGGGCGGCCTGACGACCGATGACGTCGCGGAGATCGTGGGCGCGCTGCGCACCGAGGCGCGCATCGACTTCCTCGACCTCGCCGCGGGCGGCTACCACAACGTGCACTACGTGTTCCCGTCCTCGGCGATGCCGGCCGCCTGGCTACGCGACGCCGTCAGAGCGCTGAAGGCCGCGCATCCAGACGTCCCCGTGTTCGGCGTCGGCGCCGCCCGCACCGTGGAGGAGGCGGAGGAGGTGCTCACCGCGGGGATCGCCGACATGGTTGCGCTCACCCGCGCGCAGATCGCCGACCCGGACCTCGCCGAGAAACTGCGCACCGGGCGGCTGAGCGAGGTGCGGCACTGCATCCGCCTCAACCAGGGCTGCCTCGGCCGCGGCAGCACCGGCCAGGCGATGTCCTGCACGGTCAACCCGGTCGTCGGGCGCGAGCGTGAGCGGGACGCCCCCGTCGCGGCGGCGCGCGCCGAGCGCTGGGCGGTGATCGGCGGCGGCCCCGCCGGACTCCGTGCGGCCATCGACCTCGACCGCGGCGGCCACGCAGTCACTCTGTACGAGCGCGCCGACCGCCTGGGCGGCCAGCTGCATCCGGCAGCAGCCGTCCCCGGCCGGGAGACCGTGACGCTGCTGCTCGGCGACCTGCTGCGTGAGCTCGCCGTCTCGGGCGTCGACGTCCGCGTCGGCGAGGCAGCGCCCGTCGAGTTCGGCGCGGAGATCGACGGGGTGGTGCTGGCCACCGGGGCGTGCGCCCCCGAGCACGGAACGTCGCTCACCTCGGGCGGCATCCTGGCCGCCGCGGACGTCGCGCCGGGCGCGGTGCTGGATGCCGCGACGGCGCTCGCCGACCCGGCCGCGCTCGGCCGCCGCGTCGCGCTGCTCGACGACGACGGCACCGCATACGCGTCCGGCATCGCGCTCACCCTGGCCGCCGCCGGACTGGACGTGCAGCTCATAACCGGGTTCGAGAGCGTCTTCCCGCACGTGCGCGCCGGCTACGACCGACCGCTTCTGCTCGAGACCCTGGGCCGCGGCACCTTCGCGGCCCGCACCGCGACCCGGGTCACGGCGGTCGCGGTCGGCTCGGTGACGGTGGTGGACGCGCTGTCCGGGCGATCGGAGACGCTCGACGGCTTCGACGCGATCGTGCTGTCCACCCCGCGCGAGTCGGTGCGGCCGCCGCTCGCCGTGGCGCCGGGCACCATCGTCGCCGAGGTGGGCGATGCGCTCGCGCCGCGCACGATCGACGGCGCCATCTTCGACGCGTTCGAACTTGCGTTCGCGCGCGGCCTCGTGCCTGCCGCCGGGCCGGTGCCGGGCGTGCAGTCGCCGGCCGCGGTCTGACAGCACTCCTGCCGGTCGGCGGTGCCCGCGTCAAGCGCCCCTGTACGATTCCTCACGTCCGCAGGGTGCCCGTAGTGTCGGTATGCCCATTTCCGGGCGCAGCGTGAAGGAGAGACATGGGCCGGCTGGTGTACGACGGGAACTCGACGATCGAGGTCGAGGATCGCGCCCTCGCGCACCTCCAGGTGGTGATCGGCAACAAACTCCGCCGGGCCGAGACCTTCCTCTTCACCTGGACGCACCCGGAAGGCGGCGAGGTGGCCCGCACGGTCGTGTGGATGCACCCCGACATGGCGCTCCAGTTCCAGTACACCGAGCGCGCGGCACCCGCCCTCAACCGCACGTGGCTCGAGGAGCTGAGCATCGCCGCGAACTCCTCGGCCGGGCTCAAGCCCACCCCCGAGCCCGAGGACGGCAGCCGGGCGCGCCCGGCCTCGTCGTGACCGTCACGGGCTAGCCGTGCCCGACTCGCGCCGGTGGAACCTGCCGGCCTGGCTGCATCGCACGGTGAGCCTCGCGGGACGGGTGGACCCGGTCGCGGTCGCCCTGCTGCTGGCCACCGTGGCCGCCATCGTGCTGCTCTCCGTCGAGGCGTCGATCGGCGTGCGCGTCTACCGGCTTCCGCTAGTGCTGGCGTTCGCGCTGGCCACCCTGCACGCGGCAGCGCTGCCGCTCGCGGTGGTCCGGCCGCTGCTCGCGACGATTCTCGCCGCGGTCGCCTCGTTGGGGCTGCAGATCGCCGGCGAGCGCCCCGAGGGCGGGCCATGGCCGTGGTGGCCGGCGATGATCGTGACCCAGTCGCTCATCGTGCTCCTCGTCGGCCTCACCGGCAGCTGGCGGGTCGCCGTCGTCGGCTGGCTCGCGGGACTCGTGCCGTCCGCGACCGCGGCACTGCTGCTGCACCCGGCCAACAGCGACGACGCGAGCACGAACATCGTGGTGCACGTCTCCGTGACCGGCGCCACGCTGCTGCTCGGCATCCTGCTCGGCCAGTGGCAGCTGATCCGCGGCCAACTGCTGCGCGAGCGGGTGGTCAGCGCGGAGGAGTACAGTCGGCGGCTGCTCGCCGAGGATCGGGCCCGCATCGCCCGCGAGCTGCACGACGTCGTCGCGCACAGCATGTCGATGATCAACGTGCAGGCGAGCACCGCGCGCTACCGGCACACCGAACTCGACCAGCGGTCGCTGCACGAATTCGACGAGATCGCCGCGTCGTCGCGCCAGGCGCTCACCGAGATGCGCTCCCTGCTCGGGGTGCTCCGCCCGGGGGACGCCGAGGGCGACCTCGCGCCGCAGCCGGACCTCGACGGGCTCGCCGACCTGGTGGAGCAGGCGCAGCGCGCGGGCATGGACGTCGTGCTCGAGCGCGCCGACCCGGTGTCGGTGAGCGAGCTGGTCGGGCTCGCGGGGTACCGCATCGTGCAGGAGGCACTCACCAACGCCTCACGACACGCGCCGGCGGCTCGGGTCGTCGTCCGATGCGAAGGAATCTCCAGGGATGTCGTGTTGACTGTCACCAACAGTGCTGCCGCACCAGTGGGTGACGGCAGAGGGACGGGACTCGGGTTGATCGGCATGTCGGAACGCGCCGCAAGCGTCGGGGGCACCGTCACCGCGGAACGCACCCCCGACGGCGGCTTCACGGTGCGCGCCGTGCTGCCCCTGCTCGACGGACCGCCGCACGGCGACCGCCTGCCGGCCGTCGGTGACGGCTCATGAGCCTGCGCGTGGTGGTCGCGGACGACCAGGCGATGGTGCGAGCCGGTTTCGCGGCGCTGCTGCGCGCGCAGGACGGCATCGAGGTCGTCGGCGAGGCGCAGAACGGCGAGGAGGTCGTCGCTGTCGCCGCGCAGACCCATCCCGACGTGGTCCTGATGGACGTGCGGATGCCCATCCTCGACGGCATCGAGGCGACCCGGATCGTCGTGGCCGCCGACGAGCGGGTCCGTGTCCTCATGCTCACCACCTTCGACATCGACGAGTACGTGTTCGCCGCCATCCGGGCCGGCGCGAGCGGCTTCCTGCTCAAGGACGCGCCGCCGGACGAGCTGGTGGCCGCGGTGCGTGTGGTCGCACGGGGGGACGCCCTGCTGTCGCCGGGGGTCACCCGCCGGATGATCGAGCGGTTCGCATCGTCCGCGACGGCCCGTCAGGGGCCGCCGCCGGCGCTCACCGGACTCACCGATCGGGAGCGGGAGGTGCTCATCCAGATCGCCGCCGGACGCAGCAACACGGAGATCGCCGGCACCCTGTTCATCGCCGAGCAGACTGTGAAGAGCCACGTCAGCCGGGTGCTCGGCAAGCTCGGTCTCCGGGATCGCGCGCAGGCCGTCGTGGCCGCATACGAGTCCGGCCTGGTCGTCCCCGCCATCCGCGAGTGATACCGGTTCCGGGCGGACCCCATACGCCGGTAGGGGGCGAACGGCTCCCCGGGGGGATTTTTCGCCGCAACGCGGTACGTAGCGTCTTACACATGACCAGCACTCTCGACGCACCCGCCCCCGGCGCGGCCTATCGCCGCACTGTTCCGCGCCAGAACCGGCCGGGCACCGCGCAGGCGGCGCACGCCTCGGACTACACGGCTCTCGCGAAGGAGATCAAGGCGGCCGGGCTGCTCCGGCGCCGGCCCCTCTGGTACACCGCCCGCACGGTCATCCTCGCCGCCGCACTCGGTCTCGGCTTCGTGCTGCTCTTCACGCTGGGCCAGACCTGGTGGCAGCTGCTCGTCGCGGTGTACTTCGCCGTCGTCTTCACCCAGATCGCGTTCCTCGCCCACGACGGGGCGCACCGCCAGATCTTCGAGTCGGGCAAGCGCAACGCGTGGTTCTCGCTGATCACCGGCAACCTGTTGGTCGGCCTCAGCGTCGGTTGGTGGGAGCACAAGCACGGGCGCCACCACGCCAACCCGAACACGGTCGGCAAGGACGGCGACATCGTGCCCGGCGCAATCGTCTTCACGAAGGAGGACGCTGCGGAGCGCACCGGTGTGATCCGTTGGCTGACCAGCAAACAGGGCTACTTCTTCTTCCCGATCCTTCTGCTGTCGGGTATCGACCTGCATATCAGCGCCATCAAGTCCGTAGCCGGCAAGGACGACGTGAAGCACCGCGGGGTCGAGGCGGTGCTCCTCGCCACCCGGCTCATCGGCTTCCCGATCCTCGTCTTCCTCGCCCTCGGCCCGGTGCTCGGCGCGGCGTTCATGCTCGTGCAGCTGTTCGCCTTCGGCTTCTACATGGGCGGCAGCTTCGCCCCCAACCACAAGGGCATGCGCATCATCGGCGCCGACGAGAAGGTCGACTACCTGCGACGTCAGGTGCTCACCTCCCGCAACATCAGCGGTTCGTGGGTCATCCCCACCGCGCTGGGCGGGCTCAACTACCAGGTCGAGCACCACCTGTTCCCGAACATGCCGAGCGTCAATCTTCGCAAGGCGCGGCCGATTGTGCGCCGCTACTGCGACGAGCTCGGGGTGCCGTACACGGAGACCACGCTGCTGCAGTCGTGGGGCATGGTGGTCCGGTACATCCACAGGGTGGGCATCGGCGCTGCGGATCCGTTCGACTGCCCCGCCGCTGCGGCCTACCGCACCATCTGACGCGCACGCATCGAGAACGGTCATAAGGAAGGGCCCCCGGCTGGTAGCCGGCGGGCCCTTCCTCTGCTGTGGGGAGAGTCAGATCCCGGTGCGACGGTCGTCGTCCAGACGGTTGGCGTCGTCGTCGAGCTCGATCTCCTCCTTGCGGACGTCCTCCGTGACCTGGCGGTTCTCGGTGACCGTCTCGGTGTCGAGGCGGACCCGCTCGACCGGGACGGCCTCCTTCTGCACGACGGGGCGCTCCTCGGTGAGGATCACCTCGTGCTCCTCCTCGCTGATCGCGGGGCCGTCGTAGGCGGCGCCCACGTTGGCGTCGGTGATCGGCTCACGCTCCAGCCGGACCTCCTCGCGGGTGACCGGCACGGTGACGGTCTGCTGCTCGGTGGTCACGTACTTGCGGAGGCGGGCGCGACCCGTCTCGACACGCTCGGTGCCGACGTGCAGCTGCTCCTCGGATCGGGTCATCGCCGAGTCGGTGTTCGGGCCGGACGTGTCGTGGCCGGCGCCGGTGAAGCCGGCGGTGCCCGACGTCTCGGTGTAGCCGGTGGTGCCCATCGTGGTGGTGCCGCTGTGCGTGCCGGTCTCGCCCGAGGTGAGACCGTAGTAGCGGTACAGCTCGTCCTCTTCCGCGGTGCTGAGCTCACCGTCGGTGTCGATGCGCGGCGCGTCCTTGACGCGGGCCTTGTCATAGGTGACGCGGATCGCGTCGCCGTCGATGCTCGCTTCGTCGAGCGGGATGAAGGATTCGGAGGTTCCGAAGAGGCCGGTCCGCACGGTCACCCAGCTGGGGTGCCCGTCCGTCTGGTCGACATAGACCTGACCGACGGAGCCGATCTTGTCCCCGTCGGCGCCGTAAACCGTCGCCCCGTTCAGTCGCTCGATGCTGTCAGTGCCGATCATGTCTGCTCCTTACAGTTCGAAGTCGCCCGGTTGGCGACCGGGAGTGACGCTACGCGCGGCCGCTTCCGGCGACTCCAAGGCAATCGCGGGTGGACGCGGCACGTGAAGCGCTGTAATGGCGTGTCGAACCGGTAAACTCCCTCATCTTTGGCGTGTTTCCGGACCGGTCGTCTCTCCGGGGAGGGCGGTGACGACGGCGGAGTCGCCGCCGCCCGTGGTCACCAGGAAGGCGCGCCCGGCGACGCGCACCCCTTCGACGGTGATCCCGGATCTGCGGGCGGAGGACAACGGGCGCGCGTGCAGGGACCCCGTCGCGCGGTCGGGAGCCAGCCCGAGGAGGGTGGCCATGACTCCGACCGAAGCGGCCGCCGACCAGGCCTGCGGAAGACACGCCGCCGGGTACGGCACCGGTGCGCCGACGACCCCGGCGGCGTCGCCCGAGTGCAGTTCCGGCATGCGGTAGCCGAAGCCCTCAGCGGCGGCGAGCAGGCCCTCAGCCAGCTGCTCCGCCGCGTCCTCGAACCCCTCCCGGGCAAGACCCATGATCGCGATCGCGGTGTCGTGCGCCCAGACCGAACCGCCGTGGTAGCTGAGCGGCCAGTATCCTGCCGCGTCGGTCGACATCGTGCGCAGGCCGTAGCCGGAGGCGAGGTCGGGCGCGATGAGGCGCTCGGCGACGGTGCGCGCGTCAGCCGGCTCGAGAATCCCGGTGCCGAGCAGATGACCGATGTTGCTGGTCAGCGAGTCCACGGCCCGCTTGCCCGCGTCGAGCGCGATCGCCGGGTAGCGGCCCCGATCGTCGTCCACCCAGAAGCTCTCGGCGAAGCGCCCCTTGAGCCGAGCGGCCCAGGCCCGCCAGTCGTCCGCTCCCGGCCGGCCGAACCGCTCCAGGAGCTCCGCTCCGCCGACCGCCGCCTCGTAGGCGTAGCCCTGCACCTCGCAGAGGGCGATCGGGCCCTCAGCCAGCCGGCCGTCCCGCCACTGCACCGAGTCCCCAGAGTCCTTCCAACCCTGGTTGGCGAGGCCCCGGCCGCTCTCGTCGATGTACTCCAGGAAGCCGTCACCGTCGCTGTCGCCGTAGTCGCGTAGCCAGCCGAGGGCCGCCTCGAGGGCCGGCAGTAGCGCCTCCACGTCCTCCTCCGCGAGGCCCCAGCGCCACGCATCCACGAGCAGGCAGACCCACAGTGCGGTGGCGTCGACCGTGCCGTAGTAAAGCGGCGGGAGCACCACGTCCTCGCCGGGGATCTCGAGCGGCGCCGCCCGCAGCTCGTGCATGATCTTGCCCGGCTGCTCCGCCGTCGCTGGGTCGCTGACCGTGCCCTGCAGGTCGGCGAGCACCTGCAGGGTATCGCGCGCGAGTTCGGTGCCGAAGGGCAGCAGCAGGCGTGCGGCCCAGATCGAGTCGCGGCCGAAGAGGGTGAAGAACCAGGGCGCCCCCGCCGCGAGGAAGGCGGCGTCCGGCCGGGTCCGGGTGCTCATCCGCAGCGCGGCCAGATCGCCGAGCGCGGCGCGGAGCCAGCGGGCGAGGCGCACGTCGCCCGCGGCGATCCGTGCGCTCTGCCACTCGGCCGTGCCGGGAGGGGCGGTGACGACCGCGTCGGGAGCCGTCACCGTGACGGTGAGCTTCATCTCGACGGTGGACTTCGGCGGCAGCGTCACGGTCCAGCGCACTTCGCCCGCTCCCGGACCGGTGACGGTCGCCCGGGCACCGTCGGCTCGGAGCTCGGCCGTGATCCCGGCGCCGGACCAGCGGAGAGCTCCTCCGTCGGCGTGCAGGGGAGGGGGCGCGTCCTCGGATGCCCGGCCCGCCTTGATGTCGTGCATGGTGGCGAGATCGGTCGCGATGGCGGCCGCGACGGTCGTCGTCACCTCGGAGCTCAAAGTGGACTCGAGGGCGATCCGCTCCGTGAGCGAGCCCGGCGCCACGGTGCGGCGCCGGACGAGGCGGAGCCGGGGATCGGCCGCGTCGTCGTCGAGCAGGCGGAGCAGTCCGACGAACTCCGCTTCCGCGGCCGCCGGGGTGACCGCGGCGATCGGCTCGCCGGGGGAGCCGCCGACCCGCAGGGTGAGCTCGGAGAGGATCCGGCGGTCGCCGTCATAGAAGCCGGCAACGCCGCCGCCTGAGATGTCCCCGTCCCGACCGCCCCACGCCTGCGTCGGTGCGGCCAGCACGACGACGCCGTCGTGCAGCAGCGGCTGCAGTCCTGGTTTAGCGGGCATTCGCTTCTCCTCGAATCGGGTTCGGCGTCGATTGACAGGACGCGCCTCCGGCGTAGTATGTCAACCGCATTTGAACGATCAAAGTCAATCACGTCCGGCAGCCTCCGCGGGGTCGGTCTCGGCGAGGAAGCCACCCGGTGTCCTCCCGACGTGGCGCGACCCGAGGCGTTCGATGCTCCACCAATTTGATCGATCAAGCTGTGGCCGTCGGCCAGGGCCGCTCTCCGCTGGTCGGTGCTGACCGCGCATCGTGGAGCGACCCCGGATGCCGGCGCGACCCGGACGGCGATCCCCTGCATCGAGGAGAAGACAGCACATGAAGGCAACGCACATCGGCGCCATCGTGGTCGCCACCGGGCTGCTGGCGGGCCTGGCCGCCTGCTCGGCCGACGGCGGCGGAGGGGCGAGCGGCACCACCCTCACCATCTGGGACAACGGCCTGCTCACCAAGAAGAGCGAGGACGGTGCAATCGCGGACAACTCCTTCCTGCACCAGGTCGCCGAGGAGTTCGAGGCCGACCATGAGGGCGTCACCGTCGAGATTGTGAGCACCTCCGGTGACATCGCCGCGGACGCCGCACAGTTCCAGGCCGCCTCCATCGCGGGCAACGGGCCAGACATACGCATCGCCTACACGGGCGGCAACACCGTCGACTACTCCGACTTCCTGTTGGACCTCGGCGACGTGTTCGACGCGGAAATCATGGACGACCTCAGCGGATGGAACACCGTCCGCGAGGGCTACGAGGAGGACGGCGCACTGCTGGCCCTGCCCTACGGCGGCGGCTCCTACTTCTACGTCTTCTACAACAAGGCGCTGGCCGAGGAGGCCGACCTCGACCTGTCGACGCCGCCCGCCACCTGGGAGGAGCTCCTCGACCTCGGCGAGGACGCCCTCGGCAAGACGTCCGCCGTGCCGTTCTGGACGCCCAACCAGGAGGGCTACGTCGGCGCGTGGGTCATGGCGGCCCTCGTCGGCGGCGAACTCGGCCCGCAGGCCTTCACCGAGATGTACAACGGCGAGATCCCGCTGAACGATGATGCCATGGTGAAGGCGTACGACGCCTACTCGCAGATGTTCTCGCGGGGACTGACGAACCCCGACGCGGGAAGCGTCGGCAACGCCGACCTGCTCACCGGGTTCGTGCAGGGCAACGGCGTCTTCATGGTGTCCGGCGCCTGGGAGAACAACGCACTCGCGGAGGCCATGGGGGAGGACGCGGGCGTGTTCCCGATCCCGATGCTCGAGGGCGCCGAGTACCCGTCGACGATCGCGGGCGGCCCGAACGTGGCCGTGTCCATCACCAACTACTCGGAGGAGCAGGAGCTCGCCGAAGAGTTCCTGCAGCTGCTCGCGCAGCCGGCGACAATCGACCGGTACGTGGAGCTGTTCCAGGTGGAGCCCTCGAACAGCGCGTCGGCCGACACCTCGGTCATCACGAACTACTACCTGAAGACCCAGGCGGAGTACGTGGCCGAGGCCGAGAACGTGGTCTACCCGTTCGACAACGTGATGCCGCAGTCGGTTATCGACCTGTTCTACAAGGTCAACGCCACCGTCTACACCGGTCAGTCGACCCCGGAGGACGCGGTGGAGCAGCTGCAGGCCGCCTTCGACAGCGAGCGCGGATGACCTCGCCCGTACTGGCCGCCCCGGTCGCCTCCGCTTCGGCGGGGGCGACCGGGGCCCGGCCTCCCGGTCGTGCCCGCTGGCGCACCTCCGAGCGGCTCGTCGGGATCGCGGCGGTCGCGCCGGCGGTCGTCCTCGTGCTCGGGTTCATGGTCTACCCGGTCTGCTACGCGATCTGGATCTCGTTCAACAAGACCAACGGCCTGAGCTTCGACTACGTCGGCCTCGACAACTACACGAAGCTGCTCGCCGATCCGCTGCTGCACAAGGTCTTCCTCACCAACCTGATCTTCCTGATCTCCGTGCCGCTCGTCATCCTCGCCGCGCTGGTCTGCTCGGTGCTGCTCTACGAGCGGATCCGCGGCTGGCGGTTCTTCCGCGTGCTCTTCTTCGTGCCGAACGTGCTCTCCACCGCCGTCATCGGCCTCATGTTCAAGTCGCTGTTCTCCTACCGCGGACCCATCAATGCGGTCCTCGCGCAATTCGGCATCCCGCCCGTCGACTTCTTCGCCGGCGCCGGGTCGGCGATTTTCGTCATCATCATCGCCCTCGTCTGGTCGGGCTTCGGCTACCAGACGATCATCCTGCTGAGCGGTCTCAGCGCCATCAACCCGGAGATCTTCGAGGCGGCCACCGTCGATGGAGCGGGCTGGTGGAAGCGGCTCTGGTACATCACCCTGCCGAACATCCGCGGGGTGCTCGCCCTCGTGTCGATCCTCAACGTGCTGTACACCTTCACCGCGCTGTTCGGCTTCATCTTCGTGATGACCGCCGGCGGACCGGGCTACGACACCACGACTCTCGACTACCTCATCTACACGCTCGCGTTCTCGTCGACGAGGCTCGGCGAGGGGGCGGCACTCGCCGTCATGGTGTTCCTGCTGATCGGCGGCCTGACGGCGCTCCAGCTGAGGGTGTTCCGCGTCTCGGAGGAGAACTGATGTCCAACGTGAGCGCAACGCTTCCGCGCAAGGCGCGCGTGCCGATCTTCGTCGTCCTCGTCCTCGTGGGGATCTCGATCGCGTACCCGATCCTCTATCTCGCGTTCACCGCGTTCCGCACGCGGGCCGACTACCTGGGCAACCCGTTCGGGCTGCCCAGCGAGCTGACCCTGCAGAACTTCATCTCGGTCTGGAACAACTACGGCATCGGGCGTGCACTGCTCAACACGGTGATCGTGGTCGCGGTCGGGCTGACCGTCCAGCTGCTGGTCGCCGGGCTCGCCGGCTTCGCCCTCGCCAGGTACCCGGTGCCCGGCGCGCGGTACATCTCGGGCGCCTTGGTGTCGGTGATGCTGATCCCGTCGCAGGTGCTCATCATCCCGATCTACCTGCTGCTCTCGCGCATCGGCCTGGTGGGCTCGCTGCCGGGGCTGATCCTCGTCTATGTGGCGACCGGGCTGCCGTTCGCCACGTTCTTCCTGATCGTGACCTACAGGTCGCTGGACACGAGCGTGCTCGAGGCGGCGCGGGTCGACGGCGCGGGGTTCTGGCGGACGTTCCTCAGCGTGGCCAGCCCGATGGCGATCCCGGGCCTCGCGACACTCCTGGTGCTGCAGTTCATCGCGATGTGGAACGAGCTGCTGTTCGCGTACATCCTGCTGCCCAACGATCAACTGCGGCTGATCACGCCGGCGCTGGCGCAGATCGGTGGGCGGTTCACCAACGACCAGCCGTTCGTGGCGGTCGGCCTCATCCTCACCGCCCTGCCGCCGCTGCTGCTGCTGTCCTTCGCCGCGAAGTACGTGATGAGCGGGCTGGGCGCGAGCTTCGGGCGATGAGCCGCCCTCTCGCCCCGGGGGAATCGCTCGGCCTCGGGAAGCCGCTCCTCAGCGGGGTCGCCCCGCCGTCAGGCCTCCCCGCGGGAAGCCGGGCAGAGTGGACCGCCGTGCCGCGAGGAGATCGCGGCGCCGTGTGGGAGTTCGGCCTCCTGCTCGGCAACCCGACCACGGAGCCGATGCGCGTGACGCAGACCGCCGTGCTCAGCGGGATGCTTTCGCCGGGCGAGTGGCGGACCCTGCACTTCACGAGCGCGTGGGGCGCGGAGTTCGAGCCGGTGCGCGGCGACCTCGGCTCCGGGCTGCAGCTCGTGGGGCGGGCCGGTCGCTCATCGCACGGACTGCATCCGCTGATGGCGCTCGAGTGCTCCGCCGGCGCCCTGATCGTGACCGTGGCGTGGAGTGGCAATTGGCGAATTGACGTGGACCCGGCCGGCCGGCTGACGGCGGGGATGGACGACGATGGCTTCGTCGCCGACCTGGCGCCCGGTGCGACGCTGTCGCTGCCGCCGGTCCTCGTGGCCGTCGGAGGCGATATCGACGAGGCGGGCGCCCACCTCGCCGGCGCGGTGGGGTCGGAGCTCGTCCCGCGCACCGCCTGGTCGGAGCGGCTGCCATCGGAGTGGAACTCGTGGTGGCCGTACGAGGATGCCGGCATCGACGAGAGAACGTTCCTCGCCGAGAGCCGGACCGCCGCGCGGCTCGGGCTGGATGTGGCCACCCTCGACGCGGGCTGGTTCGGCCGGCCCGAGGCGGGCAGTGACTGGCAGGCGGAGCGCGGCGACTGGTCGCAGGTGAACACTGCACGGTTCCCCCGCGGGTTGCCAGCGCTGGCCGGGGACGTGCGCGAATCTGGGGCGGCCTTCGGCATCTGGCTCGAAGGCGAGGCGGTCGGCGCCTCGGCGCGGCTGCGAGCCGAGCGTCCCGAACTCCTGGCCTCCCGCGCCGGCGGGCACGATGGGCCGAACATCACCGTTTCGCTGGACCGGGACGATCCCTCCTTCCTCGGCTACGTATGCCTCGGCAGCCCGGACGCCCGCGACTTCCTCAGCGGGGCCCTCGACGACGCGGTCAGCAGCACGGGCGCCCGCTGGCTGAAGCTCGACTTCAATGTGGACCCGGGTGCCGGCTGCGACCGCACCGATCATGGGCACGGGGCGGGCGATGGGCTGTTCCGGCACTACGAGGGGCTCTACGCGGTGCTCGACGACTTCCGGGAGCGGCACCCGGAGGTGATCCTTGAGGCCTGCTCGTCCGGCGGGCTCCGGCTCGACCTCGGCCTGGCCCGGCACGTGCACTGCAGCTTCCTGTCCGACCCCGACTGGACTGAGCACCACCTGCAGGTCCTGTGGGGCGCGAGCCTCATGTTCCCGCCGGTGGCGATGCTGCACTGGAGTTGGTCGCAGTGGCGCGGCGATCACCCGCAGCAGCGGCTGGACTGGGTCAGTCTCGACGAGGCCCGCTTCGACACCATGCTGCGCGCGGCGATGCTGCACCGCTTCGGCGTTTCCCTCAAGTTGACGGAGCTGCCCGCCCGTCTCGCCGAGCGTCTCGCGGTGCACACCAACCTCTACCGCCTCCGCCTGGCGCCGCTCGTCCGCGCCGGCGTCCTGCGGCGCCTCACCGACCCGCCGCTCCGCGGCGGCCGGGGGGAGCGGGTGCCGGCGTTCCAGCTCGACGCGGGCGATGCGCACCTGTACGCGGCCTTCGCGCTCGACGAGGGCGCCGCGGCACCGACCGCCCGGTTCCGGGGGCTCGACCCGGCCCGCCACTACCGGGTCGAAGACCTCACGGCCGGCGCCGGCACACGGGCGATGCCCGGGATCCAGCTGATGCGGGAGGGGCTGCCCACCAGTTCGACGGCGTCGTCGTGGTTGCTCCTCGCCACCGCCGAGGAGGTCTGAGATGCGGGTCGAGCGGATTGACGGCCGCTCCGAACTCTGCGACAGTCCATCGGCGGGAAGGAGGCACACGTGACGGGGATGCCCACCGTGCTCGACGTGGCGCGCGTCGCCGGGGTGTCCCGGCAGACCGTGTCGAACGTCATCAACGCCCCGGAACTCGTGCGCGAGGAGACCCGGCAGCGGGTGAAGACGGCGATCGCGGCGCTCGGCTACCAGCCGCACGCCTCCGCCCGACGGCTGCGCACCCGGCAGTCCTCAACCATCGGCGTGCGACTCGACCAGGCCCGCGACGGCATCTCCGGCAACCTGCTCGACCGGTTCCTGCACGCGATGACCCTGCAGGCCGACGCGCGCGGGCGCCGGGTGCTCCTGTTCGCCGCGTCCGACGCACACGACGAGGTGGAGCACATCCGGCGGCTGAGCGACGGGGCCGACGCGGACACGTTCGTGCTGACCTCCACCGAGCACGGCGACGCGCGCGTCGCCTGGATGCTCGAGAACCACGTCCCGTTCGTGACCTTCGGGCGGCCGTGGGGTGCGGAGGACATGACGACGCACGCCTGGGTCGACGTGGACGGACGCGCGGGCACCGCGGCCGCCACCGACCACTTTCTGGACCAGGGGCTGCAGCGCATCGGGCTGCTCGGCTGGCCGCAGCCCTCCGGAACCGGGGACGACCGCCGGCGCGGCTGGGAGGAGGCCCTCGCCGCTCGGGGCATCGCGCTCGACCCGGCGCTGACCGCCGAATCGCCGGACGACGTCGGGACGGCCGAGTCGGTGGTCGCGGAATGGTGGCGCAGCGGCGCCGACGTGGAGGCCCTCGTCTGCGTGAGCGACTCCCTCGCTCTCGGCGCTTCGATGGCCATGCAGCGGGCAGGGCGGAGCGTCCCCGTCGTGGGCTTCGACAACACGCCCGTCGCACGCGCGCTGGGCATCTCGAGCGTCGAGCAACGCACCGACCTGGTGGCCGCATCGGTGCTCGACCTGCTGCTCGCCCCGGGCGCGGCAGGCTCACGTCAGCGCCTCATCACGCCGGAGCTCGTCGTTCGCGAGCCCCGCTAGCTGCGGCTACGGTTGCACTCGTCCCCGCTCTGCGGAGGTGATCGAGTCACGACTTCGAGGAGCCAGGCCATGCGCGTCTTCGCCTGCCCGAACTGCGGCGCCTGGGTCGAGTTCGAAGACCGGGTGTGCCTCGCCTGCGACACGGAGCTCGCCTACGCCCCCGCGATCGACGATCTGCTGCTGGCGGAAGGTCTGGACCTCTGCGTCTTCCGCGACGACATCGGTTGCAACTGGATCGCCGACGCCGACCCGCGCTCTGCCCAGCAGTGCTCCTCCTGCCGACTGACCACCCGCCGCCCGCCCGTCGACGATCTGGCCGCGTGGAGCCAGCTGACCCTCACGGAGTACCCGAAGCGCCGCCTCGTCCGGCAGCTGAACCACCTGGGGCTGCCCGTGATCCGCCGTGAAGGCGACTCCGGGCTCGCCTTCGAGCTGCGCTCCCCGACCGAGAGCGAGACGGTGCTCACCGGTCACGCGGATGGCGTGATCACGATCAACCTGGCGGAGGCGGGCGACGCGCGCCGCGAAGAGGTGCGGATCTCGCTCGGCGAGCCGTACCGGACGATCCTCGGGCACTTGCGGCACGAGATCGGCCACTACTACTGGCTCGCCCTGGTCGCCGGGACGCCCGACCTGACCCGCTTCCGCCGCCTGTTCGGCGACGACCGCCAGGACTACGGTGACGCGCTCGACAGCCACTACGGAGGCGCCGACTCCGAGTCCGACGCCGGTGCCGGCGGTGGCGACCCCGCGGATGCGCCGCCGCACGAGGACCACATCTCCGACTACGCCACCATGCATCCGTGGGAGGACTTCGCGGAGTCGTTCGCGCACTACCTGCACATCGCGGACGGTCTGGAGACGGCGGCCACCGTCGGCG
Organism: Naasia sp.; assembly: GCA_025463675.1. Taxonomy (GTDB): domain Bacteria; phylum Actinomycetota; class Actinomycetes; order Actinomycetales; family Microbacteriaceae; genus Naasia. Next base: position 895 of record JAODAX010000012.1, on the reverse strand, counting down.
TCTACATCGCCGGGCCGTCGGGGGTGTCGGCGCCGCTCGCGGGGAGCATCACCTCGTCCGGCGCGGCCAGCATCGCGGAGCTCGCGATGCCGGAGATCCTGGCGCGCTGGCACGGGTTCGCGCTCGGGATGAACGCGATGAACCGGTCGATGGGGGAGCCGGACCTCTATCCGTTCGTGATCACGGCGGCGGTCGCCGAGAAGCTGGACTACGTGCACACCCTGGTCCGCGGGGCGAGCGGTCGCTGACCGGCGCGGGCGCGCTGTTCCTGCAGCGTCAGCTTCCGGCACGCCCGGGGGCGTCCACTTGCCCGCGGTGTTGGGTGGCGGGTCGGCGCCCGGCGGTGCCATCGCCGGGTCGTCACTCGCCCGGACGGCCGACGCGCCCTCGGCGAAGATGCCGGACGGTCGCCTCCGACGGCCGCACCAGCTGTTTCAGCTCCGCGAGCTTCCGCTCGAACGTCCGCGCAGTCAGCGTCTCCGCGAACGGCAGCGCCCGCCGCTTCAACTCGCGGTGTCGTCCGGGCCGAGGTCCGCGACCGCATCCGCCAGCAGCTGCGCGTGCCGCTCGGTGAACTTGCCCCCTCCGAAGCGCAGCACGTCGACCGGATGTGCTCGAGCAGGATGCGGGCCCGACCGATCAGGTTCCGCGCCGTCACCTCCGGGATGGAGAGGCGATCTCGGCCCGGAACGACCGCGCCGGCATGCTGGAGATGTCCAACGCCCCGGCCGGGCCGACCTTGGCCGCGCACAGCCGCCACGCCCCCGCCACGTACCGGTAGCGCTGCGCGATCGCGTACCGCGCCTCCTCCTCGATGATCTCCAGCTCGGCCAACGAGTGCGCCCACCCGGGCAGGGCCGGACGGCCATCGAACGGATACGAGTCGGTCGTCACG
>JAODAX010000107.1 GCA_025463675.1 Naasia sp. | reverse complement strand
GCTTGGTGGCGGTCACCTTCGGCCACATGGGCCGGTATGCGAGGGTGCGGCGTGGTCATCCTCCAGGAGTCGGTGCTCCGGCGCCGTAGGAGCTCACCTGCTCGCGCACGGGCTGGAGTCGACACGTGAGTCAGCTGGTGGCGTACTACGACGAGAAGCCGGTCGCGGTCAAGGGCCAGGTGGAGATCCACCAGCAGCCCCTCGCCGCCGCTGCCGGGGTGCGGTGCGTGGAGGGGGCGGTCCGGTCATCTCTTGTGTACGTACAGGTCCCCAGCGAGGCGGGGCCGTTCCTGGTCCCGTTCGGGGAGTACGACGACTGGTCGCTGCGTGATCGCTACAACGAGGCCATCCGGATCATGAACACACTGGGCGCGTCCGACATCACCTGCGAGACGTACGGCGAGGTCGCCGTGCGTCGCGGCGTCCGCGCGAAGGTCATGGGCCGCGGCGCGGAGGTGGCGCAGCAGCGCATCGAGAACAGTGGCTTCGACTTCCGGCACAGCGGTGCGGGCAGTGCACCGCGTGATCCACGGCCGCTGCGTTGGCCAGACGAGCCGGGATTCGCGGCTGCCGTAAGCAGCGTCCTCGACAACGCGGCCACGGAGGTGATCATCAACATCCGAAGCAACCGCACGCACGCGACCGATGGCGCCTTGGCCGGTGAGCTCAAGGGGGTTGGCTTCGACCTTGGAGGCGGCTCGCAACGATCGGCCGCGACGAGCCTGCACATCCGCGCGACCTTCCCCCAAGGACGAAGGGGCTGGAGGTAGGACGGCCGCGATTCGAAGCCGGTCGCGGCTCTGCGCCTCTGCCATCCACCGGTCGGGCATGACCGACCTGCGGCATGAGTAGCCCTGTGTCAAGCGGCCGGCGCCAAGACGCGTTGGAGGGCGCGGTGGTTGGCTGGGTCGTAGGGGATGCGGTCTTGCCAGCAGCGCCAGATGACGTGCAGCCAGGCTCGGGCGAGGATGCGGACGGCGTGCGGGTGGTCGTGGCCGCGGCTCGTCGGTAGAGGTCGGCGGCCCAGGCGTTGGCAGTGTGGGAGTCGCCGACGAAGTGGGTGACGGCGCCGCGGAGCTGCTTGTCGACGGCCCAGCGGAACGAGACGACTTTGACCTTGCCGGACTGGCGCGTGGAGGGCGCGGCGCCGGCCAGGCAGACCAGGGACTCGGGTGTCGGGTAGCGGCCGCGGGCATCGCCGATCTCGGCGAGCAGTCGGGCTGCGCGCAGGGTCCCGGCGCGGGGCAGCGAGGTGAAGATGTCGCTGTCCGGGTGAGCGTCGAGTTGCGTGGCGATGTGGTCCTCGAGCGCCTTGATCTGGGCGCGGAGTGCTTGCAGGGCGGCCACAAGCGCGAGAGTGATGCCGGCGCGGGCGTCGGCTTCTGTTCCGGTGGTGCCGCGGGGCGCTGCGACCAGGCGCTCGTGCAGCGCCGGCGCGTTGCCCGGGTTGAAGTAGCCGACCGAGCTCAGCCAGGTCTGCAGGCGCAGCGGGCTGAGCCAGTCGACCTTGGCCTGGGTGGAGAAGCGGGTCAGGAACGCAAGCGTGATCGCGCTGTCGATGTCGCGGAACAGTCCGATCGCGCCGGGAAGGGCGCTCTGCAGGTGCGCACGCAGCTGGTTGGCCATCGCGACCCGCGCGGCGACGAGGTCCTTGCGGGCGCGCACCGTCATCCGCAACGTGACGGTCTGTGGGCTGTCTTGCGTCAGCGCAGTAAGTCGGTGGCGGTCGGAGCGGACCGTATCGGCCAGAACGTAGGCGTCGAAGCGGTCGTCCTTGTTGCCGGCCGAGCCGTACCGCGAGCGCAGGTTCTTGATCTGGTTCGGTGCGATGACGAAGACGGTGAACCCGGCCTCGAGCAGCGCGTCAACGACGGGCCCGTCGGGGCGTTCGATACCGACTGCCTCGACGTCGGCCTTGCCCAGCGTCTTGACCAGCGACCGCAGCCCCGCGCTGGTGTGCTCCACGGTGCAGCGGATGAGCGGGCCACCGTCAGGATCGACGACGGCGATTGCGTGGTTGTCGCTGGCCCAGTCGATGCCCGCAGAGGGTCGACGCGGTCCAGCGGGGGTGTTGGCATTCATGGCGTGCTCCTTGCTGTTGGCGCAGCAGGTCAGCACCCCCCGGTGGTCCGGGACATGACAGCCGGTCGCTCATTGATCGGCGCTCGATGGCGCGCAGCCCTGTCGCCAGTCCGCATGTCCTGGCCACCGGACCTCGCAGAACTCATGCCGGACCTCATCGGGTCAAGCGGACGTGGCGATGGCCCGGTGGGGACCAGGGGTGCACCGGCGACCAGGTGGACACCGGCCTCACGACCCTGGCCCACCCCGTCCCCAGTGGGAAGAGCGTTGCGCAGTGAGCGGACGTCGCGGGTAGCGCCCGCGCAACTCGTGACACGGTGAGCCCTCGAGTTCTGACTCGGGGACGGCCTCCGGCGCGTCAGGCCCCGCGCCTTGCTCGGGAGGCAGAAGGCCCCGCCTGAGCAATGCTCGCCCTGCTGCGAGCGTCGCGTGTACCGCGGGGGCCGTGACAGGGATCGACGACTCGCCGCGGCGGCGGACGATGCTGATGAAGGCGCCCTCGGTGCGTCCATCAACGATGGCGACATGCACAAGGAAGGGCTTCAGCTCCTCGGCTTGAGGTGGCAGATGCAGGGCGATGAGCATGCCGCCGGGCACGTCGAGGCGCTCGAGATCGAGGTTGTCCGGTGCAGGGAAGAGATGCTGTTCGAGCGCATGCTGGTACCGACGCAGCATGCGTGGGTCTCGCGGCAAGGGAGACACGCTGCGGATCTCCTCTCCCCCCGGCACCTTCTTGGCCTCCATCCCCACGACAACGATGCCGCCGAGCTCAGAGTTCGCGAACCGAGCCACCGCCTGGCACAGGGAGACCTTTCCGCCGGTAGTGGTGAGGTCGTAGTGATCACGCTTGACGTCGAGCCAAGGTCCCTCCGACTGCCCGACCAGCGCTTCCGGGAGGCCCGCCCGCAGGAGCTCGAGCCCGCTACTGCGCGTCAACTCTCCGACGAGGCTGCATTCAAGAGC
>JAODAX010000038.1 GCA_025463675.1 Naasia sp. | reverse complement strand
GACGAGCAGCACGGCGGGCACGGCGAGTGCGGCCACGACCGCGAGCACGAGCGCGCCGGCAGCGGCGACCCGCGCGATCCGCGGACCGGTTCCGGTGCCGGGGCGCGGATCCAGCCACCGGGAGCGGCGAAGGGGGTCCTCCACGAACGCGTAGGAGCCTGCGGCGAGGATCAGCACGACGATCGGGACGAGGGCGTAGTAGACGCCGTCCCGCGGCAGGACGGCCGCGAGCAGGATGATCACCGGGAAGTGCCACAGGTACAGCGAGTAGGAGATGTCGCCGAGGTACCGCGCGACCGGGTTGGTGAGCGGCCACAGGTACCGCTGCCGCCCGCCGGTGCCGGCCGCCACGACCAGCGCGGTGGCGAGGACGGGCAGCGCCGCCCACGGCGCGGGGAACGCCACCCCCTCGGAGACGACGACGAGGCTGGCGGCGATTCCCCCCAGTCCGGCCCAGCCGAGGATCGGACGGAGGGCGCCCGGGATCCTGCCGAGCAGCGGCGCGGCGATGGCGATCAGCGCCCCGATGCCGAGCTCCCACGCGCGGGAGAAGGTCGAGAAGTAGGCCCAGGTGGGGCGGGCACCGGTCTCCCACATCGCCCAGCCGAACGAGGCCACGACCAGCACGGCGAGTGCCGCGGCCAACGCGACCTGCTTACGCCGGGCCGTCCAGCGGCGGGCGGCCGCGAACGCGAACACCGCGACGAGGAGCACCGGCCAGGCCGCGTAGTACTGCTCCTCGACCCCGAGCGACCAGTAGTGCTGCACCGGACTGAGAAAGCCGTCGTCCGACCAGTAGTCGGTGCCGGTGGCCGCGAAGCGCCAGTTCGCGGAGAAGAACAGTGCCCACAGACTGTCGACGGCGATGCCCGCCGCGCGTGAGGGCAGGTAGAGGAGCCCGGCGGCGGCCGTCGTGACGACGAGCACGAGGGCGGCGGCGGGGATGATCCGCCGGACGCGGCGGCGGTAGAAGTCGGCGAAGGAGACGCGGCCGGTCTTCTCGTGCTCGCGCAGCAGCATGGCCGTGATCACGAAGCCGGAGATGACGAAGAACACGTCGACACCGACGAACCCGCCGACCGGGAAGCCGATGAGGTGGTTGAGGATTACCGCCACGACGGCGAGCGCGCGGAGACCCTGGATGTCGTGTCGCACGTGGGCGTGCGGGCGCGGACGGGTCGGTGCGGTCTCCACCGGAGGCCTCCTGGGGTCGGGTGCCCGAAGTCTAGGACGGGCGAAACCCCTGGTGAACCTCCCCGTTGGCGGGCCAGAGCGCGAAGCGACGGCCGACAGCCGGAGCCGAAAGCCGCCCTCCTGAGGAAAGGGGACTAGACAGGCGACCGCTCGGAGGAGTAACCCGAGCGTCGTGCACTCACCGTCGAGTGCTCAGACTTCCGCGCTGGTGGCCTGGCGCACCGCGCAGGTGAGCACGGCGCTGGCCACTCTCATCGTCATGGCGGAGCCGAGCCGACTGATCGAGGACGTGCCGCTGACGTCGGGGCGCGCCGTGTCGATCGAGGCGCTGACCGGCCCGCTGGCGGTAGCCCAGCTGGACACCGTCGAACGCGTTTCCGGCCCTGCGCTACGGCCCCCGCGGCGACGTCATCCGACTTATCGACGAAGGGCACCCGCATCTGCCTGTCGTCGAGTGACGGTCCCGACGCGCCGCATCCCGGCGAACCGACCTGCCGTGCGAGTTACCCGGCCGACGCATCCCCGTCGCGGGCCAGCGTCACGATCCGCTCGACGAGGGCGGCGGTGTCCTCCCAGCCGTGCACCGCATGGCAGGGCACGCCCACCGACTTGACCGGGTAGTCGTTGCCGTCCGGGTCGAGGCGGTCGCCGACGAACAGCATGGCCTCCGCCGGGATGCCGGTCAGCTCGATGAGCTTGCGCATCCCGTAGGCCTTGTCGATGCCGCGGCGGGTGATGTCCACGGACGTGGAGCCGCCCGAGCGGACCTCCAGCTCCGGCAGATCCGCCTGCACAGCCGCCCGGAGGGTGTTCTTCTTCTCTCCCGTCGGATCCCACGCGCGCTTCACATCGACCGGCGCGGCCTGGCCGAGGGCCGAGAAGGTCACCTGCGACCCGCGATCCTCGAGGATCGGTCCCCACGTCTCGCTCTCCCAGTAGCCGAGCTCCTTCGCCCGGGCCTCCAGCGAGCGGCACGCGTCCGCGATCTGGCCCGAGGAGAGATTCTCGGCGTAGAGCGGCTTCCAGCCGGCGTCCTGATGGCGCCAGTACTGGGTGCCGCAGGTGGGCATCAGGTGCAGGCGCTGCAGAAGCTGCCCGCTCGAGGGCAGCTTCTCCACGACTTGCACGTTGAACTGGGCGATCTGCCCGCCGGAGATGATGCACACCTCGGCGACGTCGAGGAGTTCGAGCAGCAGCCGCAGCATCCGCGGGTCGAGCGCCGACTTCGACGGCGCCAGGGTGTCGTCGAGGTCGAACGCGACCAGACGCGGGACGGCGTCTCCAGTCCAGACGTCACCGGCGGGAGTGGTCGAATCCGTCATCTCGCTCCTTCTGAATGGGTGGCACTGCCCATCGATTCTTCCGGAGATCGTGCCGGGCGTGCGCCACGGGGCGCCGGGAGTCGGCCCCGCGAGGGCCGGTCAGGCGTACGACGGCGCGGAGGCGCAAGGGCGGTGACGACGTAGCCACGCGCAAGGTCGGTCTTGAGAAGATAGGCGACGACTGCGATACCCCGGAAGAGGGCGAGGCTGCCGGTCATCACCCGCCGGAACTCCGTGGTTTGTGAGGACGTCAGATATCTCCGCTAAGCCCGGAGGTCCTCCCCGTTCACAAGACCCGAACTGCCACCAACCTCATGGCCGGGTACACCTAGGGCGCTGACGGCGACGGTCCGAGCGCTCAGCCGGAACCAGATGAGGTGCGCGCCGGCGACCGCCCGCAGCCCCCCGAGGAGGTCCGTGACGAACAGCCGACGCCGGTAGCCGACCCGCCAGTCGATTGCACGGCTCGCCTGCGCGATCCGACCTGCGGGCTGAGCCCGCTCATCGGGTGCAGGTCCGAGCGGCGGTTCTCCTTCCGCGGACTGTCCGGACGAAGGAACCGTAGCCCCCTCCCCGGGGCCGAGCCGGGCGACGTCACGCAAATCCACAACGCCCGCCGGGGTTACTGCCACGCCTTACGGGCGCCCCATCCCCCGGTACGTCCACCCGGCCGCCCGCCAGGCGACGGGGTCGAGCACGTTGCGGCCGTCAATGATCACCTTGTCGCGGACGAGCTCGCCCACCTCCACCGGGTCGAGCGCCCGGTAGTCCTTCCACTCGGTCACGAGCACGACGATGTCGGCGTCGTGCAGCGCGTCGTGGGTGTCGGTGGCGAAGCCGAGCTGCGGGTGCAGACGGATCGAGTTCGGGATGGCTTCGGGGTCGGTGGCGATGACGCGGGCGCCGAGGCCGTTGAGCCGCACGGCGACGTCGAGGGCCGGCGAGTCGCGCACGTCGTCGGAGTCCGGCTTGAAGGCGAGGCCGAGCACGGCCACCTTCTTCTGGTACACCTGCCCGCCGAGCGACTCGACGACCATGTCCACCATCCGGTCGCGGCGGCGCATGTTGATGGCGTCCACCTCGAGCAGGAAGCGCACCGACTCACCGCGGCCGAGCTCCTCGGCACGGGCGGCGAAGGCGCGGATGTCCTTGGGTAGGCAGCCACCGCCGAAGCCGACGCCGGCGTTGAGGAACCGGCGGCCGATGCGGGCGTCATAGCCGATGGCGTCGGCGAGCGAGGTGACGTCCGCGCCGGCGACTTCGGCGATCTCGGCCATCGCGTTGATGAAGGAGATTTTGGTGGCAAGGAACGCATTGGCGGACACCTTGACCAGCTCTGCGGTCGCGTAGTCGGTGACCACGACCGGGGTCTCGTTGGCGATCGCCGCCGCGTAGACCTCGTCGAGCTGATCCTTCGCCCGCTCGCCGGCAGCGCCCGCGGGAACTCCATAGACCAGCCGGTCGGGGCTGATGGTGTCCTTGACCGCGAAGCCCTCGCGCAGGAACTCGGGGTTCCAGGCGAGCGTCGCTCCGGTGCCGGAAGCCGCGACGACCTCCGCGAGGCGCGCGGCGGTGCCGACCGGCACGGTCGACTTCCCGACGATCAGGTCGCCCTCGTTCAGGTGCGGCAGCAGCCCGTTGACGGCGGCGTCGACGTAGGTGAGGTCCGCGGCGTTCTCGCCACGCTTCTGGGGAGTGCCCACGGCAACGAAGTGCACCTGCGCGCCCTTCGCGTCGGCGATATCCGTGGAGAAGCGCAGCCGGCCGGACTTCATCGACGAGGTGAGGATGTCGCCGAGGCCGGGCTCGAAGAACGGCGCCTTGCCGGCGGACAGCGCCTCGATCTTGCCGGGGTCGACGTCGATGCCGATGACCTCGTGGCCGAGCTCGGCCATGCTTGCAGCGTGCACGGCGCCGAGGTAGCCACAGCCGATGACGGAAATTCTCATGTGATTCGGATTCCTTGGGTGAGGAAAATGCCAGCGCGCGGCCCGACGGCTTGAGTCAATGAATGCTCACGGCGCGCAACGGCCACGCTGGTGGCGCGGGTGTTACCTTCCTAACAGCCGCGGCGGCCACGCCCCTCCCCCCAGTTGGAGGGCTCCACCGGTCGTTCAGCGCTATTCGCGCAACGCGCCGACGTGCTCGCGGTACCAGTCGACGGTCGAGCGAATGCCGTCCTCGAGGTTGATCTTCGCCGTCCACCCGGCTTCCGCGAGTTTGCTCACGTCCAGAAGCTTCTGCGGAGTCCCATCCGGCTTCGACGTGTCCCACACCGTCTCGCCCTCATATCCGACGACAGCGGCGATGGTCTGCGCGATCTCGCTGATGGTGAGGTCGACTCCGGTGCCGACGTTGACCTGCTCCGGTGCGTCGTAGTGCTCCATCAGGAAGAGGGCGGCGTCGGCGAGATCGTCGACGTGGAGGAACTCTCGGCGGGGGGTCCCGGTTCCCCAATTCATGACGCTCGACGCCCCTGTTACAGCGGCCTCGTCGTACCGGCGAATCAATGCCGGCAAGACGTGCGAGCCGTTCGGCGAGAAGTTGTCGCCCGGCCCGTACAGGTTCGTGGGCATGGCGGAGATCCATGGGAGCCCGTACTGCCGCCGCACCGCCTGGATGTGCAGGATCCCGGCGATCTTCGCAATCGCGTAGGCGTCATTCGTCGGTTCCAGATGGCCGGTCAGAAGCGCGTCTTCTCGGATCGGCTGCGGCGCGAACTTCGGGTAAATGCAGGACGACCCGAGGAACAGCAGGCGTTCGGTGCCGTACTTCAGGGCGGCATCCAGCACGTTCGTCTGGATTTGGATGTTGTCGCTGAAGAAGTCGACGGGGTAGGTGCTGTTGGCAAGGATGCCACCGACCTTCGCCGCCGCGAGAATCACGTAGGTGGGCTTGGTTTCCGCGAAGAATTCGAAGACGCGATCGCGATCCTTCAGGTCCAGTTCCGTTGAGCGACGTCCGACGAGCCCCGTGAACCCCTCGGCGTGCAGTCGGCGCCAAATTGCCGAGCCGACGAGCCCGCCGTGGCCTGCGACATAGAAGGTCGCATCACGTTCGAGAGGTCCCGACGTGAAGGGGCTGTCGCCGCTCGGCGATGCTTCGTTCGTCATCGGCTTGCAACCTCCGCCGTCTGCCAACTTCGGAGGTCGACCTTGTCGATCCAGTGGTTGCCGGCATGCTTGATGGCTTCCATATCGGCGTCGACCATCAATTTCGCCAACTCAAGGCCGTCGACGGTGGCTTCCCAGCCGAGCTTGTCCTTCGCCTTGCTGGCGTCGCCGATGAGCGCGTTCACCTCGGTGGGGCGGAGGTAGCGCTCGTCGAACCGGACGTGCTTCTCCCAGTCCAACCCTGCGTGCGAGAACGACGTTTCGAGGAACTGGCGCACCGTGTAGCCGACGTTCGTGGCTAATACGAAGTCGTCCGGCTCGTCCGCCTGCAGCATGCGCCACATCCCTTCCACGTACTCGGCCGCGTAACCCCAGTCGCGCACGGCATCGAGGTTGCCCATGTAGAGCAGATCCTGCTTGCCGGCGGCGATGGCTGCGACCGCCCTGGTGATCTTCCGGGTGACAAAGGTCTCCCCGCGGCGCGGGCTCTCGTGGTTGAAGAGAATGCCGTTGACGGCGAACATGTCGTACGCCTCGCGGTAGTTCTTGGTCACCCAGTACGAGTAAACCTTCGCAGCGCCATAAGGCGATCGCGGATAGAAGGGCGTTGCCTCGTCCTGGGGCGGCGGAGTCGCACCGAACATCTCGGATGAAGACGCCTGGTAGTAGCGACAGTGCAGGCCCGCCAGGCGGACCGCTTCGAGCATCCGGATGGAACCGATCCCCGTCGTGTCCCCTGTGTGCTCGGGCTCGTCGAACGAAACTCGGACATGAGACTGAGCGCCCAGGTTGTAAACCTCGTCAGGTTGCACCTCAGCGAGGAGGGTCACCAACCGCGCGCCGTCGCTCAAATCGCCGTAATGAAGGAACAGCTTTGCGGCGGTGTCATGCGGGTCGACGTAGAGATGGTCTATTCGCTGAGTGTTGAAAGTGGACGCCCTTCTGATGACGCCGTGCACCTCATAGCCCTTTGCAAGGAGCAGTTCAGCGAGGTAGGAACCGTCCTGCCCCGTAATTCCGGTGATCAACGCACGCTTGGTCAAGTATGTTTGCCTTCGGCGAGTGGGTGAGGCGGCGACATCGGCGCTCGGTCATGGGTAGCATACCCAGCCGCATCGCGGACCCGGTCGTCAGCGCAGCACCGGGTATCGCGGCGCAATCCTCACGAATACGAGGGTCGCCACCGTGGCGATCGCCACTGCCGCCGAAGCATGGGGTCGCCGCATGCCGAACCAACGGTCCGTCTGCTGCTCACACGTGAAGAACTTCGCTTCGTGGGTTGTGGGCCCCCAGGCGCGGCACCACGCCGTGATAGATTCCCCCCTCCTCCATGTTCCGCACTGTCGCGTCGCC
>JAODAX010000106.1 GCA_025463675.1 Naasia sp. | reverse complement strand
AGAGGCTCACCACCAACGGCGACACCGCCCTCCAGCTCGCAGCGGCGCACGGCCATGAAGAGGTCGTCAAGCTGCTGGTCAAGGTGGGCGGTGGCATCGACCATGTGAACCAGGACGGCGACAGCGCCCTGATCCTCGCCGCCCGCAATGGCCATGCGCACATCGTGCAACACCTGCTGGACAACGCAGCGAAAGCCGGACTGATCAACCATAAGCAGGAGAGTGCCCGTAGCGCCGCCTTCGCGGCAGGCCACACGCATGTGGTGCAGCTACTGCGCTCCGGTGACGCACCCGAACCGGCATATGGCATATCGTCAGCGTTGCCGCAAGGTAAGGCAAGCAAAGCGACTGAAGAACAGAACAGCCGCATGTTGATGCACGCTGCAAGCGACGGCAATGTGCAGCAAGTGCAACGACTCCTGGCCGAAGGCGCCGATGTCGACAGTGCCGATGAACTCGGCAGAACCGCGCTGATGCAAGCCACCAGCGCAAGGCAGCTCGAGGTAATGCATGTACTGCTCGACGCTGGCGCCGATGTGGCGCGGCGCGACTGCCAGGGCAAGACCGTGGTCGACATCGCAACAGCGATGAATGACCGCTTGTTGGCCAGAGCCTTGGCATCCCGAACGGCCGCACCCGCAACAGCCGGCAACACGGCCTTGCCTGCCGCCCCTGCCCAACCTAAACCGCTGCCGCTGAGCCTGCTCCAGGCCGCGGTAGAGCAGGACCTGCAAGGCATGGAGGCGCTGATGGCCCGGCTGCGGCTCCAGAAGAGAGACGTGGCCGCTGCGTTGAACCAGCGCGGCAAACTGCGCGACGCCGACGGCAACGTCACCGCCATCGAATCCACACCCTTGCTGACTGCCGTCGGACTCGGCAACGCGTCAATGGTCGCGGCGCTCATACAAGCCGGCGCAGATCCGGAACAAAGCAATGCCGATGGCAAGACCGCGCTGATCGTCGCCATCGAACACGGGCATGCCGCCCTGGTCGACGCGCTGCTGGAGGCCGGCGCCAGGGTGGACGGCAAGGACAGCAGGCAGGGCTGGACACCGATGATGCATGCAGCGGCAAAGGGCAAGGCCGATCTTGTAAAGGTTTTGATTGGCTGGACGCCGGAAATCAACTACGTCTGTGCCGACGGCTGGACTGCCCTTACCCTGGCCACCCGGGACGGATATGAGCAGATCGTGAGCTTGCTGCTGCAGGCAGGCACCAGTGTCGACCTGTGCAAGCCAGGCGTCAACGTCGGCGCCGGTTCGCATGATGTAAATCACGACACCGCGCTGATGATCGCGGTTAAGCATGGCCATGCCGGCATTATGAAATCCTTACTGCAAGCCGGCGCCAAGCGCAATCAGGTGGACACGGAAGGCCACGGCGTCTGGGTATGCGCTGCCAGACATGACCATGCCCGTATTTTGCATGTCCTGATCGACATTGGATACACCGTCGACCAGGTCGACGCCATGGGCTGGACCGCGCTGATGCATGCGGCTTCCACAAACAAACTCAGTTCGCTGCGGGGGTTGCTGGCTAGTGGCGCGGCGGTGGACCAGGCAACACCGGACGGTACGACCGCGCTGATGTTCGCAGCGATGCACGAGCATAAGGACGCGATGCAGATATTGCTCGGCGGTGGCGCCAGTGCAATCCGTGTTGCGGCAAACGGCACGCCATTACTGATCAATGCGGCGCGACAGGGGCAGGCCGATGTGGTGCAAGCACTGCTTGAGATGGCAAAGACCGCGGTGAATAAAAAGGCGCTGCTCGAAGCAGTGGATAGCGAAGGCTACACCGCATTGATGCGGGCAGCCGAGGCAGGGCATGTCGAGACGGTTCAGGGCTTACTGGAGATAGCACGGACACAAGGTAGTGACGGATTGGAAATGACGTTGGTCGTACGAGCGACCGTAGATTATGTTGCGACGAACGGCTGGAATGCCCTAATGTGTGCCACGAAGAACGGCCACACCGCCTCCATGCAAGCGCTGCTACAGGCCGGCGCCAAGGTCGATCACGGCAGAACCGATGGAAAAACCGCCCTGATGTGTGCCGCACAGAACGGTCACACCGGCACCCTGCAAGCGCTGCTACAGGCCGGCGCCAAGGTCGATCATGGCAAAACTGACGGCACGACCGCCTTGATGTATGCCGCGTTGAACGGCGAGACCGCCACTGTACAAGCGTTGCTCGCTGCCGGTGCCAAGGTCGATCAGGCCAGAGCCGACGGCGAGACCGCCTTGATTTGGGCCGCACGGGAAGGCCACACAACCACCCTGCAAGCGCTGCTACAGTCCGGCGCCAAGGCCGATCAGGCCAGCCACGACGGCATGACCGCCCTGATGTGTGCCGCACAGAACGGCCACACCGTCACCCTACAAGCGCTGCTAAAGGCCGGCGCCACGGTCAATCAAGCCAGACCCGACGGCTGGACCGCCCTGATGTTGGCCTCACATAACGGCCACACCGACACCCGGCTAGCGCTGCAACTGGCTGGCGCCAAGGTCGATCAAGTGCAACCCGACGGCATGACCGTCTTGATGTCGGCTGCACGGAAGGGCCAGGCTGCATTCGTGCAAGCACTGCTAAAGGCCGGTGCCAAAGTCGATCATGTCGACGTCAACGGCTGGACCGCCCTGATGTGGGCTGCAATAAAGGGCCACACCGCTGCAGTGCAAGCGCTGCTCGAGGCTGGCGCCAAGGTCGATCAGGCCAAAGCCGATGGCATGACCGCCCTGATATTCGCCGCACTGAACGACCATGCTGGCACCGTGCAAGCGCTGCTAAAGGCTGGCGCCAAGGTCGATCAGACCAAAGCCGACGGCTGGACCGCTCTGGCGTTTACCGCAATGGATGGCCACACCGCCACCGTGCAAGCGCTGCTACAGGCCGGCGCCAAGGTCGATCAGACTCAACCCGGCGGCTGGACCGCCCTGACGGCGGCCGCAGAGAAAGGCCACACCGCTACTGTGCAAGCGCTGCTAATGGCCGGTGCCAAGGTCAATCTGGCCAACTCCGACGGCTGGACCGCCCTGATGTTGGCCGCACACAACGGTCACACCGCCACCGCGCAAGCGCTTCTACAGGCCGGCGCCAAGGTCAATCAGGCTCAACCCGACGGCTCGACCGCCCTTATGTTGGCTGCACAGGAAGGCCACACCGCCGCCCTGCAAGCGCTGCTGCAGGCCGGTGCCAAGGTCGATCAGGCCAGAACCGACGACTGGACCGCCCTGATGTTGGCCGCACACAACGGCCACACCGCCACCGTGCAAGCGCTGCTGCAGGCCGGTGCCAAGGCCGATCAAGCTCAACCCGACGGCTGGACCGCCCTGATGTCGGCCGCAAAGAAAGGCCACACCGCCGCCGCGCAAGCGCTGCTTCAAGCGGGCGCCGATTTCAACTTGCAAAACGAGTCCGGCGAGACCGCCCTGAGTATCGCCATCACGGAACAGCGCGATGAAATCATTAAGCTTCTACGTTCCCACCTTGCCAACAACAAGCCAGATCGCAAAGGCCCTCTGAAAAGTTAATCTGGCTAAGCCCATGAGCACGGCTGCCGCTTGCAAATTCATCAGGTAAACGGCAGCCCGCGCTTCGTACGAATGGTTGAAGACGGCAGCAACACCCGCCGTCAATCTCCGGCGCAACAAGCATTTATCCTTCGGCCGCGCAGGTTCTTACCAGTGCTCACACTGACTTTCGCCCAACCGTGCGCCCCGTTGAATCTTTTTTCTTTTGCAGAAACCAATGCCCGGGCCTCGGTGGACAGATCGCCGCACTCGACCATGCTCTTTAAAAAACAGCCGGATGTTGCCGACCTTCCGGGCAGGGCCGCAGCAGAGAACGAACACAAGCCTGCAAGCCGCCTTCTTCAACGCAGACATGGACACCTTGTCCCGACAAGCACTCGCAAAGGAGCACACACCATGAATCCCATACCCGACGACCACCCGTACCGCGCAGGTTCGCACGCTCCGACGCCGCTGCCGGCACTGCCGCAGACAAGCAAATCAACGGACAAACCGCCATCGCTAGTGGCTCGCTTGCCCCATGCGCGTTTGCTTCCCGTCCCAACCGGTCTGCTCGACCTGCCGAATGATCTGCTGCAGCACTTCGTTCCCTTCCTCCGGACGGAAAACACGGTACCGGCTATCCGCGACGCGGCCCGGTTCAGGGCCACATGCGAGCGTTTGCGGCAGGCCATTCCTCAGCCCATGCCCAATGGCGTAATGGGCGCAGTCGAACTCAATCGGCTGGACGTGTTGATGCAGTTGCTGCTCGATCTGCAACAAGCTGGCAAGGATGTTGCCCAACATCTGAACTGCGAAGCGCAACCGATCAGCGTCAGCGTGTGGGATGGTGGTCCTTTAACGCCGCTGGCGGTGGCGCAATATATGGACCATCGCAAAATAGCCGCAGCGTTGATCGCCGCCGGCGCCAAGGTCGGCACGGACTATTCCAGACCAACTTTGTTATTTGTCGACACTCGTTTTACCCTCATCCAGACTGCACGAAGGGGCCACACCCCGACCCTCAAGGCCCAGCTCAAGGCCGGCGCCGAGGTCGATCAAGCTATGTACGATGGCACGACCGCACTGATAACCGACGCCAGCGAAGGCCATGCCGCCATTGTGGTAGCGCTGCTTCAGGCCGGCGCCAGGGTCGACCGGGCCATGGACGATGGCACGACCGCACTCATGGCCGCCGCACGGGGCGGCCACACCGCTACCGTAATAACGCTGATTCAGGCCGGCGCACATGTCGATCAAACCCTACCCGATGGCCGAACCGACCTGATGTGTGCGGCAGAGTGCGGCCACACTTCCACTGCACAAGCGCTGCTTGACGGCGGCGCCAAGGTTGATGTTGTCGGGTTCGCCACCGAAGCCGGTCTCGGAGGGTGGACCGCATTGATCTGGGCCGCAAAGAACGGCCACACCGATACTACGCAAGCGCTACTGCAGGCCGGCGCCAAGGTCGACCGGGCCGGGCTGGACCGCACGACCCCCTTGATGTGGGCAATACAGGAAAGCGGTGCTGCCACCGTGCAAGCGCTGCTTCACGCAGGCGCCAATGCCGATCAGGCCTGGCCCGCGAGCAAGACTGTCCTGATGTTGGCCGCGTTTTTTGGCTACACCGCCATTGTGCAAGCCTTGCTCCAGGCGGGCGCCACGGTTGACCTGGCTGGGCCAGACGGCATGACCGCCCTGATGTGGTCCGGGAGAAACGGCCACACCGCCGCTTTGCAAGTGATGCTCAAGGCCGGCGCCAGAATCGATCATGCCAGGAACGACGGCATGACTGCCCTGATGCTGGCGACACAAAAAGGCCATGCCGCCAGCCTGCGAGCGCTGCTCGACGCCGGCGCCAAGGTCGATCAGGCCAGGACCGACGGCACGACTGCTTTGATATGGGCCGCACAGAAGGGCCACACCGCTGCGGTGCAAGCGCTGCTCGATGCTGGCGCCAACGTCGGGCAGGCCGGGCCCGACGGCGTAACTGCGTTGATGTGCGCAGCAGGAAAAGGCAAAACCGTCATCCTCCAAGCCCTGCTTCGGGCCGGCGCCAAGGTCGATCAGGTCAGACCCGACGGCCTAACCGCTTTGATGTATGTAGCGCGGGCCGGGGACACCCTTGGCCTGCAAGCACTGCTTCACGCAGGCGCCGACGTCAACCAGGCCAGGCCTGGCGGCACCACGGCCCTGATCTACGCCGCGCAATATGGCCAGACCGCCATCCTGCAAGCCCTGCTCGACGCCGGCGCCAAGGTCGATCAGGCCAAGGCCGACGGCATGACCGCCCTGATGTGGGCCGCAGGCACCGGCCAGACCGCCGCCGTGCATGCCCTGCTCAAGGCCAGTGCCGAAGTCGATCAGGCCTGCCCTAAAGGCATGACCGCCCTGATGCACGCTGCACTACGTGGCCAGACCGCTACCCTGCAGCTACTGCTACAGGCCGGCGCTAGCTTGAAACTCAAGACCCTGTCCAGTCTCACCGCCCTGAACATTGC
Source organism: Naasia sp. (assembly GCA_025463675.1). Taxonomy (GTDB): domain Bacteria; phylum Actinomycetota; class Actinomycetes; order Actinomycetales; family Microbacteriaceae; genus Naasia. The sequence continues at coordinate 2,628 of JAODAX010000106.1, read as the reverse complement.
AGTCCAAGCAAAACACCAGGACGTCATACAACTCCTGCGCGCACACGCTGCCACCAGCTAGCCCGCATCTTGACTAGCACTTTTACTGTTCGGGCTTCGTCGAGGTAGCGTTAAACAGCAGCAGACAGTGAACCCGGCGTTGCCCAATGCGCCGGTTCATTGCCGCGCAACGAGCGCCATCGGGCGCACACCCGAGTTGATCGCTTTCCATTTTTTCCACAACGCCGTCGCGTTTCGATACACCGCAGTGCATGCAACACAAAGCCAAGTTTTACGACACCTGATTCCCAACGCATCACCGCGTCTCACTACAAGGAGATTTGGCATCATGGCTATCAACTATCACACCACCGCATCATCCAGCCCCCTGGCCCGTACCGACACACCACAGCAACCAGCACAAGGCCAACAACCGCCAAGACTGCATGCCGGACCCACCCCCAATTCACCCCGCTCCCAACTCCGCGCCGCCGCCCGCGACGGCGACGGCACCGCCATCAAGCGCCTGCTCGCAAACCTCAAGCCGGACGTCAACGCCTCCGACCCGGCCACCGGCATGACCGCCCTCATGCTCGCCGCCAGAGCTGGTCACGACGATGTCGTCTTCCTGCTGACCAAAGGCATGCCGACGCAAGACATCCACCACCAGACGCCGCAAGGCGACACCGCGCTGAGCCTGGCCGATGCTGCCGGATTTCGCCACGGTACAAGCGCTGCTTCAAGGCGGCGCCCCCGTCCAGCAGACCGCCCGCAACGGCCTGACCGCCCTGATCATTGCTGCAGAAATAGGCCATGCCGCCATCGTGCAAGCACTGCTGAGGGCCGGCGCGCCGGCCGATCATGTCGTGAAATGCGGGAACTACAGCCATACCGTTCTGGGACGGGCCGCGTTTGATGGCCATGCCTCAGTCGTGAAAGCGCTGCTAATGGCCGGCGCGACGGTCGATCAGCAAACCGAGGACAACGGGACCGCTCTGACAAGCGCCGCGGAGAAAGGCCATATTGCTATTGTGGAAGCGCTGCTGAAGGCCGGTGCGACGGTCGATGAGACGATCATAGGCAAACAGACTGCCCTGTCGATGGCGGCGGAGCAAGGCCATGTCGCCGTGTTGGACAGGCTGCTTAAGGCCGGCGCGACGGTCGATCAAAAGGTCAGGGCAAACCAGACCGCTCTTTCGGTGGCCGCCGAATGGGGCCACGTCGCCGCAGTGAAAGTCCTGCTTCAGGCCGGTGCAAAAGTCGATGACCCAGACGGTTTGGGCAAAACTGCCGTGATGCTCTCCGCGGGGAACGGTAAAACCGCGTGTGTAGAAGCGTTGTTGGAGGCTGGTGCCAGCGTAGCCAAAGCCGACAAGTACGGGGAGATGGTCCTGATGCATGCGGCTGGGCGCCGTGGCAATGCCGTCACGGCCCAGACACTGCTGGAGGCTGGCGCCGACTGTCGCCAGATGGACAGGCGCGGCCGCACCGCGCTCCACTTCGCTCTCGAATCGAACAATAGGGACGTTGCCGCCCTGCTGCGCGCGTACGACACCAAAAGTTGACTTCTGGTCCCGGGGCTTCCTTACTTCAGGCAATCAGCCATAAGGAATAGCCCCTAAGCGCGACCGGCGTTTACGCCGACCGCACCTATTTTCCCCAGTCGATTCATTCAAAGGAACATCCCTCATGGACACCATGTCTCTTGACGCCGCCTCATCTGCTTCCGTTCCCCGCGCCCCTGCACCGCCTGCACAGTCTCAGGAAAGCACGACGACAGGCAAGCAACCAGTTCTTTCCGAGCGCAGGCCACAAGCAGCAACCACACTGCTGGACCTGCCGAATGACCTGCTGCGCCACTTCATTCCGTTTCTCCGGACGGAAAATACGGTGCCGGCCATCCGCAACGCAGCCCGGTTCAGGGCCGCATGCGAGCGTCTGCGGCAGACTATCGCTCAGCCCATACCCGACGGCATGGCGGGCGTGGTCGCGTTCAATCGTATGGATTTGCTGGCGCAAACTCTGCTCGAGCTTCAACAGTCTGGCAAGGACGTTGTCCAACATATGAACTGCCTCATAAAACCGCTTTATGAATGCAGCTTTAATCCTGTTGCTTTCACGCCGCTACAGCTTGCGGCAAGTGCGGGACATGGCGAAATGGCCACAGCACTGATCGCCGCTGGCGCCAACGTTAACCAGGTCAGCCAACAAGGTACTACTGCCCTCCTGGGTGCTGCAGGTAGCGGCAATGTCGCAATCGTCCAGATGTTGCTTCAGGCCGGCGCCACAGTGGAAAATCGAGCCGAATCCGACGGCGTGAATGCCTTGATGGTTGCGGCAATGGCAGGCCACACCGCCGTCGTGCAGGCACTGCTTGCAGCAAACGCCAGGCTCGACATCACCCTGGAAGATGACCAACCCACGCTCAACGGTTGGACCACGCTGATACTGGTCGCAGACAAAGGCCATGCCGGCGTTGTACAAGCCTTGCTGCAGGCAGGCGCACAGGTCGATCAGCCGAATGGCTGTGGCCTGACTGCCTTGATGTTCGCTGCAAGGAACGGTCACGCCGACGTCGTGCAAGCGTTGCTCGATGATGGGGCCGGGGTCGACCAAGAGATGTACGACGGGTCGACCGCCCTGATCGCC
>JAODAX010000055.1 GCA_025463675.1 Naasia sp. | reverse complement strand
TTCGGAGAAGCGATCGTTGCCGATGAGCCTCGGGGTGCTGGTAGGTCCGTGCTCTTCATTGACACGAGTGTGACTTCACCTTCCGCGCGGGAGCGTATGACGTTGAGCCCAATTCTATGCCCGCCCTCCGACGCCGAAGTCGCGACCAGCTGGCCCGGGAAATCAAGATCCGCGATTCTTGCTGGGGCGCCAAATCGGGGGCGTCCGCATCCATGACCCTCGTCGCATCGGATCGTCGGGCCCGCCGTGCTGGGGCGAAGAAACAGTGCCCCGCTAGGGTGGCGCTGTGAATGACAGTGGAATCGTCTGGCATGGCAGGGGCACAGAGCCTGAGGCGGTGGACCGCTTCTACAGCGTGATCCCGGCCGGTGGCATCGGATCCCGACTCTGGCCGCTGTCCCGCGCGAGCGCCCCCAAGTTCCTGCACGACCTCACCGGCTCGGGTCAGACCCTCCTCCGGGACACCTGGAACCGCCTCGTGCCCATCTCCGGCCCCGACCGCATCATGGTGGTCACCGGGCGCGCGCACCGAGCCGCCGTCGAGGAGCAGCTGCCCGAGCTCGAGGACGTCAACGTCGTGCTCGAGAGCGAGGGCAAGGACTCGACGGCCGCCATCGGGCTGGCGGCCGCGATCCTCGAGCGGCGCGAGCCGGGCGTCATCATCGGCTCCTTCGCGGCCGATCACGTCATCAGCGACAACCGCCGCTTCCGGCAGGCCGTCGTCGAGGCCATCGCGGTGGCCGACGCCGGCTACATCGCCACGATCGGCATCACCCCCACCGAGCCAGCGATCGGCTTCGGCTACATCCAGTCGGGGGACGCCATCGGCATCCCCGGGGCGCCGTCGGCGCTCGCGGTGAAGGGGTTCGTCGATAAGCCCGACCTCGCCACCGCGAAGAAGTACGTGGCATCCGGCACCTACCTGTGGAACGCGGGCATGATCATCGAGCGGGCCGACCGCCTCCTCGAGCAGAACGGCAAGACCCAGCCCGAGCTGCTGGCCGGCCTGCTCGCGCTCGCCGAGGCGTGGGACACCCCGGACCGCGGCGCCGTCGTCGACCGGATCTGGCCCTCGCTCGCCAAGATCGCGATCGATTACTCCGTAGCGGAGCCGTCAGCGGCGGAGGGCGTGCTCGCCGTCATCCCGGGGGACTTCAAGTGGGATGACGTCGGCGATTTCGGCTCCCTCGCCAAGCTGCAGTCCGGAGGCCGCAAGTCGGACCTGGCCATCCTCGGCGAGAATGCCCGCGTGCTGTCCGACTCGTCGAGCGGCATCGTGGTCAGCGAGACGGGGCGCCTGATCACGCTGATCGGCGTCGAGGACATCGTCGTGGTGGACACGGCGGATGCCCTGCTCGTCACGACCAGCGAGCACGCCCAGCGCGTGAAGTCCGTGGTCGACGCCCTCAAGCTGTCAGGCCGCACCGAGGTCCTGTAGCCCTTTTCGTTGGCTGAGCTTGTCGAAGCCCTCTTCGTGGATCCAGGGGCTTCGACAGGCTCAGCCATCGGGGTGCCCCCCCCCGTCGGCAGTCCGCCCGCACCGCTAGCGTGTGCGCGTGCCCATTCCCTTCATCCTCGACACCGACACCGCGCAGGACGACTGCGTAGCGATGCTGGTCGGGCTGCTCGATCCCGAGGCGGACCTCGTCGCCATCACGATGGTGGCCGGCAATGTCGGATTCGAGCTGCAGGTGCGGAACGCCTGGATGACCCTCAACGTCGCGGACCGGTTGGGCGAAGTCCCCGTCCACCTGGGCTGCCGCCGGCCGATGGTGCGCGACTGGGTCTCGGCCGAGAACGTGCACGGCGACGGATCGGGCGGGCTCTCCATCGACTTCGCCGGTCTCGAGTCCGAGGACGAGCACGGAGTGGATGCACTGCTCCGCCTCACCGCAGAGCGCCCCGGCGAGCTGACCATCGTCTGCATCGGCCCGCTCACCAACATCGCCATGGCGGTCGTGAAGGATCCGCGCTTCGTTCCGAACACGAAGGCGCTGTACATCATGGGCGGATCGAACAACGCCCGGGGCAACATCACGGCGGCAGCGGAGTACAACTTCTATGTCGACCCCGAGGCGGCGCGGATCGTGTTCGAGGCGGGCTTCGAGATCACGGTCGTGCCGTGGGCGCCGCTGACCCTGCAGGACGCCGTCTTCTCCCGGGAGCGGATCGCGGAGATCCGCGCGGTTGGCACGCCGCTCGCCCGTTACTTCGGGGTCGTCTGCGCTCAGACCCTTGCCTTCGATGAATCGGTCGGCATCCCCGGATCCACCCATCCCGATTCGCTGACGGCGTCGCTGCTTCTGCACCCCGAGCTCATCCTCGAGGCCTCCCCGTACAACGTCGCGATCGAGGCAGGATCCGAGCTGACCCGCGGATACGCAGCCATGTCGTGGGGTGTGCACGGGCTCCCGAGCAACGCCCGGATCGTCGAGCGCGCCGACGCGGATGCCTTCTACGCGTACCTGAAGGCACTCATGTCGATCGAGACCACACCGCCCCGCGCGTTCACGCCGGCGCTTTGAG
>JAODAX010000001.1 GCA_025463675.1 Naasia sp. | reverse complement strand
AACGTTCCCGCAGAATCGCAACGGTGCGCGGCTGCGATTCTGCGGGAACGTTGCGGGAACCCGGTCCGCGCGCCTCCTACTCCCCGCCTGCTTCCGCGGCCAGCTGTCGTGCGGGAGGCTGCGTGGGCCGCGCGCGCCCGGGAGGGAGTGCGCCGAGCACGGCGGCCACCAGGGCGAGTCCACCGGCGAGGGTAAGGAACGGGCTGGTATCCGATTGCCCGCCGATATCCGCGGCAGGGTGTCGGAGATCTCCATCCCGATCCAGAACGACGCCCACGGCGCCCCCACGAGCCCGAGACCGACGAGCCCGCGTGCGCTCAGCAGGATCCGCTTGGGTCGCAGCTTCTCGGCCACCTTGCCCCGAGGGATTGCGCAAGGCGAGCAGGGTCAGCGCGAGGGCGGCGCCGATCGCGGCCAGACGACGAGCGCCGCGATGCCGTAGCGGAGGTCGACGGTCCCGTGGATGTAGTCCAGCCCGTACTGGACGGCGATTATTGCGAGCGGCATCCACCCCAGACCTCGAGGAGACCGAGGGGGATGACGGCCGCGACCAGCACGAGTGCCCCGATGCCCGCCGAGACACGGTGCGCCCGGCGCGCGGAAGGACGGTGGGCTGCGCCTTCGAGCCTGTTCGGGAAGCCGACGAACCAGCTCAGGGCGACGGCCAGGCCGACACCGACCACCAGCGGGCCGGGCGGGAGCGACACCGGCGAGAATGCCACCCCGAGCACGGTGCAGGGGCCAGAGCCAGCCACCACAGGGAACGACCCGCCATGCGCAACGCGATGCCGAGGAGGAGCAGGCCACTTCCGCACAGCGCGACGAGCAGAGCGAGCAGCGGCGTCCAGTCGAAGAACCGCATAAACCAGTCCCTGCGCGTCGCTCGCGCCCTCGTCGCGGCATCCGTCGCTCTGCTGCACCCCGTCCTCGGCGAGCGATACCGAGAGCAGTGGGAAGCTGATGCGGATGGCGCGGCCGGCGCGAGGGCGAACGAGGGGAGCCCCCTCGCGCTGACCCCGGTGCATCGCGCCGTGCGGCTCGCCCGATGGGCACTGGTGCCGATGCCATGCCGCTGGCGCCTGCCGCATCGCTCGTGGCCCGGACGATGGGGGCGGCGACGGGTGGCCGCAACGTTCCCGCAGAAACGCAACGGTGCGCGGTTGCGGTTTTGCGGGAACGTTGCGAAACGCGGTGCTGGCCCCGACCCGGACCCTACTCGGGAGCGCCGGGGCGAACCGCGGCGGTGTCGGCGACATCGATGCGCGTCGCGCCCGACTCCGTCTCGGTCACCTCGATGCGGGGTGCCGCGGACTGCTCCGCGTCGCTGCCCGCTCTGCCCGGCTTGTCGCCGGGCGCGCTGGTCAGCTGGTCGCGGCGCTTGCGCTCGAACTCGGCGTCCTCGGACATGGCTCTCCTCGCGGTCAGGGGGTGTCGGGAAGCGCGCGGGGCGCAGGCTCTGCGGGCCTCGGCTCCGGAACGTCCCAGGCCTTGATCACCGCCCAGGCGACCGCGGCGATGGGGACGGACAGCACGGCGCCGACGATGCCGCCGAGGATTGTGCCCGCGGTCAGGGCGAGCAGGATCACGAGCGGGTGCAGGCGCAGCGACTGGCCCATCACGACCGGCTGCAGGAAGTCGCCCTCGAGCTGGTTGACCACAATCACGACCCCGATCACGATCAGGGCGACGATGGGGCCGTTGGCGACCAGGGCGACGAGAGCGGCGAGGATGCCGGCCACGGTCGCACCGACCAGCGGGATGAAGGCCCCGAGGAAGACGATGGCGGCCAGCGGGATCGCCAGCGGCACCTGCAAGACGACCAGCGCGATGCCGATGCCGAGCGCATCCACGAGCGCCACGATGGCGGTGCCGCGGATGTAGCCGCCGAGCACCCGCACGGCGGTGCGCCCGATGCGGCGGCCTCGCTCGAGCTTCGCGCCGCGGAACGGGCGGAGGAAGAACTCCCAGATCAGCGCACCGTCCTTCAGGAAGAAGAAGAGGAGCACGAGGAGGAGGAAGGCGCCGGTGAGCACCTCGGTGACCGCGAGCACGCCGGCGAGGGCGCTCGAGCCGAACTGGCTGCTCGTCAGGAAGTCGATGACGGCGGTGCGCGCGTCCTCGATCTGCTGCTGGTCGACCGGAAGGTCGGTGTCCGCGAGGAAGCGCTGCAGCTCCTGAATGCCGCTCGATGCGGAGTCGACGAGCTCGGACCACTGGCTGCGGACGGCGAACACGATGCCGGTCAGGACGCCGCCGATGATGAGGAGCCCACCGAGCAGGGTCAGCCACGTCGCGAGCAGGTTCGGCACGCCGCGGCGGCGCAGGAAGCGCACCACCGGCGACAGCGCCGCCGCGAGGATCACCGCGATCAGGATCGGGATGACCACGAGCTTCAGCTGCACGAGGGCGTACACGACGGCGGTCGCGAGGATCAGGACGAGAAGGAGCTGTCCGCTGCGCAGCGCCACCCGGCCGAGCCGGTCGGACCAGGCAGACAGGAGGACGGAACGGGAGGTGTCGGGCTCGGGCACCTTCCGACCCTAGGGGCGGGGGCGGGACACGGCGGACCCCCTTGATTCCGCTCCCGCCTTGCCGGACAGGTCGCGGAAGCCGATCGTCCGGTCCAGCACGACGCCGAGGACCGCTGCGACCACGAACGACTGCGCGAACACCACGAGCAGGCCGGTCGCCTGGGCGATCAGCTGGAAGAAGCGCCCGGAGTAGGCGAGCCCCGTGTCGGTGGCGAGGAAGCCGAGAAAAAGCAAGCCGACCGCCCCGCCGCCGACGTGGGCGATCATCGCGTGCACGTAGGCGGATGCCCTCCGCCGCGCGGCGAGCCGACCGACGCCGGTGCAGGCCGCCGCGGCAAGGCCGCCGACCGCCAGCGCGGCGAGCGGCGCCACCGACCCGCCCGTGGCGGCACCGGCGGCGAGTCCCGCGACGAGACCGCGCGCCGCGGCCCACGAGGTGCGCCGTCGCGGGTCGAACCACTCCAGGGCCGCGCCGGTGATCGCGCCGGCACTGCCGGCGCCGAGCGTCGTGAGCAGAGCGAGCGCGGCGTAGCCGTCGGCGGCCCCCTCCGCGCCCCCGGAGGCAGCGAGCGCGCCGACGACGGCCAACGCAGTCCCGGTGAGCAGGACGCCCTCGGAGCGGTCCGGGTCGATGATGACGCCGGTCCGCCGGCGCAGCACCAGCAGCAGCGCGAGGGCCGCCGCTCCCCCGCTGACGTGCACCGCGGAGGCGCCGGAAAAGTCGAGGAACCCGGTGCTGAGGAGGCGGCGGAGGCCGGACACGAGCCAGCCGCCCTCCGTGCCGGTGCCGGTGAACGTGACGTCGAACACCCAGCCCAGCTGCGGAAAGACGACGAGGAGGCTCCAGACCGCCGCGAACGCCACCCACGCGACACGGCGCACCGGTCCCGCGCCGATGGCGACGACCGTCACGGCAGCGACTGCGAGGCCCGCGAAGAAGGCGGCGCGGCCGAGGGCGGCCGAGACGCCGCCGGTCGCGACCAGGTCCGCCGCCTGCCGGCCGAGACCAATGCTGCCAGGGTCGAAGGCGAAGACGCCGGGGACGCCGACCGCGTCGACGGCGGAGCCGCCGAAGGCCTGCGCGTAGCCGACCAGGATCCAGAGGACCGCGACCACCGCCCCGCCGGCCAGCAGCGCGCGGCCGAGTGCGGGAGCGCGGTCGCGGCCGCCCCAGAGCAGCACCAGGCCGACGGGCAGCGCCAGGACGAGGACGGCCGCGATCAGCACGAAGGCGCTGTCCTGCTCGTCCATGGTCCCCAATCCGGTTCTGGGGGAAGTCTTCCGCATCCTCCCCGGAACGCCGAAAGGCGGCGCCGGTCGGGGCGCCGCCTTCCGGGTCGAAGCGGGTGCTACCGGGAGCCGACCGCGGTGGGCTGCTCGAAGACGTAGCCCTCCTCGCCGTGCACGACGGTGTCGATGCCGGCGATCTCGTCCTCGTTCTTCACGCGGAAGCCCACCGTCTTCTCGATCGCGAAGCCGATGATCCACGCGAGCACGAACGAGTAGACCAGGACGGTGATCGCCGCGATCGCCTGCACGAGCAGCTGGGTGAAGCTGCCCGAGTAGATCAGGCCGGTGTTGTTGGCGAAGAAGCCCAGGTACAGCGTGCCGATGAGGCCGCCGACCAGGTGGATGCCCACCACGTCGAGCGAGTCGTCGAAGCCGAGCTTGAACTTGAGATCCACAGCGACCGCGCAGACCGCACCGGCGATCACGCCGAGCAGGATGGCGAGGGGCGGAGTGAGGGACGCGCACGCCGGGGTGATCGCGACGAGACCGGCGACGGCGCCCGATGCGGCGCCCACCGAGGTGGCCTTGCCATTGCGGACCTTCTCGACCACCAGCCAGGCGAGCAGCGCCGCGGCGGGGGCCGCGATCGTGTTGACGAACGCGAGGGCGGCGGTGTTGTCCGCGGCGAGCTCGGAGCCCGCGTTGAAGCCGAACCAGCCGAACCACAGCAGACCGGCGCCGAGGAGCACGAACGGCGGGTTGTGCGGGACGTGCGCACCCTTCTGGAAGACGGAACGACGGCCGAGGACCAGGGCGAGTGCCAGCGCAGCCGCACCGGCGTTGATGTGCACCGCGGTGCCACCGGCGAAGTCGATGACGCCCGTGCCGAAGAACTCCTGCATGCCATAGGTGGTCCAGCCGCCGTAGGCGAAGGAGCCGTCCTCGGCGAGGCCGAAGTTGAACACCCAGCTGGCCACCGGGAAGTAGACGACGGTCGCCCAGATCCCGGCGAAGATCATCCACGACCCGAACTTCGCGCGGTCGGCGATGGCACCGGACACGAGCGCCACGGTGATGATCGCGAACGTCGCCTGGAAAGCCACGAAGGCGAGCGGCGGGTAGGCGGCTCCCTCCGGCGTCTCGAGCACGTTGCCGAGGCCCAGAGCTCCGCCATCGATCGACCACGGGAACAGGAGACCCTCAGCGCCGGGGAAGGCAATGGCGTAGCCGTACAGCACCCACAGCACGCCGATCAGGCCAAGGGCTCCGAAACTCAGCATCATCATGCTGATAACGCTCTTGGCCTTCACGAGGCCGCCGTAGAAGAACGCGAGTCCGGGCGTCATCAGCAGCACGAGTGCCGCCGCTATGAGCAGGAAGGCGGTGTTGCCCTGGTCCATGTATTACCTCTCTAGGTTCTGCAGCAGGAGACCCGTCACCAGCTCCGCTCCGCTAGGGGAGGGAGGGCACGCCTCGGGTACGCGCCAATGGTGCTGGGTGGAGGTTTCGATCCCGCGCACCCCTTGTTTCGACGCCGTTACGCGCCGGGACCCGGTGTAAACATCCTGTTTCGCCGGCCGCCCGCCCGCCCGCGGCTGTCAACAGCGCGCCGGCAGGGCGCGCTCCTCTCCGTCAACAGTCGGATGTCCCTCCTACAGGACCAAATGGGTCAGTTCCGCCTGTTGACGGCAAGGCGGCCTGTTGAGGGCGAGCGAGCGGGCTCAGTTGGTGAGGGCGATGAGGCGGGACGTCGCGCGCAGGTACTTCTTGCGGTAGCCGCCGGCCAGCATGTCCTCGCCGAAGACGGCGTCGAGCGGGGTGCCGTCGGCGACGATCTTCACCTGCGCGTCGTAGAGGCGGTCGACGAGCGCCACGAAGCGCAGCGCGTCGGTCTGGCTGGCGAGCGGCGTCACCCCTTCGAAGCCCACCGCGGCGAGCCCTTCGACGAGCTTCACGTAGCGCGACGGGTGGACGGTGCCGAGGTGCTGGACGACATCGTCGAACCGGTCGAGCGTCCACTTCCCCCCGTCGGCAACCGCGCGCGTCGCCGCCGCCACCTCCCCGGCCGCCACCGTGCCCGCCGAGCCCTCGAGGTCGCGGCGACGGTAGTCGAGGCCGTCGATGCGGACGACGTCGAAGTGCTCGGACATCGCGTGGATCTCGCGGAGGAAGTCGGCGGCGGCGAAGCGGCCCTCGCCGAGAGCGTTCGGCGGCGTGTTCGAGGTGGCCGCGATGCGGCTGCCGGAGGCGGCCAGCTCGCCGAGCAGCCGGGTCATCACCATCGTGTCGCCCGGGTCGTCCAGCTCGAACTCGTCGATCGCGATCAGGTTCGCCCCGGTGAGCAGACCCACCGCGTCCCGGTAGCCGAGCGCGCCCACCAGTGCGGTGTACTCGATGAACGTGCCGAAGTACTTGGGCCGCGGGGCGAGATGCCAGAGCGCCGCGAGCAGGTGCGTCTTGCCGACGCCGAAGCCGCCGTCGAGGTAGACGCCCGGCTTCGCCGCGGGCGCCTTCTTCGCGCGCCGGAACCAGCCGCCGCCGGACTGCGGCGTCCACGCGCCGGCGAACGCGGTCATCCGCTCGAGTGCCTCGGTCTGGGACGGGTAGTCGGGATCCGGGCGGTAGGTGTCGAGCGACGCGGTCGCGAACTGGCGGGGCGGGACCAGATAGGAAGCCATCTCGGTGCCGGACACGCGGGGCGCGCGGGAGGTGAGGCTCGCGGCGGGCTCGGCAGCGGTCACTCGTCGTCCCGTTCGGTCGGCGTCACAGGGCCGTCATCTCGGAGCGGGGCTCCGGCGCGCGGCGTAGATTCGATGAGGGGCAGTTCCCTGCAGCCCCCCAGAAGCCTAGACCGGCTCGCTCGCGCGCCGCCGTCCGAGAGGACCCCATGCCCCTTCCCGTCGATCCGTCCCCCCGCCACGCCGAGTACGCCCACCCCGAGCGTCTCGTCAGCACCGAGTGGCTGGCGGAGTACCTCGGAACCCCCGGGCTGGTCGTCGTCGAATCTGATGAGGACGTGCTCCTCTACGAGACCGGACACATCCCCGGTGCGGTGAAGATCGACTGGCACACCGAGCTCAACGACCCCGTCACCCGTGACTACGTGGACGGTCGCGGATTCGCCGAACTGGTGAGCGCGAAGGGCATCTCCCGCGACAGCACCGTCGTGATCTACGGCGACAAGAGCAACTGGTGGGCCGCCTACGCACTCTGGGTGTTCACCCTGTTCGGCCACGAGGATGTCCGGCTGCTCGACGGCGGACGCGGGAAGTGGGAGGCCGAGGGCCGGCCGTTCACGACGGACGCGCCCGAGGTGACCGCGACCGACTACCCCGTCGTCGACCGCGACGACCGCACCGTGCGCGCGTTCAAGGACGACGTGATCGCCGCTCTCGGCAAGCCGCTCATCGATGTGCGCAGCCCCGAGGAGTACACCGGCCTGCGCACCACAGCCCCCGCCTACCCGGAGGAGGGCGCCCTGCGCGCCGGCCACATCCCGACCGCGCAGAACGTGCCGTGGGCGAAGGCCGCCGCCGAGGACGGCACCTTCAAGCCGCGCGCGGAGCTCGAGGCGATCTACCGCGACGGCGCGGGCATCAGGGGCGACGAGCCGGTGATCGCCTACTGCCGGATCGGCGAGCGCTCCAGCCACACCTGGTTCGTGCTCGCCCACCTGCTGGGCGTGCCGGACGTGCGCAACTACGACGGATCCTGGACCGAGTGGGGCAGCGCGGTGCAGGTGCCGATTGTCCGCGGCGCGGAGCCCGGCGAGGTGCCCGCGCGATAATCGGAGGATGACCACCGGCGACACGGCCCTGCCCGCCTCCCTCACGGAGATCCGGGACGAATTCCTCGCGCTCGAGGAGAAGGACCGGCTGCTGCTGCTGCTGGAGTTCGCGAACGAGCTGCCGGAGCTTCCCGAGCACCTGCGGGACGTCCCGATGGAGCGCGTCGAGGAATGCCAGGCGCCGGTGTTCATCGATGTGGAACTGCCGGACGGCGTCGTCGAGTTGCACGCGACCGCGCCCCGGGAGGCACCGACCACGCGCGGCTTCGCGTCGATCCTCGTGCAGGGCCTGGCCGGCCTGAGCCCCGCCGAGGTGCTCGCGGTGCCGGGCGACTTCTCGCACGAGCTCGGCCTCGACCGGGCCGTTTCGCTGCTGCGCCTCCGCGGGATGAGCGGCATGCTGTCGCGCATCAAGCGTCAGGTCACCGCGAAGACGGCCCCGTGAGCAGCCTCACCCGGCTGATTCCCGGCCCCGCGGAGACCCGGCATGCGGGCGCCGCGGACTTCCGGGACTGGCTGGCCGATCTTTACGCCCCGCCGTCGGTACCGTTCGTCCGGCTGAACTTCGTCGCCAGCGTCAACGGCTCGGCCACGGGGCCGGACGGCACGTCCGGCACCCTCACCGGCGGCCTGGACCGGCGCATCCTCGGAGTCATCCGCGCGGCCGCCGACGTCGTCGTGGTCGGCGCCCGCACGGTCCGGGAGGAGGGCTACCTCGCGCCGAGAAGCGCTCGGCTGGCGATCGTCACCGCGTCCGGCGACCTCACCGGCCACCGGCTCGCCGGCGCCGCCGCTGCCCCGCTGGTGCTCTGCCCGCCGGCCGCCGCAGAGCGCGCCGAGGCGTCGCTCTCCGGAGTGCCCCACGAACTGGTGATCCTCGAAGGTGACCGCCCCGACCCGCGGGCGATCGTCACCGTTCTCGCGGCGCGCGCGCTCGCGAGCGTCGTCTGCGAGGGCGGGCCCACGCTGGCCGCCGCGTTCATCGACGCGGGGGTCGTGGACGAGCTCTGCCTCACGGTGGCGCCCACCCTGCACGCGCCGGGCCTGCCGCTGTTCCCCGAGCTGGCGGGATCGCCCGCGCTGCGGCTCGGCCAGCTGCTCACCGACGGCGACGGCTACCTCTACGGGCGCTGGTCGCTCGCCTGACCCGACTCCGGCTCCGCGCCGCTCGACGGCCTGGCCTCGAGGCGGTCGAGCCACTGCGTGATGGCGCCCTCCCACCGCTCCCGGTCGTAGTTCCACAGCTTGCAGTGCCGGGCTCCCGCGAACGGCACGAAGGTGACGATGTCGGGCCGCGCGGCGGCCAGTTCGCGGGAGCCGTTCACCGGCACGAAGCCGTCGTCGTCGCTGTGCATGATGAGGATGGGCACGTCGAGCTCGTCCGCGCGGGCGATGAAGTCGAGCCGGTCGAGGTCGATCGGCTGGTCCTGACCGGTGACCGGGCGGGCCCAGCGCGAGCTGATCAGACGCAGCGCCCCCGCCTGCACGGGGCCGGGGAGGCTTGCCGCCTCGCCCTGGTAGCGCAGGGTGTCGGTCCAGTTGATCACCGGGGAGTCGAGGACGACTCCCGTGATCACGTCTGCGAGCCCCGAGCGGGTCGCGGCCTGCAGGACGGTCGTGCCGCCCATCGACCAGCCCATCAGCACGACCTGCTCGGCGCCCTGATCGAGCGCGTAGAGAACGGCGGCCTCGACGTCGAGCCACTCGACGTCGCCGAGCGCGTAGCGGCGGTCGGGGCTCGGCGGCGCCTCGCCGTCGTTGCGGTAGGAGATGAGCAGCGACGTCCACCCGGCGGCGCGGAAGACCGGGATGGCGCGGATCGCCTCCTGGCGGAGGGTCGCGCGGCCGTGCACCTGGATCACCCAGCGACGGGTCGGCTGCTCGGCGGGAATCTGCCAGGCGGGAGCGTTACCGAGCGAGGTGCGCACCCGCACGTCCTCGACCGGCACGCCGAGCTCGCCCGGGTGCAGGTGGAACCAGCCGCTGATGCGCCCGCGCACGCCGGGCACGAAGTCGCCCGAGTCGACGGCGATCAGGCGGCGGGTGACCGTGCCGTGGCTGCGGTCGAGGATCTCACCGAGCCGCGCGTGCTCGGCCTCCTCGCCGAACCAGAAGCTGTAGTCGCCGGGGAGGAGCGCGTCCACTGTCGCGGTCAGCACGACGGTGCCGGCATTCCGGTCGACGGCGACCACGCGGATGTCGTGCTCGGCCCTGCGCGGCGGGCGGAGAACGGTGCGCGCGACGGACGCGGTGACGGCTCCGGCGAACAGCAACCCCGCGGTCGCGACGCTGCCGATGGCGACCGCCACGCTCGGAAGCGCGCGCGTCCTGCGTCCCACCGGGGGCCTCCGTCCTCGTCGGCACCCCAAGCTAGCGCACCGGGGGACGACGCCGACGCACCGCGAAGACGCCGGATGTTAGGGAACCCGGTGGCCTACTCTCGATTCCGTGGCCGACATCCGGGAGAGCGCACCGCCTGCGGAGTTCGCCGCCGCGCTCGCGAGCATCGAGGCGGCGCAGATCCGCGGCGACGTGACACTGTCGAGCATCCCCGCGCCGAACGGGCTCGCGCCCTGGTCGGTTGCGCTCGCCGCCGACGTGAACCCCACCCCGCACGGCGTCGAGCTGGACCTCGGCTCCGGGCGCCTCGTGCTGCTCTACGACGAGGACGAGCCCGACGCCTGGGGCGGCCGGTTCCGGGTCGTCTGCTTCGCGCAGGCCCCCCTCGAGACGGAGATCGGCATCGACCCGTTCCTCGCCGACGTCACCTGGTCCTGGCTGATCGACGCACTCGACGCGCGCGGCGCCCAGTACACGTCCGCCTCGGGGACCGCCACCAAGATCATCTCGACCGGGTTCGGCGAACTCGCCGCCCAGGGCGACGGCGCGAAGATCGAGCTGCGCGCCTCCTGGACGCCCTTGGAGTCGGATGTGTCCGCACATGTGGAAGGGTGGAGCGAGCTGGTCTGCATGCTTGCCGGCCTTCCGCCGGTTGCCGAAGGAGTGACGATGCTTTCCACCCGCCGAGCTGGACGTGGCTGAAGCCGCACCCGAGACCGACGGCGCTGCACCCGCCGCCGCGATGCCGAACGCTGAGCTGCTCGCCCCGGTCGCCGTCACCGAGAACCGCGCCGACTACCTGCGCGCGGTCTCGCTGATCTCGCACGGCACCGGGCCGATCGCCGTCGACGCCGAGCGGGCGAGCGGCTTCCGCTACTCGCAGCGTGCCTACCTGATCCAGGTGCACCGCCGCGGCGCCGGGACCTTCCTGTTCGACCCGCCCGCGATCGGGGACTTCAGCGAGCTCGCGGCCGTCATCCGCGGCGAGGAGTGGATCCTGCACGCCGCGAGCCAGGATCTCGCCTGCCTGCGCGAGGTCGGCCTCGACCCGGAGCGCATCTTCGACACCGAACTGGCCGCCCGGCTGCTCGGCTTCCCCCGTGTCGGCCTCGCGAGCGTCGTGGAGGAGCTGCTCGGCCTGCACCTCGCCAAGGAGCACTCCGCCGCGGACTGGTCGACCCGACCGCTCCCCGCCTCTTGGCTGAAGTACGCCGCCCTCGACGTCGAGTTGCTCGCCGACATCCGCGAGCGGATGGCGGACCTGCTCGAGGACCGCGGCAAGGCGGAGATCGCCCGGCAGGAGTTCCGCGCCGTGCTCGGCCGGGAGACCGCCGTGCGCGCGGAGCCGTGGCGCCGACTCTCCGGTGTGCACACCGTCAAGGGCCTCCGCGGGCTCGCTGTTGCCCGCGAGCTGTGGCGGGAGCGCGACGAGCTCGCCCGCACGCTCGATGTCTCCCCCGGCCGGCTCGTTCCGGACGCCTCCCTCGTCGCGGCGGCGCGCGCGCTGCCGCGCACCAAGCGCGACCTCGCCGCCATGCGGGACTTCTCGGGTCGGGCCAGCCGCTCGGAGCTCGACCGCTGGTGGGCGGCCATCGAGCGCGGGCTCACCACCGAGGACCTCCCCCAGCTGCGCGGCACAGGCGAATCGCTGCCGCCCCCACGGGCGTGGGCCGAGCGCAACCCGGAGGCCGACCGTCGGCTGAAGTCGGCGCGCCTTGAGGTCGGCCGGATCGCGGAGGAGCTCGACCTGCCCGTCGAGAACCTCATCACACCCGACGTGCTGCGCCGCGTGGCGTGGGCGCCGCCCGAGCCCGTGGACGACGAGTCGGTGGCCGCGGCGCTGACTGCGCTCGGTGCTCGGCAGTGGCAGGTGGACGCGATCGCGGGTGCAGTGGCCGCCCGCTTTGTCGCGGCCCGCCAATCGGCCGACGCGCCGGAGAGCGCCGCTTCGTAGGAACAGTCAAAGGATTTCGGGCCCTCCCGCGCCGGTGGAAGGATCGACGACTGGTCGAATATCTGGAGGCACCATGGCTGAGGGAACCGAAGTCGTCTTCGTCGACGGCGTGCGCACGCCGTTCGGGCGCGCGGGCGAAAAGGGCATGTACTGGAACACCCGCGCGGACGACCTCATCGTCAAGGCGATGATCGCGCTGCTCGAGCGCAACCCGTCCCTGCCGAAGGACCGCGTCGACGACGTCGCCATCGCGGCGACCACCCAGACCGGCGACCAGGGGCTCACGCTCGGCCGCACCGCCGCGATCCTCGCGGGCCTCCCGCAGACGGTGCCCGGCTACGCCATCGACCGCATGTGCGCAGGCGCTATGACGAGCGTCACGACCACGGCCGGCGGAATCGCGTTCGGCGCCTACGACGTCGCGATCGCCGGTGGCGTCGAGCACATGGGCCACCACCCGATGGGCTTCGACGCCGACCCCAACCCCCGCTTCGTCGCCGAGAAACTCGTCGACGGCGACGCCCTCAACATGGGCAAGACGGCGGAGCGCATTCACGACCGGTTCCCGCAGTACACCAAGGAGCGCAGCGACCGCTTCGCGATGCGCTCGCAGCAGAAGCTCGCCGCGGCATACGAGGCGGGTCACATCCAGAAGGACCTCGTGCCGGTCGCACTCCGCAGCGAGCAGGGCTGGGGCCTCGCGGATGCCGATGAGGGCATGCGCCCGCAGACGAACATGGAGGGTCTCGCGGCCCTGAAGACGCCGTTCCGGCCGCACGGCCGGGTGACCGCGGGCAATGCATCGCCGCTCACCGACGGCGCCACCGTTGCGCTGATGACCAGCAAGGCCGCCGCGAAGGAGCTGGGCCTCACCCCGAAGATGAAGCTCGTCAGCTTCGCCTTCGCCGGGGTCGCCCCCGAGATCATGGGGATCGGACCGATCCCGTCGACGGAGAAGGCTCTGAAGAAGGCCGGCATCGGGATCGACAACATCGGCCTCTTCGAGCTCAACGAGGCGTTCGCCGTGCAGGTGATCTCGCTGCTCGACCACTTCGGAGTCGAGGACGACGACCCCCGCGTCAACCGGTGGGGCGGCGCCATCGCCGTCGGTCACCCGCTTGCGGCGTCCGGCGTCCGCCTCATGCTCCAGCTCGCCCGTCAGTTCGAGCTGCACCCCGAGGTGCGCTACGGGCTCACCGCGATGTGCGTCGGCCTCGGCCAGGGCGGCAGCGTGATCTGGGAGAACCCCAACTGGAACGGCAAGAAGTGGGACAGCGGACAGCTCGGCAGGGAAGCCAAGCAGCTCGCCAAGGACAAGAAGGCGGCGAAGTGACCGATTACACGACGATCGACTTCAGCGACCTCGAGTCCATGTCCGCCGACGAGGTGGTGACTCGCGCCTTCGTGCGCGACGTCCGCCTCGCCAGCGGCAAGACGCTCGCGCTCATCACTCTCGACAACGGACGCGACCACACCCGACCGAACACGCTCGGGCCCGTCACGCTGCTCGAGCTCGGCCGCGTCTTCGACGGGCTGCGTGACCGCGCGTCCCGCACGGAAATCGACGCGGTGGGCCTGATCGGAAAGCCGTTTATCCTCGCCGCGGGCGCCGACCTCAGCAAGGTCGGCGAGATCCCGTCGAAGGAGGCCGCCAAGAAGCTCGCCCAGCTCGGCCACCACGTGCTCGGCAAGCAGGCGACCCTCGGCGTGCCGTCGTTCGTGTTCGTCAACGGGCTCGCTCTCGGCGGCGGCGTCGAGATCGCGCTGAACGCCGACTACCGCACCATCGACGCGTCCGCGCCCGCGATCGCGCTGCCCGAGGTGTTCCTCGGCATCATTCCCGGCTGGGGCGGCGCCTACCTGCTGCCGAACCTCATCGGCATCGAGAACGCCCTCAAGGTCGTCATCGAGAACCCCCTGAAGCAGAACCGGATGCTGAAGGCGCAGCAGGCGTTCGAGTTTGGCATGGCCGACGCCATGTTCCCGTCCGCGAACTTCCTCGAGGACTCGCTGCGCTGGGCGGATGGCGTGCTCACCGGGAAGGTGAAGGTCAAGCGACCGAACCAGCCCGGCAAGCTCGAGCGGCTCGCGAAGTGGGATGTGGCCATCGGCATCGCGCGGAAGAGCCTGGAGTCGAAGATCGGCACCGTGCCGAATTCGCCGTACGCGGCCCTCGACCTGCTCAAGGCGGCGAAGAGCGGCAGCAAGGTCGAGGGGTTCGCTCGCGAGGACGAGGCGCTCGCCGAGCTCATCTCCGGCGACCAGTTCCAGGCCAGCATCTACGCCTTCAACCTCGTCCAGAAGCGCGCCAAGCGCCCGGCCGGCGCACCCGACAAGGCGCTCGCCCGCCCGGTGACGAAGGTCGGTGTCCTCGGCGCAGGCCTCATGGCCAGCCAGTTCGCGCTGCTCTTCCTCCGCCGACTCCAGGTGCCGGTGGTCATCACCGACCTCGACCAGACGCGCGTCGACAAGGGTCTCGGCTACATCCGCGGCGAGATCGCGAAGCTGCTCGACAAGGGTCGCATCGACACGGACGAGTCCAACCGGCTGAACGCGCTCCTCACCGGCACCACGCACCGCGCCGACTTCGCCGGCTGCGACTGGGTCATCGAGGCCGTCTTTGAGGAGCTGGGCGTCAAGCAGGAGGTGTTCGCCGACATCGAGCGCTACGTCTCCCCTGAGGCGATCCTCGCGACCAACACCTCCTCCCTGTCGGTGGAGCGGATCGGCGAGAAGCTGCAGAACCCGGAGCGGGTGGTCGGCTTCCACTTCTTCAACCCCGTCGCCGTCATGCCGCTGATCGAGGTCGTGAAGACGCCGCAGCAGCACGACTCGACGCTCGCGACCGCGATGGCGACCGCGCAGAGGCTGAAGAAGAACGCGGTCATCACGACCGACTCCCCCGGGTTCGTCGTCAACCGGATCCTCGCCAAGGTGCTCGGTGAGGCCATGCACGCCGTCGATACCGGCACGCCGTTCGAGACGGTCGACGAGGCCGTGCGCCCATTCGGCCTGCCGATGACGCCGTTCGTACTGCTCGAGCTGGTCGGCCTCAAGGTCGGCGCGCATGTGCTCGACACCCACCACACGGCCTTCCCGGAGCGGTTCTTCCGCAGCGAGAGCCTGCACGAGCTCGCCGATCTCGGCCAGATCTACGAGAAGGACGGCAAGGGCAACGCGAAGGGCGTGGACAAGCGCGCCCGGAAGATCGTCGAGAAGCAGCACGGCGGGACGGGCACCGCGATGGCCGCCGACGAGCTGCGCCGCCGCATCGAGGACGGACTCGCCGACGAGGTGCACCGCATGCTCGCGGAGAAGGTCGTGGCGGCTGCGGAGGACATCGACCTGTGCCTCATCCTCGGCGCGGGCTACCCGTTCCACATGGGCGGGCTCACGCCCTACCTCGACCGGGTCGGCGCGTCCGAGCGTGCGTTCGGCGCGACGTTCCACACCCCGCCGATTCGCGGGGTGGTCGGATGACCGAATCGGGCCCGCGGATCCCGCTCCTGGCGCTCGCCCGCCGGGAGCTCGACGCGGAGCTCGACGCCTCGAGCGGCCGGAGCGCACGCACGCTGTACGGCGGGCGCGACCGGGCGCTGCGCCAGACGCTGATCGCGCTGCGCGCTGGCGTGGCGCTCGATGAGCACGAGAACCCGGGCGACGCGACGGTCGCTGTGCTGATCGGCCGCGTCGCGCTCCGCTGGGGCGCGAACTCGGCGGAGGGCGTCGCAGGCGACCTGCTCGTCGTCCCGGATGCCCGGCACAGCCTCGAGGCGCTCGAAGACTCCGTGGTGGTGCTGTCGGCGGTCCCATCCCGTTGAGCCCGCGCACAGGGACACCCGGCAGCGGCCGATAGCCTGGAAGGGCCCGGTCGAGCATGGCCGACGCACCTCGCGGTCCGCGAGACAGATCCAGGAGCACCATGGTTCACCCTTCCGCATCCCCCGATGCCCTCCCGGTCGGGCCCCGCGTCCAGGCCATCTTCGACGACGTGCTCCGCCGCAACCCGGGCGAGCTCGAGTTCCACCAGGCCGCACGCGAGGTGTTCGGCTCGCTGGCCCCGGTTCTCGAGGCGCACCCGCAGTACGCCGACGCCGCCATCCTCGAGCGCATCTGTGAGCCGGAGCGGCAGATCATCTTCCGGGTGCCGTGGCTGGACGACGGCGGCCGGGTGCAGATCAACCGGGGCTTCCGCGTCGAGTTCAACTCCGCCCTCGGCCCCTTCAAGGGCGGCCTCCGCTTCCACCCCTCGGTGCTGCTCGACACGGTCAAGTTCCTCGGCTTCGAGCAGGTGTTCAAGAACGCGCTCACCGGCATGCCGATCGGCGGCGGCAAGGGCGGCAGCGACTTCGATCCGAAGGGCAAGAGCGACGGCGAGGTCATGCGCTTCTGCCAGTCGTTCATGACCGAGCTGTACCGGCACATCGGCGAGTACACCGACGTGCCCGCGGGGGACATCGGGGTGGGCGGCCGCGAGATCGGCTACCTGTTCGGCCAGTACAAGCGCATCACAAACCGCTACGAATCGGGGGTGTTGACCGGCAAGGGCGTCGGCTGGGGCGGCGCCCTGGTGCGCACCGAAGCGACCGGCTACG
>JAODAX010000047.1 GCA_025463675.1 Naasia sp. | reverse complement strand
CGTGAGACAGTTCGGTCCCTATCCGCTGCGCGCGCAGGAAATTTGAGAAGATCTATCCCTAGTACGAGAGGACCGGGATGGACGAACCTCTGGTGTGTCAGTTGTTCTGCCAAGGGCACCGCTGATTAGCTACGTTCGGAACGGATAACCGCTGAAAGCATCTAAGCGGGAAGCCGGCTTCAAGATGAGATTTCCATCCCTTAGGGGGAGAGGCTCCCAGTAGACGACTGGGTTGATAGGCCGGATGTGGAAGCAGGGACTAAAGACCTGTGCAGCTGACCGGTACTAATAAGCCGATAACTTGACAACACACTTCTTAGCGAAGTAATGCGGTATGAATCGCACGACTGTTGCTCGCGTCCACTTTGTGGTTCTCGATGTACGGGAACCGTCCCCACCTGTGGGGACACATGGTTTTGGAACACATCTCTAGTGTTTCGGCGGCCATAGCGAGAGGGAAACGCCCGGTGACATTCCGAACCCGGAAGCTAAGACTCTCAGCGCCGATGGTACTGCAGGGGCGACCCTGTGGGAGAGTAGGACACCGCCGGACTTCTTTCGTCAGTGGCCACCCCGAATACGGGGTGGCCATCTGTCGTTAACCGCCATTCCGGCCCAGCGGCGCCCCGGTCAGCTGGTCGGTCGCGCGTCCTCGATCGCCGCGGCGAGGATGCGGGCCGCCTCGTCGTAGCGGTCCGTTGCGCTGTCCGCATAGTTCAGGCGGAGGAACTGGCCGGGCTGCTCGCTGGGAAACCAGGAGGCGCCGTCGGCGAGGAGGAGGCCACCGGCACGGGCCGAGGCCGTCACAGCGGACGCGCTGACCCCGTCCGGCAGCTGGATCCAAAGGTTGAGCCCGCCACCCGGAACGCTCGTGATGTGCGCACTCGGTGCGCCGGCGCGCACGCTCACGATGAGCTGGTCGCGCCGTGCCCGGAGCAGTCGTGGCAGGGCGCGGAGGTGGACCTGCCAACCCGGGCTGGTGACGACGTCAAGAGCGGCGGCCTGCAGCAGGGGGCTCACGTACATGGCCTCCGCGCTGAGGCGGGCGAGGATCCGGTCGCGGACCGGGCCGCGCGCCACGACCGCGGCGACCCGAATCGCCGGGGACACGACCTTCGTCAGGGAACGGAGATAGACGATGTGGCCGCTGTCGTCGGTGGCCGCGAGCGGCCGCGCGGCGGCGTCGATGCCGAAGTCGTGCGCCCAATCGTCTTCGAGCAGGAAAGCGCCATGCTGGCGCACGATCTGGAGCACGCGTTCCCGGGTGCTCGCGCTCCAGCTGACTCCGGAGGGGTTCGCAAAGGTCGGCTGAGCGTAGAACACCCGCGCGCCGCTGGAGAGAATCGCGCGTTCGACATCCGCCGGATCGGGGCCGGAAGGTCCCGACGGAACCGGGATCACTCGAGCGCCGACGCTGTGAAGCGCGAGCAGAGCCCCCCAGTAGGTCGGCGACTCGACGACGACGGGGCTCCCGGGCGCAACGGCCGCGATGACCGCGTGCAGCCCGGCCTGGCTCCCCGCGGTGATCATGACATCGTGGGCGGACGGCGTTGCGCTCCCGGCGCCCGCGGTTCGCCGCAACTCGGCCGCGAACCAGTCGCGCAGCCCGGGGTCACCGGCGACCGAGCTCCGCACCAGTGCGGCCCGGCCGCGTGCCGCGCGCACCAGGGCTGTTCGAACCAGCCGCTCCGGGAGCAGATCGCCGGACGGGTAGCCAGCGTGCAGAGCGATGGCGTCGCCCGGTGCTTCCGCGAGGGCGGCGGGTGTCGGATCGAGGACCGCCGCAGGGACCGGCAGGGAGGCGGTCTGCCAGGAGCGGTCGGTCGGCCGTGCTGCGGGCTGCCCGAGCACGAAGGTCCCGTCGCCGGGGCGCACCTCGACGCGTCCCCGTGACTCGAGCAGGCGCAACGCTCGCTGCACGGTCACCGGGCTGGCGCTGAACTCGGCGGCGATCGCTCGCGTCGAGGGAAGGCGACTGCCGACCGGTGCTTCGGCCAGCCGGGCCAGCATCGCCGTCGCGATCCGCTCGGCGCTCGAAGCCCTGATACCGTCGTTCATGAGGGAAGACAGTAGCGCTACTCACCTGCTGACCGCGCCGGTATCGCGGCGCCCGTCGGGGCTGTGGTGGGGTGCTCTCGGCGTGGCCGCCTTCTCGCTCACCGTGCCGCTCACCCGCTCGGCGATCGATGGGCTCGATCCCCTGTTCGTCGCGGCGGGCCGCGCCGTCGGAGCCGCAGCTCTCGCCGCGGTCGTCCTGTGCGCCACCCGGCAGCGCCTGCCGCGAGGCCGGCAGTGGGTGCGGTTGCTCGTGGTGGCCGGGGGAGTGGTGGCGGGGTTCCCCCTGCTCACCTCGTACGCACTCACCGGGGCGCCGGCTGGGCATGCTGCGGTCGTGATCGGGCTCCTGCCCGCCGCGACAGCCGTGGTGGCCGTGCTCCGCACCGGGGAGCGGCCCAGCCGTTCGTTCTGGATCGCCGCCGCCGCCGGGGCTGTCGCCCCGCTCGCATTCGCGGCGAGCACCGGAGGTGGACTCGGCGCCCCGCACGCGGCCGATCACCTCCTTCTCGGCGCCGTCGTCGCGGCGGCGATCGGATACGCGGAGGGCGGACTGCTCGCGCGCGAGCTCGGAGCCTGGCAGGTGATCTCCTGGGCCCTGCTCGTCGCACTTCCGCTGATGGCTCCACTCACCCTGGTCTCCGTCCTGGTCACCCCACCCGCGGGCAGCTGCTCGGACTGGGCCGCCTTCGGCTACCTGGCGGTGGTCAGCATGTTCCTCGGGTTCTTCGCCTGGTACCGCGGACTGGCGCTCGGGCCGATGGCGCGGGTCGGCCAGATCCAGCTCGCCCAACCGGTCCTCAGCATCGGCTGGGCGGCGCTGCTGCTCGGCGAGGCGGTCACGCTGGTCACCGCCGGCGCGGCAATGGCCGTCTTCGCGTGCGCCGCTATCGCCTTTCGGGCACGGGTCGGCGTCCGCCGCGAGGGGCGATCCGGCGAGTCGACACGCCCGGGGGAGCCCCGACTTGCGACCGCCCCGGAGCGCACGTAATGTAAACCCTCGTCGCCCCAAAGGTGCGGGAAGCGGAAGAGCTTCTCGGCCTCAAGCGGGACTCGCTCAGACTTCCGGTCCGACACTCGCTCGTCTCTACGACTCGCGCAGACGTCGAATCGGGTGTAGACTGAGTGAGCTGTTCGGGAGAGCGAAAGCTTTCCGAGGCTGCCGGGACCTGGTCCACGCAGCAAGAGCGCGCACAGCGCAGCTCCAGACGAACACACACCGATCACGTTGCCCCCGGGAACCCGGCCCAGATGCCGGCACCGCGGTGCGTCCGATCCTTGAGAACTCAACAGCGTGCACTAAGTCAATGCCAAATTATCCTCGTCGACTGCTTCGGTAGTCGTTGAGAATTCCTTTGGATTAATTTGATTGTCAGTAGAC
>JAODAX010000042.1 GCA_025463675.1 Naasia sp. | reverse complement strand
CGGCGCGTGCGGGGCTTCGGGGCGGGCGTCGCCTCGGCCTCCGCAGGGGCAGGGCTCGGCTTCGCCGCGGCGGGCGGCACCGCGGGGGACTGCTCGGCCCCGGATTCGGGTGCGAGCGGCGTCTCGGCGCCGGCGTTCTGCGGTTCGGGGGTCCGATCGGTCGCGCGGGCCATGGGTCCGCTCCTTCCGGGGAGGGGGTCGGGAGTCAGACGAACTGCTCCGGGACGGTCGGGAGCACGGTCAGGATGTGCACGGGCTCGGTGAAAGCGTCCAGGCGGACGAAGTTGTGTTGGCCCCAGGTCCATTCGGCGCCGGTCAGCAGGTCGCGGACCCGGAACGGCTGGTCCGGGTCCGCGCCGAAGAGCGTCGGGTCGAGGTGCACGGTGCTCTCGCGAACGGAGTGCGGGTCGAGGTTCGCCACCACCAGGATGGTGTCGGAGGCCCCGGTGGGCGAGAAGCGGCCCTCAAGGTGCTTGCTGTAGACGAGGATCTCGGGGTCGTCGCACCAGTGGAACCGGATGTTCCGCAGCTGGCCGAGCGCGGGATGCTCGCGCCGGATCCGGTTGAGGGCGGTCAGGTACGGGGCGAGCGTCGCGCCAGCAGCCTCGGCGGCCGCCCAGTCGCGCTGCTTGAACTCGTACTTCTCGTTGTCGATGTTCTCCTCGGACCCCGGCCGGGCGACGTCCTCGAAGAGCTCGTAGCCGGAGTAGACGCCCCACGTGGGCACCGCCGTGGCTGCCAGCGCAGCACGCACCTTGTAGGCCGGGCGCCCGCCGAACTGCAGGTATGGGGTGAGGATGTCGTGGGTGTTGACGAAGAAGTTCGGCCGGAGGTAGTCCGCCGTCTCCGTCGACAGCTCGACGAGGTACTCGGTGAGCTCCTCCTTGCCGTTGCGCCAGGTGAAGTAGGTGTAGCTCTGCTGGTAGCCGACCTTCGCCAGTCCCCGCATCATCGGCGGCTTCGTGAACGCCTCGGACAGGAAGATCACGTCCGGGTGGGCGGTGTTCACCTCGTGCAGCAGCCGCTCCCAGAACGCCAGCGGCTTGGTGTGCGGGTTGTCGACGCGGAAGATGCGCACCCCGAGGCCGATCCAGTGCAGGAAGATGCGCAGCATCTCCCGGTAGACGCCCTCGGGGTCGTTGTCGAAGTTGAGCGGATAGATGTCCTGGTACTTCTTCGGCGGGTTCTCGGCGTAGGCGATGCTGCCGTCGGGGAGCCGGGTGAAGAACTCCGGGTGCTCGGTGACCCAAGGGTGGTCGGGGGAGGCCTGCAGTGCGATGTCGAGCGCGAGTTCCATCCCCTGGCGCTGCACCTCCTCGACGAACCAGCGGAAGTCGGCCTCGGTCCCGAGCTCGGGGTGAACGGCGTCGTGCCCGCCCTCCGCGGCGCCGATTCCGTAGGGCGAGCCCGGGTCGTGCGGCCCGGCAGTGAGCGTGTTGTTCGGTCCCTTGCGGTTCGTGGTGCCGATGGGGTGCACCGGCGGGATGTAGACGACGTCGAAGCCCATGTCGCGGATGGCGGGAAGCCGCCTGGCCGCGGTCCGCAACGTGCCGGACTGCCAGGAGCCGTCGTCCCGCTGCACTGCACCCTCGGAGCGGGGGAAGAACTCGTACCAGGAGCCGCGCCCGGCGCGCTCTCGCTCCACGTTGAGACGCCGCTGGGGGCCGCGGCTGACGAGGTGGGCGACGGGCGCCCGGGTCAGTGCGGCCACGACGGCGTCGTCCCCGACGGCGGCCAGCCGTTCGTCCGCACCGCGCGCGGTGTCGGCGAGGGTGCGCCGGGCCGCCTCCAGGGCGGTGCGCTCGTCGGCGGTCCGGTTCGGGTCGGCGGCGGCCTCTTCGAGAAGCTGATCGCCCAGGGCGAACATGACGTCGACGTCGACTCCGGCGGGGATCTTCACCTCGGCGTTGTGCAGCCAGGTGCCGAAGTCGTCCGACCAGGCCTTGACATGCCACCTCCACAAGCCGGCGCTGTCGAGGAGCGCCTCGGCGCCCCAGCGTCCGACGCCGGCGTTCAGCTGGGTCATGCGGTGCTCGGTCGTGCGGCCGGCGGGGTCGATGAGCACGAGGTCGGCGCCGAGCAGATCGTGACCCTCGCGGAAGACGGTCGCCCGGAACGGGACGACCTCGCCGACGAAGGCCTTCGCCGGCCACAGGTCGTCCGGCTGCTGGGGGGAGAGGTCCAGGACCGGGAAGCGGCCGAGCACCGGCTGCCAGGCGGGCGCCGACGCCTTCGACGGGCGTTTCGCCCGTGCGGGCAAGGTGGTCGTCGGGCCTTCGCCGGTCGCTCGGCGGGCCGCTCCGGCACGCTGGTCGGAGGTCGAGGATCGGGTCGCGGGGCGCGGGCTCTCGGGCTCGGCGCCGTTCCGGGGAGTCGCCACGCTGTCACTCTAGCCGCGGCCTTTCCGCCGCCACCGTGCGGTGCGGCAGGCTTGCGCGGGCGTGGACACGCCGCTAATGACGCGGTCGAGCGCGGCTCTTCTCCGCCTCCGATCCGCCCCCACGTCCTAGGGTGAGGGGACCACTGTCGATAGGGAAATGCATGAAGGCGATCCGTCGTTTCACCGTACGCACCGTCCTCCCCGAGTCGCTCTCCGCACTCGACGAGCTGGCCGGCAACCTCCGCTGGTCGTGGCATGAACCCACGCGCGAGCTCTTCGAATACGTCGAGCCGACCATCTGGCGGGAGAGCCAGCACGACGCGGTCGCGCTGCTCGGCGCGGTGACGCCGGAGCGGGTGTCCGAGCTCGCCGCGGACGCCTCCTTCTTGAACCGCGCGAACGCCCTGCGGGACGACCTGCGCACCTACATCTCGGAGCCGCGCTGGTACCAGGCGCAGTCGGATGCGCCCGAGGCGATCGCCTACTTCTCCCCGGAGTTCGGCATCGCCGCCGCCCTGCCCCAGTACTCGGGCGGACTCGGCATCCTCGCCGGCGACCACCTGAAGAGCGCCTCCGACCTCGGCCTGCCCCTCGTCGGAGTCGGGCTGTTCTACCGTTCCGGCTACTTCCGGCAGGCCATCTCGAACGACGGCTGGCAGCAGGAGACCTATCCGGTGCTCGACCCCGACGGGCTGCCGCTCTCGGTGCTCCGCGGCGCGGACGGAGCCCCCGCCCAGGTGGCGCTCGCGCTGCCGGGTGAGCGCACCCTCTTCGCTCGCGTCTGGCAGGCCGACGTCGGGCGGGTGAAGCTGCTGCTCCTCGACACCGACATCCCCGAGAACGAGGACGCGCTGCGCACGGTCACCGACCGCCTCTACGGCGGCGGCGGAGAGCATCGCCTGCTGCAGGAGCTGCTGCTCGGCATCGGCGGAGTGCGCGCCATCAAGATGTACACCGAGCTCTCCGGCACGCCGTTCCCGACGGTGTTCCACACCAACGAGGGTCACGCGGGCTTCCTCGGCCTGGAGCGCATCAAGGACCTGGTCAACAGCGGCCTCACCTTCGCCGAAGCACTCGAGGTGGTGCGGGCCGGCACCGTGTTCACCACGCACACGCCGGTGCCGGCGGGCATCGACCGGTTCGAGCGCAGCCTCATCGAGACCTACTTCTCCACCGACCTGCTGCACGGCGTCGCCGCCCGCGACGTCCTCGCGCTCGGCACCGAGAACTACGAGGGCGGTTCGGCCGGCGTCTTCAACATGGCGGTCATGGGCCTGCGCCTCGCGCAGCACGCGAACGGCGTCTCGCAGCTGCACGGCGAGGTGAGCCGCGGCATGTTCTCCGGGCTCTGGCCCGGCTTCGATCAGGCCGAGGTGCCCATCACCTCCGTGACGAACGGCGTGCACGCGCCCACCTGGACCGACCCGATGCTGCTGAAGCTGGCCGAGGAGAAGCTCGGCACGAGCGACACCACCGCCGCCGACTGGTCGTCGAAGGCGGTTACCGACAAGGACCTGTGGAAGGTGCGCGGCGAGATGCGCGCGCAGCTCGTCGCCGACGCGCGCACGCGCATCCGCGCGTCCTGGCAGCAGCAGAACCCCGGCTCGGTGGTGCCCACGTGGATCGACGACGTGCTCGACCCGGAGGTGCTCACCATCGGGTTCGCCCGGCGCGTGCCCACCTACAAGCGCCTCACGCTGATGCTGCACGACACCGACCGGCTCAAGGCGCTGCTGACCTCGAAGAAGCGTCCCGTGCAGCTGATCATCGCCGGCAAGTCGCACCCCGCCGACGACGAGGGCAAGCGCCTCATCCAGAAGCTGGTCCGCTTCGCGCAGGACCCGGAGGTGCGCACTCGCCTGGTGTTCCTGCCGAACTACGACATCGGCATGGCGCAGCTGCTCTACCCGGGCACAGACGTGTGGCTGAACAACCCGCTGCGACCGCTCGAGGCGTGCGGGACGTCGGGCATGAAAGCCGCGCTGAACGGGGCGCTCAACCTGTCGATCCTCGACGGCTGGTGGAACGAGTTCTACGACGGCGATAACGGCTGGGCGATCCCGTCCTCCGACGCCGCGGGAGACGCGGCCGAGCGCGACGCGCTCGAGGCCGGCGCGCTCTACGACCTCATTGAGCACCAGATCGCGCCGCGGTTCTACGACCGCGACAAGAACGACGTGCCCACGCGCTGGGTGCAGTCCATCCGGCACACGCTCGCCACCCTGTCGCCGTCGCTCAGCGCGGACCGGATGGTGCAGGAGTACGTGCGGAAGCTCTACACGCCGGCAGGCAAGGCCGCCGCGGTCATCGGCGCCGACGACTACGCCGCCGGCCGCGAGCTGGCGCGCTGGAAGCAGGTGGTCGCCGACAACTGGTCGGGCGTCTCGGTGCCGCACGTCGAGTCGGGCGGACTCGCCACCGTTCCGCGCATCGGCGACGAGCTGCACGTGCGCGCGCAGGTGCACCTCGGAGCGCTCACCCCGCGCGATGTCGCGGTCGAGGTCGTCTACGGCCGGAGCATCGAGGGCGACATGCTGGAGAACACGACGACGGTGGAGCTGGTGCCGCTTCTCGAGGATGGCGGCGAGGCGAAGCCGACCGCCGACGGCTCGACCACGTTCGCCGGCACGGTGCCGCTCACCCGCCCGGGATCCTTCGGCTACAACGTGCGCGTCGTGCCCAAGAGCCCATACCTGGCCAGCGCGGCGGAGCTGGGGCTCGTCGCCGTCGCTCACTAGGGCGGAGGTCCGCCTCCACGTTAACCTCGCGCAACAGGCAGACCTGCGCCCACCGGCAGAATTCCGCCGTTCGGCCCTATTGGCGGCTGACCTGCCTGTTGAGGGCGAGGACGGCCCGGCGTTATAGGGCGTGGAGCCCTAGAGAGCGGGCACGCGGTCGACGGCGACCCCGTCGACTGCCCGGAACAGAGCGAGCGCCGGGCCGGGCAGCGGGTACTCGCCACCGACGGGGAGCATTTCGCCCTCCGCGGCGTCGTCCGCGCTCGTCCACAGCAGCTCCCAGTCAGCGACGCCCTCGTGCGGCGGCAGGGTGACCGTGCAGTCGTGTTCGGCGCCGTTGACGACGAGGAGCACCCGGTTGGGGGCCTCAACCTCCGGGGTGGAGGACGCGACGTACTGCAGGCAGCGGGTGCCCGGATCCGCCCAGTCGTGCGAGGTCATCGGCTGCCCGTCCGCGGCGTACCAGCTCATCTCGGACGCGCTCGGCGTGTGCGTGTTCGGCACGGAATAGCGCACGGGACGCAGCGCCGGGTTCTCCCGGCGGAGGCGCAGCAGCTTCGCCACGACGGCGTGCAGCTCCCGCTGCCAGCCGGCGTGCTGCCAGGACAGCCAGGTCAGCTCGCTGTCGTGGCAGTAGGCGTTGTTGTTCCCGTGCTGGGTGCGGCCGAACTCGTCGCCCGCGGTGATCATCGGGATGCCCGCCGAGAGCAGGAGCGTGCCCATCAGGTTCCGCATCGCGCGGCGGCGGGCGGCGACCATCCGCCAGTCGCGGGTCGCGCCCTCCGCGCCGAAGTTGAACGAGCGGTTGTTGTCGGTGCCGTCCCGGTTCTGCTCGCCGTTGCCGAGATTGTGCTTGCTGTCGTAGGCGACGAGGTCGGCGAGGGTGAATCCGTCGTGCGCGGTGACGAAGTTCACGGAGGCAAGCGGGCCGCGGTCCTTCGCGAACGTGTCGGCCGAGCCGGCGAGCGCGGTCGCGAGCTTGCCCGTGCCGCCCGCGCGGTGCTCACCGCGGCGCGCGGCGGCGAGGTCGGTGAGCCAGAAGTCGCGCACCGAGTCGCGGAACCGGTCGTTCCACTCGCTCCAGCCGTCGGGGAAGTTGCCGGTCTGCCACCCTTCGTGGCCGACGTCCCACGGCTCCGCGATCAGCTTGACGCCCTGCAGGGCGGGGTCGTCCCTCAGCCCGGCGAGCAGAGGATGCTCCGCGTCGAAGCCGCCCATCGCGTCGCGGCCGAGCGTCACCGCCAGGTCGAACCGGAAGCCGTCGATCTGCACCTCGTTGGCCCAGTAGCGCACCGAGTCGAGCACCATCCGCACCGGGGCGTCCTGACTGAAGTCGAGGGAGTTGCCGCACCCGGTGGTGTCGACGTAGACGCCGGCGGTGGCCTGCCGGTAGTAGGAGGAGTTGTCGATGCCCCGGAAACTGGTGCGGGGGCCGCCGATGCCCTCCTCGGCGGTGTGGTTGTAGACGACGTCGAGGAACACCTCGATGCCCGCCTCGTGCAGGAGGCGCACCATGCCCTTGAACTCCCGGAGCACCGCGGCTGGTCCTGCCTTCTGAGCCGCGACCGACGCGTATGCCGGGTGCGGGGCGAAGTAGGACAGGGAGTTGTAGCCCCAGTGATTGGTCCGGCCCTGGCCGATGAGCCGGCGCTCGCTCGCGAACGCGTGCACCGGCAGCAGCTCCACGGCCGTGATGCCGAGGTCGCGGAGGTAGCCGACGGTGCGGTTGTTCGCGAGGCCGGCGTAGGTGCCCCGCAGCTCGCGCGCGAGCTGCGGGCTCAGCTTGGTGAGCCCCTTCACGTGCGCCTCATAGATCACCGTGTGGTCGAGCGGGACGTTCGGCTTCGTGGTGCCCGCCCAGTCGAACGCCTCGTCGGTGACGACGCTCCGCCACGTGCCCGGCGTGATGCGCGAGACGCCGCGGGCGTACGGGTCGAGGAGGACCGTCGAGGGGTTGAACGTGTTCCCGGGCCCGGGAGGGCCGGAGACGCGAACCCCGTAGGCGCGCCCCGGCGTCAACAGGGGGGACGAGCCGGACCAGACGCCGTTCCCGTCGCGGACCAGCGGCACGGTGGCGGTGATCCAGTGCGGGTCGGCATCATCGAAGAGGCACAGCTCGATCGCATCGGCGGTGCCGCTCCAGATGCGCAGCTCGCCGCCGCCGCCGGTGGCGTGGACCCCCAGATCGCGAAGGGGGTCTTCGCCGGTCATGCACCTAATGTATGGGGTCGTGGCTGTCTACCTGGATCACGCCGCCACCACTCCGCTGCTGCCGGAGGTGCTCGAGGCGTACACGGCGGCCCTCGCGGTGGCCGGCAACCCGGCGTCCCTGCACGCGGCCGGCCGGGACGCGCGCCGGATGCTCGAGGAGGCCCGCGAGAAGCTCGCCGGCGCGCTCGGCTGCGATCCGGTGGAGGTGGTGTTCACCTCGGGCGGCACCGAAGCCATCAACACGGCGCTGAAGGGGATCTTCTGGGCGCGGACCCGCGCGGGTGCCTCGGCGCGGATCGCCGCGTCCGGCGTGGAGCACCACGCGACGCTCGACACGCTCGCCTGGCTCGCGGGCCGCGAGGGCGCCGAGGTGGTCGATGTCGCCGTCGATGGGGACGGCCGCATCCTGCCCGCCGCGCTGGACGCGGCGCTGGCCGGCGGAGCGGCGGTGGCCACCGCGATCTGGGCCAACAACGAGGTCGGCACCGTGAGCGACATCCCCGCCCTCGCCGCGGTCGCCGCATTTCACGGCGTGCCGCTGCACGTGGACGCCGTGCAGGCGCTCGGCGCCGTCCCCGTCGATTTCCGCGGCTCGGGGGCCGCCGCGCTCAGCGTGTCCGCGCACAAGATCGGCGGGCCGGTCGGCGTCGGCGCGCTGATCGTCGGCCGCCGGACCGCCGCCGACCCGCTGCTGCACGGCGGCGGCCAGCAGCGCGGCATCCGATCCGGCACGCAGGACGTGGCGGGCGCGGTCGCGTTCGCGCTGGCTGCCACCCTCGCGGTGGAGCGGCGGGGGGCCGCGGCGGCCCGGACGTCGGCGTTGCGCGATCGCCTGATCCGCGGCGTGCTCGAAGCGATCCCGGACGCCGTGCTGCGCGGCGCCCTCGCCGGGCCGGAGCGGCTGCCGGGCAACGCGCACTTCACCTTCGCCGGCTGCGACGGCGACTCCCTGCTCTTCCTGCTCGACACGGCGGAGATCGCCGTCAGCACCGGAGCCGCCTGCGCGGCCGGCGTCGCCGAGCTCTCGCACGTGCTGCTCGCGATGGGCGTCGACGAGGCGCACGCGCGGGGCGCGCTCCGCTTCACCTTCGGCGCCTCGACGACGGAGGCGGACGTGGACGCGGTGCTCCGCGCGCTCCCCGACGCGGTCGCCCGCGCCCGCCGGGCCGCCCGCCGAGCCTGACGCCGAGCGCGGTGCGTGACGCCGAGCGCGGTGTGTACACCACCCGCGCTCGGCGCTACGTACCGCGCAGCGTGGGGAGGCGCCGCGCTCGGCGCAAGCCGCCGACCGCCAGGAGGAGCCCGCTCGCGCCGCGATCTAGACTTTCCGCCATGCGCGTGCTGGCGGCGATGAGCGGTGGAGTGGACTCCGCGGTCGCGGCCGCGCGCGCCGTCGAGGCGGGGCACGACGTCGTCGGCGTGCACCTGGCGCTCAGCCGGATGCCCGGCACGCTGCGCACGGGCAGTCGCGGCTGCTGCACCATCGAGGACGCGATGGACGCCCGCCGTGCGGCGGACCGCCTCGGCATCCCGTTCTACGTCTGGGACTTCTCGGAGCGGTTCGCCGAGGACGTGGTCGACGACTTCGTCGCCGAGTACGCCGCGGGCCGCACCCCCAACCCCTGCATGCGCTGCAACGAGCGGATCAAGTTCGCCGCGCTCCTCGAGAGGGCGCTCGAGCTCGGCTTCGACGCGCTCTGCACTGGCCACTACGCCACCGTCGTGACCGCCGTGGACGGCACGCGCGAGCTGCACCGGGCGTCCGCCGAGGCGAAGGACCAGTCATACGTGCTGGGCGTGCTCACCGCCGACCAGCTGGCGCACGCGCTCTTCCCGCTCGGCGCGACGCCGTCGAAGGCGCTCGTCCGGGCGGAGGCGGAGGCGCGCGGACTGGCCGTGGCGAAGAAGCCGGACAGCCACGACATCTGCTTCATCTCCGACGGCGACACCCGCGGGTGGCTGGACGAGCGCATCGACTTCGCGCCGGGCGACATCGTCGACGGCGCCGGGGCGCTGGTCGGCCGGCACGACGGCGCCCTCGCCTACACGGTCGGCCAGCGGCGTGGCCTGAAAATCGGCACCCCGGCGCCCGACGGCCGCCCGCGCTTCGTGCTGGAGGTGCGGCCGGTCACCAACCAGGTGGTCGTGGGGCCGCGCGAGGCGCTGGCGATCACGGAGCTCGCCGGCGCTCGGCACACCTGGACCGGGCCGCTCGGCTTCGACCCGGCGGTGGCGTTCTCCTGCGACGTGCAGATCCGCGCCCATTCCGACCCGGAGCCGGCGACGGCACGCCTGCTCGACGGGGAACTCGTCATCACACCGGACGCCCCGCTGTTCGGGGTCGCGCCCGGGCAGACGGCGGTGCTGTACCGCGGCACCCGCGTGCTGGGCCAGTGCACGATCGACCGCACGGTGTCGGCGGTCCCTGCGAGAGTCGGGGCGTGAGCGACACCGCGGACGACGCCGTCCTTCCGGAGGCGCGCCCCGACCTCGAGGCGGCAGCCGACGAGGTCGACCGCCTCACCGAGCGGATCCTCCAGCTGCGCGAGGAGTACTACGGCGGCAACGCATCCACCGCCTCCGACGAGGAGTACGACGCGATGGCGCGCCGGCTCGAGCAGCTCGAGCAGCAGCATCCCCGGCTGCGCCGCCAGGACAGCCCTACCCAGACCGTCGGCGGGCGGGCGGAGACGACCCTCTTCGCGCCTGTCGAGCACGCCGAGCGCATGCTGAGCCTCGACAATGTGTTCAGCCGGGAGGAGCTCGACGCCTGGGCGGCGAAGGTGGAGCGCGACGCCGGCCGCTCGACGGTGCGCTACCTCACCGAGCTGAAGATCGACGGCCTCGCCATCAACCTCCGCTACGAGCACGGGGCGCTCGTGACCGCCGCGACGCGCGGCGACGGCGTCGTGGGGGAGGACGTGACCCAGAACGTCCGCACCATGGGCAGCATCCCCGACCGGCTGAGCGGTACGGGGCACCCCGACCTGGTGGAGATCCGCGGCGAGATCTTCTTCCCCGTCGCGGCGTTCGATGACCTCAACGCGCGCCAGGCAGCCGCCGGCGAACGCGTCTTCGCCAACCCGCGCAACGCCGCCAGCGGATCCCTCCGACAGAAGGAGGAGGGCAAGAGTCCCGAGCGTCTCGAGCTGATGCGCGATCGCATCCGCCGGCTGCGGATGCTCGTGCACGGCATCGGCGCCTGGCCGGTCGGCGAGATCGAGCGCGCCACTCCGGTCGGCGCTCAGTCCGAGGTCTACGGCCTTCTCGCCGAGTGGGGCCTGCCGATCTCCACCCACTTCCGGGTCTACGACTCCATCGGCGAGGTCGCCGAGTACATCAAGCGCTACGGCGAGAACCGCGGCGGCGTCGAGCACCAGATCGACGGGGTCGTAGTCAAGGTCGACGACCTCGACCTGCACGTCGAGCTCGGCGCCACGAGCCGCGCGCCGCGCTGGGCGATCGCCTTCAAGTACCCGCCCGAGGAGGTGCACACCAAGCTCGAGAACATCGTCGTCTCGGTGGGCCGCACGGGCCGAGCCACCCCGTTCGCGGTGATGACGCCAGCCCTCGTCGCGGGCTCGACCGTACGCCAGGCGACCCTGCACAACCAGGACATCGTCAAAGCGAAGGGCGTCCTCATCGGCGACACCGTCGTGCTGCGCAAGGCGGGCGACGTCATCCCGGAGGTGCTCGGGCCGGTCGTCGAGTTGCGCGACGGCACGGAGCGCGAGTTCGTGATGCCGACGGAGTGCCCGGAGTGCGGCACTCCGCTGCGCCCGGCGAAGGAGGGCGACGCCGACCTGCGCTGCCCGAACGCCCGCGCGTGCCCCGCCCAGGTCCGCGGCCGCGTCGAGCACATCGGCTCCCGCGGTGCGCTCGATATCGAGGCGCTCGGCGAGGTCGGGGCGTTCGCGCTGACCCAGCCCGCCGAGCCGGCCCGCCCGCCGCTCGAGACGGAGGCGGGGCTGTTCGAGCTCGCCCTCGACGACCTGCTGACGATCCGGGTGCAGGTCCGCGATCCGGAAACGGGGTTGCCGCGCACCGTCGACGGCGTCCCCAAGCTGGTCGCGCCGTACCAGAAGAAGAACGGCGAGCCGTCGCGCGCGGCGCTCGACCTGCTCGCGAACCTGGAGAAGGCGAAGACCCAGCAGCTGTGGCGGTTCCTCGTGGGGTTGTCGATCCGGCACGTCGGGCCGGTCGCGGCGCGGGCCCTCGCCGGCTACTTCGGCTCCGTCGACGCCATGCGCGCCGCGTCGCGAGACGAGCTCGCCGCCGTGCCGGGGGTGGGCCCGATCATCGCCGACGCCCTGCTCGCCTGGTTCGAGGTGGACTGGCACCAGGAGATCCTGGAGCGCTGGGCCGCCGCTGGTGCGCAGCTCGCCACCCCGGGCCACCCGGGGCCCGGTGCCGCCGTCGTCGAGGGCGGCATCCTCTCCGGCATCACCGTCGTGCCGACGGGGGCGCTCGAGGGCTTCAGTCGCGAAGGCGCGGTAGAGGCCATCCTCGCCGCCGGCGGCAAGGCCGGCAATTCCGTCTCCAAGAAGACCGACTTCGTGGCCGCGGGTCCCGGCGCCGGGTCGAAGCTCACCAAGGCGGAGGAGCTGGGTGTGCCGATCCTGGACGCCGACGGCTTTCGCAAGCTTCTCGAGGAAGGCCCGGACGCGGTCCGCTGACTCGGTCGCACGGCGTGTCGTGGCGCGGCGTCGCTCGCCCCAATCCGGGGGCGCAGGCGCGGCATTCGACCTCAGGTAGAGGGTTGGACCGGCGGTTTGACGCGGCACGATCCGCGGTCCCCCTTCTCGGGGACCCCGGGGGGACGATGGGGGACTGCCCCGCGAACGGTGCTGTCCCTAGCATGGGGGCCACGCCCGTCCTCTCCCGATCCGCTCCCGCAGGGTCGACTGGTCGGGTCTCGAGTTGACAGGGGGTGGGCGGTGCTTCTCGGTGCCTTCATGCTCGCCGTCGCGGCCACCACCGCCGTCGCCCCCGCCGACGCATCGCCGCCTCTCGGGTCGGCGCCGGCCATCTGCGCGCCCCTCGTCTTCGGTGAGGATCCGCGCACCGGCGCCCCGACCGTGGACATCGCCCTCGCCGGGTCACTCGAGCCCAGCCAGCTGCTGCGCGACCTCGACGACCTCGAACCGGACGCGCTGCGCACCCTCGTGGATGACAACCCGGTGCTCGTCCGCCAGTTCCTGGAGAGGTCGCCGTCTCCCACGGCGGTCGCGGCGTGGTGGGAGGAGCGCGGCATCCCCGAGCGGCGGGAGCTGGTGGACGCGGCGCCCACACTCGTCGGCAACCTCGACGGGGTGCCGTACGAGATGCGCGACGCCGCCAACCGGCTCACCCTCGACCGCGCGCTCGACCGCCTGCGGGTGGACCTCGCCGACGCCCCGGGCAAGGGCGCGGCCACCGACCTCGCGACCCGGGTCGGGATGCTCGAGAAGGTGGAGGCCTCCCTCACCGAGACGCCGGGCGGCCCGGATCGCACCCTGCTGCTGCTCGACACGTCGATGCCCGGACGGGCTGCGGTCGTGCTCGGCGACCTCGACACCGCCGACTACGTCAGCGTTCTCGTCCCCGGGGCTCTGCTGTCCATCCGTGAGCACATGACGGAGTGGACGAAGGTCACCGCCGACCTCTACGACGCGCAGGGCGAGTGGCTGGCGATGTTCGAGGAGGACGCCACCGTCGCGACGGTGTCCTGGATCGGCTACCGGACGCCGGACGTGACCAACGTGGTGGGCCTCGACCTCGCCGAGGAGGGCGCCACCTTCCTGTCCGGCACGGTGAACGGGCTGCGCGACGGGCGGCCCGGCGACGAGCCCTACATCTCCGTGTTCGCACACTCGTACGGGGCGACGGCGGCCATGCTCGCGCTCTCCCGCGGTGACATGGAGCTCGACGCGCTGGCGATGATGGGCTCACCGGGCGGCAGCGCCGACTCGGTCGACGATCTCGCCGTGCCGAAGCGCCGCGTGTGGGTCGGCGAGGCGGCGTGGGACCCGGTCGTGCAGACCGCGTTCTTCGGCGTCGACCCCGGATCCGAGGACTTCGGCGCGCGCACGATGAGCGTGGCGGGCGCGGTCGACCCGCTGACCGGCGTCGCGCTCACGGCATCCGTCGGTCACGACTGGTACCTGGAGCCGGGGACCGAGTCGCTGCGGAACCTCTCGCTGATCGGCATCGACCGCGGCGACTGGGTCACCGAGGGCGGCGCGGATGACGCCGGCAAGACGCTGGCGCTCGGCCGCTAGCCACCCGCCCCACCGTCCCCGCGCACGGGGCCGCCGCATCCGGGGCCCGGCCACGCTCCTAGGATGAAAGGCATGCCCGACGAGACGTCCGCCATCACGACCGACCAGGTGCAGCACCTCGCGAACCTGGCCCGCATCGCTCTCACCCCCGACGAAATCGCCCACCTGGCGGTCGAGCTCGGCTCGATCGTCGACAGCGTGCGCAAGGTGACCGAGGTGGCCACCCCCGACGTCCCCGCCACCAGCCACCCGATCCCGCTGCAGAACGTGTTCCGGCAGGACGTCGTCGGCGAGGTGCTGACTCCCGAGCAGGCGCTCGCGGGGGCTCCCGACTCGTTCGACGGGCGCTTCCGCGTGTCCGCGATCCTGGGGGAGGAGCAGTGACCGACGACCTGACCCGGCTGCCGGCCGCGGAACTCGCCGCGCTCCTGACCGCCCGCGAGGTGTCGAGCGTCGAGGCGACGCGGGCGTCCCTCAACCGCATCGCCGCCGTGGACGGCGACCTGCACGCCTTCCTGCACACAGCTCCCGAGGCGGCGCTGCGCACCGCGAGCGAGATCGATCGGCGCCGCGCCGACGGTTACGACGTAGGCCCCCTCGGCGGCGTCCCCATCGCCATCAAGGACGTGCTCTGCACGAAGGACATGCCCTCCACCGCGGCCTCCAAGATCCTCGAGGGCTGGATCCCGCCGTACGACGCGACGGTCGTCGCCCGGCTGCGCTCCGCGAACCTGGTGCCGCTCGGCAAGACGAACATGGACGAGTTCGCGATGGGCTCGTCCACCGAGCACTCGGCCTACGGGCCGACCCGCAACCCGTGGGACCGCGACCGGATCCCCGGCGGCTCCGGCGGCGGCTCGGCCGCGGCGGTAGCGGCCTTCGAGGCCCCGTTCGCGCTCGGCAGCGACACGGGCGGCTCCATCCGCCAGCCCGCCGCCGTGACCGGCACGGTCGGCGTCAAGCCGACGTACGGCGGCGTCTCCCGATACGGCGCGATCGCGCTCGCGTCGTCGCTCGACCAGGTCGGCCCGGTCAGCCGTACGGTGCTCGACGCGGCGCTGCTGCACGACGTGATCGGCGGTCACGACCCGCGCGACTCCACCTCGCTCGACGAGCTTTGGCCGTCCTTCGCCGACGCCGCGCGCGCCGGCCGGGCGGCCGGCGACCTCACCGGCGTGCGCGTCGGCGTGGTCCGTGAGCTCGGCGGCGACGGCTTCCAGGCCGGCGTCCGCCAGCGCTTCGACGAGGCGCTCGCGGTGCTCGCCGCTGCCGGCGCGGAGATCGTCGAGGTCAGCGCCCCGCACTTCGAGTACGCGGTCGCCGCCTACTACCTGATCCTGCCCGCCGAGGCCTCCAGCAACCTCGCCAAGTACGACGGGGTCCGGTTCGGCCTGCGCGTCGAGCCGGAAGGCGGCGGCACGGTCGAGCAGGTGATGGCCGCCACCCGCGGCGCCGGCTTCGGCCCCGAGGTGAAGCGCCGCATCATCCTCGGCACCTACGCGCTCTCAGCCGGCTATTACGACGCCTACTACGGCAGCGCCCAGAAGGTGCGCACGCTGATTCAGCGCGACTTCGACGCGGCGTTCGCCTCCAGCGACGTGCTCGTCTCGCCGTCCGCGCCGACCACCGCGTTCACGTTCGGCGAGAAGATGGACGACCCGCTCGCGATGTACCTCAACGACATCACGACGATCCCGGCGAACCTCGCCGGTGTGCCCGGCATGGGCCTGCCGATCGGGCTCGCCCCCGAGGACGGCCTGCCCGTCGGCATCCAGATCATGGCGCCCGCCCGTGAAGACGTGCGCCTCTATCGGATCGGCGCCACGCTCGAGGCGCTGCTCGAGGAGAAGTGGGGCGGCCCGTTGCTCGACCGCCTGCCGGAGCTGGAGACGGCGGGCAGTGCGCACCTCGCGCCGCCGCCGGGACCCGGCACCGAGCCGGACGGAGGGACCCGCTGATGGCCGCCCTGATGTCGTTCGAGGAGGCTCTCGAGAAGTTCGAGCCCGTCCTCGGCTTCGAGGTGCACGTCGAGCTCTCGACCGCCACGAAGATGTTCTCGGCAGCGCCGAACGACTTCGGCGGCGACCCGAACACCAACATCGCGCCGGTCGACCTCGGCCTGCCGGGCTCGCTGCCCGTCGTCAACGAGCAGGCCGTGCGCTACTCCATCTCGCTCGGGCTCGCGCTCGGCTGCTCCATCGCCGAGTCGAGCCGGTTCGCGCGGAAGAACTACTTCTATCCCGACACCGCGAAGAACTACCAGATCTCGCAGTACGACGAGCCGATCGCGTTCGACGGCGAGGTCGAGGTCGAGCTCGACGACGGCACGCTCGTGAAGATCCCCATCGAGCGCGCCCACATGGAGGAGGATGCCGGCAAGCTGACCCACGTCGGCGGCTCGACGGGCCGCATCCAGGGCGCCGAGTACTCGCTGGTCGACTACAACCGGGCGGGCGTGCCGCTGGTCGAGATCGTGACCCGGATGATCTTCGGTACAGAGCATCGTGCGCCGGAGATCGCGCGTGCCTACGTCGCCACCATCCGCGACATCGTCCGCTCGCTCGGCGTCTCCGAGGCGCGCATGGAGCGCGGCAACCTGCGCTGCGATGCCAACGTGTCGCTGCGGCGGCGGGGCACCACGACGCTCGGCACCCGCACCGAGACGAAGAACGTCAACAGCCTCCGCAGCGTGGAGCGCGCGGTCCGCTACGAGATTCAGCGGCAGGCGGCGGTCCTCGACGCCGGCGGCACGATCACGCAGGAGACCCGGCACTGGCACGAGGACACCGGGACGACGAGCCCGGGCCGACCCAAGTCGGACGCCGACGATTACCGCTACTTCCCGGAGCCGGACCTGCTGCCGGTCGTGCCGTCGCGGCAGCTGGTCGCCGAGCTGCGTGCGGCGCTGCCGGAGTCGCCGGCCGCGTTCCGCCGGCGCCTGCAGACCGAGTACGGGTTCACTGAGAGCGAGTTCCGCGACATCATCAACGCGAACCTGCTCGTCGAGATGGAGCAGACCGTCGCCGCGGGCGCCGCCCCCGCGCAGGCCCGCAAGTGGTGGCTCGGCGAGATCCTCCGCATCGCCAACGCGCGCGGCGTCGAGCCGGGCACGCTGATCTCGCCGCTGCACCTGAGCGAGCTGATCGCGCTCGTCGAGACCGGCATGCTGACCGACCGGCTCGGCCGCCAGGTGCTCGAGGGCGTCGTGGCGGGCGAGGGCTCACCGGACGACGTGGTCGAGGCGCGCGGTCTCGCCGTGGTGTCCGACGACACGGCGCTGCTCGCCGCGATCGATGAGGCGCTCGCCACCCAGCCGGACGTGCTCGCGAAGATCCGCGACGGCAAGGTGCAGGCGGCAGGCGCCGTCATCGGTGCGGTGATGAAGGCGATGAAGGGTCAGGCGGATGCCGCCCGGGTCCGGGAGCTCGTGCTGGAGCGCGCGAACTCCTGACGCCGGCGATCGTCTGACTTGCCCACTTCTGCCGCCTTTCCGCCCGAAAGAGCGGCAGAAGTGGGCGACTCGGTGCGAAAGGCGACCGCCTAGAGTCCGCTGTCCACCATGTCGAGGAGCCGCTCCCGGGTCGCGTCGATCAACTCGGCGGTCAGGCCGCGGAGCGGGCCGTCGATGACGAGCATCGCGAGGCCGTGCACGGCCGACCAGGCGAGGAACTCGAGCCCGAGGCGCCGGTCGGCACCGATCTCGCCTGCGGCTACCAGCTCGTCGAGCACCCCCGCGAGCAGCTGGAACGGGGTCAGCCCGTCGCGGCCGGCCTTCGCGAGGCTGAACGCCTCGCTGAGATCGCTCGGCACGGTGAAGGCCGCCCGGAACAGCCCGGGCTCGTGCTGGGCGAACGCGATGTAGCCGGAGCCCACCGCGTGCAGCCGGCCGCGCGCCGCCTCCGCCGCGGTGCCGCCCGCAGTAAGCGCGTCGAGAGCGGTCTTCATCGAGTCGGCGGCGAGGCCCTGCGCGGCGTCGGAGACGGCGGCGAGGAGCGCCGCCCGGTCGGCGAAGTGCCGGTAGGCCGCATTGGGGGAGACCCCGACGCGCCGGGTCGCCTCCCGCAGCACCACGGCGTCCGGCCCGCCGGCGCGGGCGAGCTGGAGGCCCGCGTCGAGGAGCGCGGCGCGCAGGTCGCCGTGCCGGTAGGTGGCGCGCGGCGGCGGCACGGTCTCCTCGGGAGTCACCCGTCGACGATACCGCGCGACCGCGGCATTGTGGACGGTGTTCACAACTTGGAGATGCCGCAGAGCGGAGGAGCACCATGTTCGCCGCATCGCACGCCTTCAGCGGAATCTCATGGGACCGCATAGACGAGTGCCGCATCTCGTACCGCGACGTGCTGGGGCTCGAGGTCGCCGACACGATGGGTGGGCTCGGCCTGGCCTTCCCCGGCGGCGGGCGCGTCTTCATCTACCCGAAGGAGAACCACGAGCCGGCGACGTTCACGGTGCTGAACGTCCCGGTGCCGGACATCGACGCCGCGGTCGACCCACTCCGCGGGCAGGGCGTGGAGACGAAGATGTACCCTGACGACGAGTTCCCCACGGACGAGGAGGGCATCGCGCGCGGCGGGCCCGAGTGGGGGCCGGACATCGCCTGGTTCCGTGATCCGGCGGGCAACGTGATCTCCGTGCTGGCGGCGGACCCCGCGAACGCCTGACCCTCGCGCGGCGCAGTGACCCCGCGTCAAGGGCAGCCGGTGACGCGCAGCCGGAT
Organism: Naasia sp.; assembly: GCA_025463675.1. GTDB lineage: Bacteria > Actinomycetota > Actinomycetes > Actinomycetales > Microbacteriaceae > Naasia. Next base: position 3,078 of record JAODAX010000042.1, on the reverse strand, counting down.
GGAAGACTGGCCGCATGACCGCGGTCGACGCAGTGATCATCGGTGCGGGCCCCAACGGTCTGGCCGCCGCCGTCACGCTCGCCCGCGCGGGCCTCACGGTCGAGGTGTACGAGGCGGCGGACACCATCGGCGGGGGCGCGCGCACCGCCGAGCTGACCCTGCCGGGCTTCGCCCACGACACCTGCTCCGCCGTGCACCCGATGGCCTTCGCGTCGCCGTTCTTCCAGGAGTTCGGGCTGCGCGAGCGCGTCCCCTTCGGGCTGCCCGAGATCTCCTACGCGCACCCCCTCGACGACCGGCCGGCGGCTCTCGCGTACCACGATCTCGACCGCACCGTGGGCGAGCTCGGTGCCGATGGTCCCGCGTGGCGGCAGCTGCTCGGGCCGCTCGTCCGGCGCGTCGATGCGGTGTCGGAATTCACCGGCGGCTCCCTGCTTCGCTTCCCCCGGCACCCGGTCGAGCTGGTCCGGTTCGGGCTGCGTGCCCTCGAGCAGGGCGGCCCGCTGTGGAACGCGCGCTGGCGTGGGGAGGAGGGGCGTGCCCTCCTCACCGGGGTGATGGCGCACGGCGTGCAGCCGCTACCCTCCCTCGGGGCGGCTGCCGCGGGCCTCGCGCTCGCCGTGCACGGCCACGCCGGCGGCTGGCCCATCCCGCTGGGAGGAACCCAGGCGATCCCGGATGCGCTCGCCGCCGATCTGCGCGCCCACGGCGGACGCATCGAGCTGGGCCACCGCATCGCCTCGCTGGCCGAGCTCCCTCCCGCCCGCGCGGTGCTGTTCGACACCAGCACGAAAGACCTCCTCTCCATCGCCGGGGACCGGCTGCCCGCCGCGTACCGGCGGCGCCTCGAGCGCTTCCGCTACGGCAATGCGGTTGCGAAGGTCGACTTCGCGCTGTCCGGACCGGTCCCGTGGCGCGACCCCCGCGTCGCGTCGGCGGGCACCGTGCACGTCGGCGGCACGCGCGCCGAGGTCGCCTACGCGGAGCGTGAGGTGGCGGCGGGCCGGCATTCGGCGCGGCCGTTCGTGCTGGTGTCGCAGCCGAGCATCGTCGACGGCTCTCGGGCGCCCCAGGGCGCACAGACGCTGTGGACGTACACCCACGTGCCCCGCGGCTCGAACGCGGACCAGACCGAGGCGATCGCCCGGCAGATCGAGCGATTCGCGCCCGGCTTCCGCGACGTGGTCCTCGCCTCCAGCGGGAGGACCGCGGTCGAAGTGGCCGGGTACAACGCCAACTACATCGAGGGGGACATCGCGTCCGGCAGCGGCACGTTCTGGCAGCTGCTCGCCCGGCCCACCCTGTCGCCCACCCCGTGGCGCACCCCCGCGGCCGGCATCTACCTCGCCTCCGCATCCTCGGCGCCCGGTCCGGGCGTCCATGGCATGGCCGGCTGGAACGCCGCCCGCGTCGCGCTCGCTACCGAGTTCGGCGTCTCCTCGCCGCCGTCCCTCGCCCCCGAAAGGATCTGACATGGCCGTCACCACCCGCCGCATCGCCGCAAGGCCGGAGGACGTGTTCGCCGTCCTCGCCGACGGCTGGCTGTACCCGGTGTGGGTGGTCGGCGCGTCCCGAGCGCGAGCGGTCACCGAGAGGTTCCCGCGCGAAGGCGGCGAGATCCAGCACTCGTTCGGCGTCTGGCCGGTGCTGCTCAACGACAAGACGGTGGTGCTCGAGTGGGACCCGCCCCGCCGCGTGCGGCTCCGCGCGCGCGGCTGGCCGATCGGCGAGGCGGAGGTCCTGCTCGAGGCGCGCGCGGCCGGCACCGGCTGCGTGGTGCGCATCGTCGAGGATGCCGTGAAGGGCCCCGGGCGACTCGTGCCGGCGCCGATCCGGCGCATCGGACTGTTCCTGCGCAACCGGGAGACGCTCCGGCGGCTCGCGTACCTCGCCGAGGGTCACGCGCGCAGCTGATCCGCTCGGGACGGTCAGCCGAGCGCCACAACGAGCGCGGGGACGGCGAGCAGCGCCGCGACGGGCGTCATCGTGAACCGCTCGGGCCTGCCGCGAGCTGGCGGGGGATCAGCCCTCCGCGAGCACCGTGTCGGTGAACGCCCCGAGTCGGGCACGCAGCGTCTCGATCCGCCGGGCTACGATCACCGCGGGGTCGGGCTGCATCTCGTAGGCGGGCGGTGTCATCCGGATGGTCAGCGAGCACGCGAGGTCGCCGCAGATGTAGGTGCCGACCGTGTTGCCGTCGCGCCCCGACTCGCCGGCACGGGGCGCCGAGAAGAGGGACACCTGACCGGCCGGCTGCGGTGTCTGGCAGAGGGAGCACATGGCGGCCGCGCCGCGGCGCATCCGGTTCTCGGCGGCCCGCAGCATCATGCCGACGGGGCGGCCGTCCCGCCAGTGCACGATGTACGCGCGCTGCGGGGTGCGCGAGTCCCGCCAGCCGAGATACTCGCGCTCGTCCCACAGCACCTCGTGCAGCCCGGGCAGGGTCATCCGGGCGGCTTCGCCCGCGGTCGCGTTCACGAGCGAGGCGCGGATGAGGTCTTCGGTGAGCGGCTGCATGACGGCATCCAGCGTAACCGCAGCCCTGTGGCGGGGCCGGGGTGGCGATGGCAGGAGGGGCGTGACCGAGGTCGTGCTGGTCCTCCTCCGGGCGCTCGGCAAGCCTGTCGTCGCCCCGTCGGACCTGCTGCTCCTCGCGGTCGCCTCCGTCGCCGTGCTGGCCGTCCTGGCGCTCGTCGAGCTGGCCGTGGCCTTCCGCAGCGCCGCGACCGCGGCCGTTCGGCTGCTCGCCCTGCGGCCCAGCATCGCCCGCCGCCGGACCCCGCCGGTTCTCCCCTCCGCCGACCCGGCACGCCGCCCTCGACCGCGCGCGCCCGAGGGGCTCCTCCGATCGGGTAGCACGCACTTCCCTGCCCGATCGCACGGTGTCCCGGTCCATCGGTTCCCAGCAGAAGCCCCATCTCCGTCTACTCGTTCCCCCCTGTCGCGGCCGCGCTCGCCGCCGCTCACGCCGGCGTCCTCGCCCTCGTCACCGCGCTCGCACCGCTCTCCGGATCGGCGGCCGCGCCCGCCGCCATCGGGCGCGTCACCATCGCGGTCCGGCCCGCTGATCCCGGTCGG
>JAODAX010000111.1 GCA_025463675.1 Naasia sp. | reverse complement strand
GTCAATTCACCGAGAAAAACCGCGCTCGCCGTAATCAGCAGAACAAATACGACCAGATTATATAAAACGCGGTCGCGAACTGCTTCGCGAAATGCATTGCGGGCGATTACAAAAATTCGATTCATTGTTTTATGGAGTTTTTGTCGGCGTGCGAAAGTTTAAGAAGCGATTTTTGTTAAAAACCAAAATATTTTACTACAAAAAAGGTTTGATTCTCAATACTGGATTTATAGAACATAATCTGGGGGCACAAATAGGTTTGTCACGGAAGGCACTTAAATATATTTTAAGTTTTCGTTTGTTTTATATATTTACTGACCTACCCATATAGAGTTAATGGCTTGATTGGGATGCAATTCTGTCAAACTTAAAATTTCTTTATTGTTGAGGGATTCTTGAGCTAATGCCAAAGCTCCTTTATTTATTAATAATATCCATGACCGAGCTTGTCTTTTGTTGAGTTGCTCGGCAATTTTAAATTGCTCATTAAATTCTTCTTCCCTGTGAAGTTTTTTTAACATAGCAGCATATCGAACTCTCAGAAATACTGAATAAGGGAAAATCTTGATTGCATCCGAATTAGTTTTGAGAGCTGGCTGAATCTGATTTGCTGATAGTTGTGAAGAGACAAGGTAAGAATAAGAAACAGAGGCATTGAGTCCTTTTTCTACCGATTGTTGGATTTGCGACGCGGAATCAAAGTAGTTACGTTCCTTAAGTAATCGAATCCCATATGAATAATTAGCTAAACTATTAGCAGGATCAAGAAAGATTGCATTTTTGTAATAAGATGTAGCCACTTCAAAGCTTTCTTGTTTTTCCGCTTGATAAACGAAAAACTTGCTGGCTGCTTTAAGTGCGGAAAAGAAAGTTAACGATAAACACGCTACTAATGCAATTGAAATAAATAATAACTTTAAGCGCGGCGCTATAAGTAAATTGTTTTGTTTTTCCTGATTCTTTTCAACTACATAATTTCTCAAGAGTATTGCCACCAGAAAGAAGAATACGAGTCCATTCTGCATCAACCGAAATGAGAAGGAGCTAAATAATGAACTAAAAAGAAAGGCAACGATACCAGCTATTGCGGAATGAGTTAAAATATTGGCACGTTTATGTCGTTTTCTCCTTATTTCGGTGAATCCTAATTTAATAATTCCCCAAAACAGCCACAAAATTATTGCTGCGCCGACAATCCCCAACTCTGCCAAAATTTGCAGATACTCGTTGTGTGCCCTTTGGGGTAAAAGTTCTTCATATAAACTGGCAGTAGATTTGTTTTCAGGGTTTGCCGAAAAAATCGCGCGGAATTTATTAAATTCCAAACCAAAATTATCCGCGCCGATACCAACTAAATAATTGCTAGAAAACATTTCTTTTACAACCCCGGCGAAAAGGAATCTGGCGTTTAGAGAAATACTGTTGCTGGGATCTTTTTCATCTTGTATTACTATACGGGAAAACGTGCTGCCCTTTTGTTCGCTTGTTGTCAGTAGGTTTGAAATTTGTGTTAAAAAAACGATAAGAATAATGCCAAGTGTTGCACAAACTAAACGTCTTTTTTCGCGAGTAGTTTTTTTAGTAAGGATTCTGAGAAAGATGAAAATAAATAAACCGAGGATAGACGCAAACAAAGCGCCGCGACTCAGTGAAAACAAAACTCCAAAACAAAGAAGAGTTGTCAATATCGTTGACCATACAAGAAGTTTTCGCTTTGACAACAATATAAAGGAAAAAAATATTGGTAATAGTGTGGCAAAAATTTCAGCAAATTTTGCATATCGATATTCGATAATTTCTTTGGAAAAAAACTCTATAATGGAGGAACTGCAAATAATTCCGGTTAACAACCCGAGTGAAACTAAACTGATTCTGAACAAATTTTTATTGGAAACAATTCTAATCGCAAAAAGGAAAAATATTAAATAACAGCTCCAAACTAATGTATGATGCAGCACTGATAAAATTGAGCCTGCCCAAAATGCAGACATTGCGCTCCAGATTATAAAAGCAGACCATGGAGCAATGATATACGAAATAATTTGAGAAGAAATTAGAGCTGAAATTTTATCTCTTTGTGTAGTAAATAAATAGAGAGTTAAAAATATGCAAAGAATAAATGACATTACCAGTTCAGCTTTCCAAGGATGTCCAATGAAAGCTAGTGAACTTGTTGAGAAAAGAAGTGGTGTAAGGAGAACAAATGTCCAAATAATTGAGAACAATTTCAATCCATTATCTTGAAGATAAAATTTGGAATTTATAAACATAATTTTGGTCGGAAAGCTTCATTAGAAAGCCAATGTTTATACAATAGCGAACTGGAAATTATCCGGAGAATTACAATAAAAAAGGAGATGAATTTAATTCATCTCCTTTTTTATTGTAAAGATACCTTTTAATTAGGATCCTGCTGGTGTCTGTCCTAAAGCAGTAGCGCCGGTTACGGTTAACACACCTTCTGTATGCGACATGGTGGCTGCGGTGGAAGGTTGCGTGTAAACAACGCCTTCAGTTTCAATACCGAATCTGCGTGTTCCCGTTGCTGTGATACCGCTGGCTGTAACAGGTTCAGCTAAAGCTGCAAATCCTGCGGCTGTTCCGGCTGCTGCGTCTACTTTTGATGTGGTAAATTTGTAACCGCTTTTTTCTGCCGGTTCAGTAGCGCCTAAAACCTGGTCAACTAAATTAGCTGTTCTCAATCCCGGCAAATCTGTAAAGTTACCGTTACCCGAGGTTGATGCATAAGTCATTTGAGCGCCGTGAAGAGTACGAACTGCTGAAATTGCCGAACCTTCATTGGCTGAACGACGCGCGGCAAGCAAGTTCGGGATGGCGATGGCGGCGATGATGCCGATGATAACGACGACGATTAATAATTCGATAA
>JAODAX010000067.1 GCA_025463675.1 Naasia sp. | reverse complement strand
GGATCCAGAAGGCCCTGGACGAGCTCGAGGGTGAGGAGATCGACGTCACCGGCGAGAGCTTCACGCCGATGGAGGTGCAGCTGAAGGCCGGCGGAGAGCTCTAGCACCGGCACCACCCATGGGGTCGAGCAGGCGGCCGCGTCCGCCTGCTCGGCCCGCACCTTTTCCCACCAGAATGGACCCATGAGCACGCACGATCTCGACCCAGCCGACGGCGCGCGCGCCTACGAACTCGACCGGGCCCACGTCTTCCACTCCTGGTCGGTGCAGAGCGCGCTGAAGCCGCTCGTGATCGCCGGAGGCAAGGGCAGCACCGTCTGGGACTACGACGGCAACGAGTACCTGGACTTCTCCAGCCAGCTCGTGAACGTCAACATCGGCCACCAGCACCCGAAGGTGGTCGCGGCGATCCAGGCGCAGGCGGAGCTCCTCGCGACGGTCGCACCCGCCCACGCGAACCTCGCCCGCGGTGAGGCGGCCGCGCGCATCCTGGACCGCGCGGGCGACGAGTTCAGCAAGGTGTTCTTCACCAACGGCGGAGCCGACGCCAACGAGAACGCGATCCGCATGGCCCGCCTCGTCACCGGCCGCGACAAGGTGCTGTCGACCTACCGCTCCTACCACGGCAACACCGGCGCCGCGGTGGTGGCGACCGGCGACTGGCGCCGCGTGCCCAACGAGTACGCGCGCGGCCACGTGCACTTCTTCGGGCCGTTCGCCTACCGCAGCGAATTCTGGTCGGACAGCCCGGAGCAGGAGAGCGAGCGCGCCCTCCGCCACCTGGAGCGGGTCATCCAGTCCGAGGGGGCGTCCTCGATCGCCGCCCTCCTGCTCGAGACCATCCCCGGCACCGCCGGTGTCCTGATGCCGCCGCCCGGCTACCTGGCCGGCGTCCGCGCGCTCGCCGACAAGTACGGCATCGTGCTGATCCTCGACGAGGTGATGGCCGGCTTCGGCCGCACCGGCGACTGGTTCGCCTTCCAGAACGCTGAGGTGAACCCGGAGGGCGTCGTGCCCGACCTGATCACCTTCGCCAAGGGCGTCAACTCCGGGTACGTGCCGGCCGGCGGCGTCATCATCCCGCCGTGGATCGCGGAGGCGTTCGACGAGCGGGTCTTCCCGGGCGGCCTCACCTACTCGGGCCACCCGCTGGCGATGGCGTCCATCGTCGGCGCCCTCGACGCGATGAGCGAGGAAGGCATCCTGGAGAACGCGACCGCGGTCGGCCGTGACGTGATCGGCCCCGGCCTGGCGGCGCTCGCGGAGCGGCACGAGGCGATCGGCGAGGTGCGCGGTGTCGGCGTCTTCTGGGCGCTGGACCTCGTGTCCGACCCGCGCAGCCGCGAGCCGCTCGGCGCGCAGGAGCTGGGCAAGCTGAAGAAGGGGCTGCTCGAGCGCGGGCTGCTGCCGTTCACGGCGGACAACCGCATCCACGTGGTCCCGCCATGCGTCATCACCCGCGACGAGGCCGAGCAGGGCATCGCGATCCTCGACACGGTCCTCGGCGCCACCCTCTGACCAAGCCTGCACGTTCTCAGGTGGTCGACAGCACGCGCGCAGAACGGGCTTCCGGGCCTCCGCGCCGCGCCGCGCTCCGGGACGCGTAGGATTGACGGCCGTGACTGAACGCAATCCGTACCGCGTGAACGTCCGGGACCTCGTGAACCGGCCGGGGGAGATGCGCGAGCGTGAACTCATCGTCCGCAACCCCGAGAAGCTGGGCGAGGGACTCGCGTGGGTGGCCGAGGGCCGCGAGCTGCTGATCGAGCTGCGCGTGGAGTCGGTGCACGAGGGGATGCTCGTCACGGGACACGTGGAGACGGTCGCGGATGCGCAGAGCGCCCGCACCCTCACCGACTTCGCGCTTCCGCTCGATGTCGAGTTCCAGGAGCTTTTCGCGTATCCTTCTGAGGTTCCTTCCGAGTATCAGGTTGACGGCGACCACGTGGACCTCGAACAGCTCGTGAGGGATGCGGTGGTGCTGGCACTGCCGTTCCAGCCGGAGATCGCCGGTGAGCCCGAGAACATCGAGCTCCCCGAAGGCATCTCCCTGGTGCTCGCGGATGAAGAGCGCGACGCCCCCCTCGACGAGCGGTGGGCAGCGCTTGCGCCCCTGATCGAGGGTGCGGATCGCGACAACACAGACGTTCCGAGAGAAGAGAGATAGACCCATGGCTGTTCCGAAGCGGAAGAAGTCTCGCTCCAACACGCACTCCCGCCGCTCGCAGTGGAAGGCCGAGGTCCCCACCCTCGTCAAGACGGTCGAGAACGGCAAGGTCACCTACAGCCTCCCGCACCGCGCTCGCGTGGTCGAGGACTCGCAGGGCACCGAGCTGTACCTCGAGTACAAGGGCCGCAAGGTCGCCGACGTCTGAGTCGCGGTCGGGCGCCGGACAGCGCGAGACGCTCCTGGAGCGACTCGACGTCTCGGTCGACCACGACCTGCTGGAGTTGGCGCTCACGCACCGCTCGTACGCGTACGAGCACGGCGGCATCCCGAACAACGAGCGTCTCGAGTTCCTCGGTGACGCGATCCTCGGCAAGGCCGTCACGGTCAAGCTCTTCACCGAGAACCCGCATCTGGACGAGGGCGACCTCGCGAAGCGCCGCGCCAGTCTGGTGTCGAGCGTCGCGCTCGCCGTCATCGCCCGCAGCCTCGGCCTGGGCGAGTTCCTGCTGCTCGGCAAGGGCGAGGAGGGCACCGGCGGCCGGGACAAGTCGTCGATCCTCGCGGACACGGTGGAGGCGATCATCGGCGCCGTCTACTTGACGGCCGGCGACGACGTCGCGACCGAGTTCGTGCTGCGCCTCGTGCAGCCGCTCCTCGACGACCCCGACCGGTCCGGAGCTGCGATGGACCCGAAGACGAGCCTGCAAGAGGTCGCCGCGCGCCGCGGTGCCGGCCTGCCGGTCTACGCGATCACCGCGGTCGGTCCGGATCACTCGCGCGTCTTCACCGCGACCGTCACCGTCGGCGACCTGGTCGTCGCAACCGGCAAAGGCACGAGCAAGAAGCAGGCCGAGATGGCCGCTGCGCTCGAGGCATGGACCCGGCTCGTCCGCCGCCGCGGCACCAACTGACGTCATGCCCGAACTCCCCGAAGTCGAGACCGTCCGCGCCGGCCTCGCACCCGCCGTCACCGGTGCGGTCGTCACGGGCGTGCGCGTGCTCGACTCGCGGTCGCTGCGTCGCCACGAGGGCACGGCCGACACCTTCGCCGACGAGCTGACCGGAGCCCGCATCGACGCCGCGGTGCGTCGCGGGAAATTCCTGTGGCTGCCGCTCGAGGGCACGCACCGGGCGCTCGTCACCCACCTCGGGATGAGCGGTCAGGTGCTGCTGCGCGCCGTCGACGCGCCCGACGACCGGCTGCTGCGGGTCCGCCTCGACGTGCAGTCGCCCGGACACGGCTCCCTGTCCCTCGCGTTCGTCGACCAGCGCATCTTCGGCTCGATGGCGATCGACGACCTCGTCCCCGTGCCGGGCGGCGCGCCTGCGGGCGCCGGGTCACCGGACCCCCGGATCCCGACGCAGGTCGCGCATATCGCCCGCGACCCCCTCGATCCCGCCTTCGACGAGCGTCTGTTCTTCGCCGCGCTGGCCCGCAAGGTGACCGGGGTGAAGCGCGCCCTCCTCGACCAGACGCTCGTGAGCGGCATCGGCAACATCTACGCCGACGAGGCGCTGTGGGCGGCCCGCCTGCACTACGAGACGCCGACCCAGGCGCTGACAAGGCCCAAGGCCCGCCTGCTGCTGGCCGAGCTGCGCAGCGTCCTCGCCCGCGCCCTCGAGGACGGCGGCACCAGCTTCGACGCCCAGTACGTGAACGTGAACGGCGCGTCCGGCTACTTCTCCCAGCGCCTCAACGCCTACGGTCAGCAGGGCCTGCCGTGCGCACGGTGCGGCACGCCGATCCGCCGGGAGAGCTTCATGAACCGCTCCAGCCACTACTGCCCGCGCTGCCAGAAGCTGCCCCGCGTCCGCCCCGCCCTCTGAGGCGGTCCCAGTCCCGGCGACGTGCCGCGTTCCGTCTCTATCCGGGCCGAATGGGGACGGAAAGCGGCATCTCAGGAGCCCGAAACTGCGCCGGCGCGACGCTCCCAGACGCCCCTGGTAGCCGACCGGGCGGAAGCCGATCGACTCGTTCGCCGAGAGCATGGGCCGGTTCCCCTCGGCGTTGTAGGGGAACACCGCCGGAGTCTTCGGCGACACCCGCACGATCTCGTCGTGCAGGCCGGCCGTCACGAGCATGCCCAGCCGGCGGCCACGGTGCTCGCCGTGCACGAGGGTGTCGCCCTGCGCGGCCGGCCGGGTGCGGCCGATGGGGAGGTAGCCGGAGCTGAACGCGACGATCCGGCCGCTGTCCCGGTGCCGCGCGACCGCGGTGACGAGGAGCATGCCGCCCTCCGGCGCCCGTTCGTCGTGCTCCAGCAGCAGCCGTGCGGCGTCCCACTCCTCCTCATCCACCGGAGGTCGGACATCGGCGCGTCGACGAGCATGCGGGCGTGCAGTGCGGCGAGGTCGGCCCGGAACTCCTCCGGGGTGACGCCGGACCAGGACAGCAGTTCGTCGCCGGCGCTCGCCTCGCCCGCCCGCCCGCCCAGCTCGGCGCGCGCGGCGCGGGCTGGGCCGAGCTCGATCCGGCTGAACCGGTACACCTGCGCGACCGCCAACCCCGCCCGGCGAGGAAGCGGGCGCCTCCGTCGGCGGCTGGGATCGGCCCCCGCGCCGGTCGGCGGCACCAGGACAGGTCGCCGCGCTGCAGCGCGGCGGCGGTGACCGCCTTCGTCATGGCGACCACCTCGGCGAACGCGTCCCCGCCCTCGTCGGCCAGCGAGGCGGGCAGCGCCAGCTCGTCGATTCGTGCGTCCACGCGCCCAGGATGGTGGCCGCCCGCGCGTCGAGGGGAGGAGCGGCGCGCCTGGCGGGCGCCCCTCCGGCCGCCCTCCAGCATGGAGCCATGATGGGGTTCACGCACGCCACGAGCGGCACGGCCGCGTGGCTCGCCGTGACCGCGGCGCTCCCCGCATTCGGCACGGGCATCCTGCCGATGACGCCCGCCGCCGTCCTGGCCGGCGCCATGGTCGCGGCGGGCGCGGCGCTGCTTCCGGACGCCGACCACGGCAGCGCGACGATCGCGCAGTCCGTTCCCGTCCTCGGCCCCCTCGTGACGGACGCGATCGGCGACGTCAGCGGCGGGCACCGGCACGGGGCGCACACCCTGCTCGCCGCAGCGGCGGTCACCGCCGGCGCCGTGGCGATCGGCCAGTGGCAGGTTGAGTTGCCCTACCTGGGCCTCACCGCCGTGGGGCCGGCGATCGCGACGGTGGCGATGATCGCCTTCGCCTCGAAGGCCCGCGACCTCGTCCGGCACTGGCGCACCGCGTGGGCACTCGGGCTGCTCGCGGCCGTGCTCGTCGCGCTCTACGCCGCCGACACGACCGTCTGGTTCCCGCTCGGCATCGGCCTCGGCTACGTCGCACACCTCGTCGGCGACGCGCTCACCGTCGGCGGCATCCCCGGCCTGCTCTGGCCTCTGCGGATCAAGCCGCCCCGCTGGTGGATGCAGACGAACATCCTCAACGACCTCTGGAAGCGCAACGGCTTCATCGCCTTCCCGATCCTCGGCAGGGCCGGATCGCTCCGGGAGTACGTCCTCGCGATCGGACTCGGCATCTACTGCGCCTACGGGCTCGGCGACGTCGCGTTGCGGGTCGCGGGCGTTGCCCTCGCCTTGCCCTGACCAGCTCATCGCGCCGCGGCTCGACCGCGCATCCCGGCCGGCGGCGGACGGGACGGTACCGTAGGGCGTTCTCGTCCCCGACCGTCCGGAGGCCCGGTGTATCTGAAGAGCTTGACCCTGAAGGGGTTCAAGTCCTTCGCCCAGCCGACGACCTTCGCGTTCGAGCAGGGCGTCACCTGCGTCGTCGGCCCCAACGGCTCCGGCAAGAGCAACGTCGTGGACGCGCTCGCCTGGGTGATGGGGGAGCAGGGCGCGAAGAGCCTGCGCGGCGGCAAGATGGAGGACGTCATCTTCGCCGGCACGGCCACCAAGGGGCCCCTCGGTCGCGCCGAGGTGACGCTCACCATCGACAACTCGGACGGTGCCCTGCCGATCGAGTACACCGAGGTGACGATCAGTCGCATCCTGTTCCGCAATGGCGGCAGCGAATACGCGATCAACGGCGAATCGTGCCGCCTGCTCGATGTGCAGGAGCTGCTCAGCGACTCCGGTCTCGGTCGCGAGATGCACGTCATCGTCGGGCAGGGGCAGCTCGACGCGGTCCTGCACGCGACGTCCGCCGATCGCCGCGGCTTCATCGAGGAGGCCGCGGGGATCCTCAAGCACCGCCGGCGCAAAGAGAAGACCGAGCGCAAGCTCGAGTCGATGCAGGCGAACCTCACCCGGCTGTCCGACCTCGCCGGCGAGATCCGCCGCCAGCTGAGGCCCCTCGGCAACCAGGCGCAGGTGGCGCGCGAGGCGCAGACCATCCAGGCGGAGGCGCGCGACGCCCGCGCGCGCCTCCTCGCTGACGAGCTCGGCTCGCTCCGCCGCGCGGTGACCGAGTTCGGCCGCGTCGAACAGGAGCGCGGCGAGGAGCGGATGGTGCTGCAGGCGCAACTCGACGACCGCACCCGCCGGGCCGCGGCGCTCGAGGCGCGCGGCTCCAGCGAGGAGGTCGATGCCGCCCGGCGCACCTCGTTCGCCCTGGAGTCGGCGCAGGAGCGCGTGCGCGGCCTCTACACGCTCGCCAACCAGCGGCTCGCGCTCCTCGGCTCCGCGAACCACGACGGGCCCGCCACGCCCACCGTGACGGCGGAGATGGTGCAGGCGGCGCACACCGAAGTCGAGCGACTGTCCGAGCAGATCCGGGTCGCCGAGCGCGCCCTGGAAGGCGCGCGCGCCGCACTCGGGGCGGCCCGCGAAGAGCTGGACGTCGTCGACACGCGCATCGCGGAGCAGGGAGCGGCCGTCAGCCGCTACGACCTCGTGGTCTCCCAGCTCGCCGGCCGCGCCGAGGCGGCCGCATCCCGGCTCGCGGCCGTCCGCGGTGAGGTGCTCCGCCGGGAGCATGCGCTCGACTCCGCCCGCGAGCGGCGGGACGCGGCACGCGCCCGGTTCGCCGAGCTGGAGGCCGAGGCCGAGGCGGTGGGCGAGGCTCTCGACTCCGCGGGGCTCGACGAGGCCCACGAGGACGCACAGTCCCGGGTCGCCCGTGCCGCCGTCGAGCTGGACGAGCTGCGTGAGGCGCTGCACGCGGAGGAGCGGGAGCGCGATGCGCTCTCGGCCCGCGCCTCCGCGCTGACCCTGGCGCTCGAGGTAAAGGACGGCTCCAGCGACCTCGCCGCCGCGCGGCTTCCCGGGGTGCGTGGCATGGTCGCGGACGCGCTCGCCGTCGAGGAGGGCTGGCGAGCCGCGATCGCGGCCGCGCTCGGCTCGCTCGCCGACGCGGTGCTCGCCGAGGATGCGGAATCCGCCATCGCCGCGGTACTGCATGCCGAGAACGCCGACCTCGGCCGCGTCGCGGTCGTCGTCGCCGAGCCGCCGTCTGCTCGGGCGGCGGGAGCGCCGCCGGACCTGCCCGGCGCAGCGCCGGCCCGGGCCGTCGTGTCCGGCCCTGCCGGGCTGCTCGCCCTGCTCGAGCGGGTGGTGCTGGTCGCCGACCTGGACGCCGCCCGCGCCGTCTGGTCGGCCGCCCGCGCCGCTGAGCCCCCCGTCACCGTGGTCACCCGGGCCGGCGAGGTGCTGACGCCGTACGTGCTGCGCGGCGGCACCCGCGCCTCCCGCAGCCGCATCGAACTCGTCGCCGAGCGCGATGAGGCCGCCGACCGCCTCGCGGACGTCACCTCCGCGATCGAGCGGACCCGGGTCGCCCTCGCCGAGAAGCGCGCCGAGTCGGAGCAGGCGAAGCAGCAGGCGGCCGCCGCGCTGAAGGAGCTGCGCTCCGCCGACGCCGAGCTCTCCGCGCGCACCGACACGCTCAACCGCCTGCGCGTGCAGGCGGAGGCAGCGGCCGCCGAGTACGAGCGGCTGGAGGCGGCCCTCGGCCAGTCCGGCGAGCAGGTCGCCGCCGCGGAGGCGGTCGTCGCGGAGGCGCGCACGGCGCTCGATGCCGCCCGCGCCACCCCACGTCCGGCGTTCGACGGCGGAGCCCGCGCCCCGCTCGCCGCCGCGGTCGATTCCGCCCGCGAACGGGAGGTGGCCGCGCGCCTCGCCGTCGAGACGGCGCGCGAGCGGGTGCGCGCGGAGAGCGCGCGCGCCGAGTCGCTCGAACGACGCCGGGTGACGGAGGAGGCGGCAGCGGAGGAGGCGGCGCGGCGCGCGGTGATCCGGCGCCGGCAGATCGCGTCCGCCCGGGCCGTGGTGGCGGCGCTGCCCGCGCTGCTCGACTCGGTCGACCGCTCCGTCGCGGAGGCGCGGGTCGCGCTCGCCGCCGCGGAGGCGGAGCGCGCCGGCCGCTCACGGGAGCTCGCCGAGCTGCGCCGAGGCGAGGCGGAGCTGCGCTCCCGGCTGCACGCAATCACCGAGGATGTGCACGGACTCGAGCTGCAGATCTACGAGAAGAAACTGCAGCTCGCCCAGCTGGTCGAGCGCGCGGGCGCCCTCGGCCTGACCGAGGAGGTGCTGCTCGCCGAGTACGGGCCGCAGATTCCGGTGCCGGTGCTCGCGGTCCCCGCAAGCGACGGCGACGCGGGCGACGGCGGCACCGCCGCCGCGGACGCGGTGCCCGAGACCCGCCCCTATGTCCGCGCCGAGCAGCAGAAGCGGCTGGAGGCGGCCGAGCGCAAGCTCGCCCGGCTGGGCCGGGTGAACCCGCTCGCGCTCGAGGAGTTCGCCGCGCTGGAGCAGCGCCACACGTTCCTCACCGAGCAGCTCGCCGACCTTCAGCGCACGCGCAAGGACCTGCTCACCATCATCGGCGAGCTCGACGAGAAGATGCAGGTGGTGTTCCTCACCGCGTTCGAGGACACCAAGGCGGCGTTCGCGGAAGTCTTCCCGGTGCTCTTCCCGGGCGGCACGGGGAGTATCGAGCTGACCGATCCGGACGACCTCCTCACCACCGGCATCGAGGTGAGCGTGCGGCCTGCCGGCAAGAAGATCGAGCGACTGTCGCTGCTGTCCGGCGGCGAGCGGTCACTGGCCGCCGTCGCGCTGCTGGTGGCGATCTTCAAGGCCCGGCCGAGCCCGTTCTACATCATGGACGAGGTGGAGGCGGCGCTCGACGACGCCAACCTCGGCCGGCTGCTCACCATCTTCGAGGACCTGCGCAGGACCTCGCAGCTCATCGTCATCACCCACCAGAAGCGCACGATGGAGATCGCGGACGCTCTCTACGGCGTCTCGATGCGCCGCGACGGCATCTCCGCGGTGGTCGGCCAGCGCGTCGGCCGCGAATCCGCCGCCGGCTGACCGGCCTGGCTCGTCCGCTCGTCCGCCTTGCCCTCAACAGGCCGACTCGCGCTGAACAGGCCAGCTGGGCCCAGATTCGCCTGTTGAGGGCGACCGCACCTGTTGAGGGCGAGGACACCCCCCCCATCACCGCAGGACGCGGAGCCAGCGGAAGCCGTAGCCGTCGAGGGGCACCTCGTGCTCGCCGTCCGGGGTCTCCTCCCGCCGGCCGGTGAGCAGGTCGAGGACCGCCGATCCATCGACCGGCACCCGGACCAGCGCGGACGCCGACCCGAAGTTGTGCAGCGTGATGACGCAACCGTCGTTCCAGCGGTACTCGCAGGCGAGCACCCGCGGATCGCCGAGGTCCGGGTACCGCGCTTCGCCGAAGCCGATTTCGAACGTCGTCCGGTAGACGTGAGCCAGGTCGCGGATGAACGACAGAAGCGAGTCGGGATCGTGCTGCTGTGACTCGACGTTCACGAAGCGCGGGCCGTAGCCGTCCGGCGTGACGGGTGCCGGCAGCTTCCGCTCCGGTGCGGTCGAGAAGCCGCCGTTGGCGTCCGCGGTCCACTGCATCGGCGTTCGCACACTCATCCGCCCCTCCACCGCAAGGTTCTCGCCCATGCCGATCTCTTCGCCGTAGAAGAGCGTCGGGGTGCCCGGGAGGGCGAAGAGCAGGCTGTAGACCAGGCGGATGCGGCGCGGGTCGCCGCCCAGCATCGGGGGGAGCCGCCGCCGCAGACCGCGGCCGTAGAGCTGCATGTCGCGGTCCGGGCCGAACGCCGCGAAGACCTCCTGCCGCTCCTCCTCGCTCAGCTTGTCGAGGGTGAGCTCGTCGTGGTTGCGCACGAAGATCGCCCACTGCGTGCCGTCCGGCAGCGTCGGCCGCTCGTGCAGCGCCTCGACGAGCGGGGTCGCGTCCTCGCGGGCGAGCCCGAGGTACATCCGCTGCATCGCGTTGAAGTCGAACTGCATGGTCAGCTCGCCGCCGTCCGGGCCGCCGAAGAACTCGAGCTGCGCGTTGTAGGGCAGATTGACCTCGCCGAGCAGGACCGCCTGGCCGTCGCGACGGTTCATGAACGCGCGGAGCTCGCGCAGGTACTGGTGCGGGTCCGGCAGCAGATCCTCGTGGCGTTCGATGCCCTTCGTGTCGAGCAGGAACGGCACGGCGTCGACGCGGAAGCCGGAGACGCCGAGCTGCAGCCAGAAGCCCATGATCTTCGCGATCTCGTCGCGCACGGCGGGATTGGCGACGTTCAGATCCGGCTGCTCGCGGTAGAAGCTGTGCTGGTAGTACTGGCCGGTCTTCTCGTCCAAGCGCCAGACGCCGTCCTCCTGGTCCGGGAAGACGTTCTCCTCCTTGGCGGCCGGCGGCTCGTCGACCCACACGTACCAGTCGCGGTAGGGGTTGTCGCGGCTGGAGCGGGACGCGCGGAACCACGGGTGCTTCTCGGAGGTGTGGTTGACGACGAGGTCGACGATGACGCGGAGTCCGCGGTCGCTCGCGAGTCGGAGCACCTCCACGAGGTCGCCGTGCGTGCCCAGGCGCGGGTCGACGCCGTAGAAGTCGACGATGTCGTAGCCGTCGTCGCGCTCGGCCGTCGGATAGAACGGCATCAGCCAGAGGCAGGTGACGCCGAGCTCGGAGAGGTAGTCGATGCGCTGGGCGAGTCCGCGGAGGTCGCCCGTGCCGTCGCCGCCGGCGTCCAGGAAGGTCTCGACGTCAAGGCAGTAGAGGACGGCGCTGCGCCACCACAGGTCGCTGGTGTCGGTGAGTTTCATCGCGCAGCCCCCTGACCGGCGGGCGCCTTCGCGGTGACGTCCAGCTGCGGCAGCACACGCTCGCCGTAGAGCTCGAGGAAGGCGTCCTGCTGCTTGCCGACGTGGTGGATGTACAGCTCGTCGAAGCCGAGCGCCAGGTATTCCTGCAGCCGGGCGACGTGCACGGCGGGGTCGGAGGACACCACCACCGCGTCCCGCACCGCCGCGGCCGGCACCTTGGCGGCGGCGGAGTCGAACGCGGCGGGCGTGTCGAGGTCCCAGGCGAGCGGCGGGCCGAACACCTGCATGCCCCATTGGTCGTCGGCGACCCGCTCGGCCTCGTCCTCGTCGGGGTCCCAGCAGACGTGCACCTGCAGCGCCGCGGGGCCCCGGCCGCCGGCGTCTCGGTAGGCGTCGAGCGCGGCGCGCACCAGGTCGACGGGCTGGTTCACGGTGACGAAGCCGTCCGCCCACTCGGCGGCCCACGCGGCGGTAGCGGCGCTGACCGCCGTCGCCAGCAGCGGCGGCGGCGTCTCCGGCAGCGACCACACCTTCGCGCGGTCCACCGTAACGAGGCCGTCGTGGCTGACCTCCTCGCCGGCGAACAGGGC
Organism: Naasia sp.; assembly: GCA_025463675.1. Classification (GTDB taxonomy): domain Bacteria; phylum Actinomycetota; class Actinomycetes; order Actinomycetales; family Microbacteriaceae; genus Naasia. The sequence continues at coordinate 53,208 of JAODAX010000067.1, read as the reverse complement.
GCGGATCACGTCGACGCACTCCCGCAGTCGAGCGTTCCGCAGCTCTTTGCGCGGCCAGCCCTGCCCGGTGATGTGCTCGTTGGCGTTCTCACCGGAGCCGAGGGCCACCCAGAACCGGCCCGGGTACATCGCTTCGAGCGTCGCGGCCGCCTGGGCGATGATCGCCGGGTGGTAGCGCTGACCCGGGGCGTTGACGACGCCGAACGGGAGGCTCGTCGCCTCGAGGGCGGCTCCGAGCCAGGACCAGGCGAACCCGGACTCGCCCTGCCGCTCGCTCCACGGCGCGATGTGGTCGGAGCACATGCCCCCGGTGAAGCCCACCTCCTCCGCGCGTCGCGCGGCCCGCAGCAGGTCGCGGGGCGGAATCTGCTCGTGCGAGGCGTGGAAGCCGATCACCGACATGTGCTCTCCGTCCGTCGTCGTGTCCCCACTCTTGCGGCGATCGGCTCCGACGTGCACCCCTTGCGCGCGGACCGCCCGGGCTCGCGCAATAGGCTGGTCGGGTGGCAGATCGCACCCCTTGGTCGCTGTCGGGCGCGCTCCGCGGCATGTTCGCGAAGAAGACGATCGACGAGCAGACGTGGGAGGACCTCGAGGACACCCTCCTCTCCGCGGACTTCGGTCCGACGGTCACCGAGGAGACGATCGCCGACCTCCGCGCCAAGGTGGAGCGCTACCGCACCGAGGACCCGAAGGATCTGCAGCGGATGCTCCGGGAGAGCATCGAGGAGCGGCTCGCGAAGTACGACCCGACGCTGCGGCTGACCGAGCGTCCCGCCGTCGTCCTCGTCGTCGGCGTCAACGGCGTCGGCAAGACGACCACCATCGGCAAGTTCGCGAAGTTCGTGCGCAACTACGGGCGAACTGTGGTGGTGGGCGCGGCCGACACTTTCCGCGCGGCGGCCGTCGAGCAGCTCGCGACGTGGGCGGCGCGGGCCGGCGCCGACGTGGTGCGTCCCCAGCATCCGGGCCAGGATCCGGCGTCGGTGGCGTACCAGACGGTCGACTTCGCCAAGCGGAACGGCACCGAGATCGTCCTCATCGACACCGCCGGCCGGTTGCAGACGAAGGCCGGCCTCATGGACGAGCTGGGCAAGATTCGGCGGGTCGTCGAGAAGCTCGCCCCCATCTCGGAGGTGCTGCTGGTCCTCGACGCGACGACGGGGCAGAACGGCTTGCATCAGGCGGAGGCGTTCCTCGAGGTCGCCGGCGTGACCGGGCTGGTGATCACCAAGCTGGACGGCAGCGCGAAGGGCGGCTTCGTCCTGTCCGTGCAGGAGCGCACCGGACTGCCCGTGAAGCTGGTCGGCCAGGGCGAGGGCCTCGGCGATCTGACCGGCTTCACCCCGCACGTGTTCGCGCAGAACCTCGTCGGCTGACCCGTCCTCGCCGACTCCGCCGTCCTCCACGGTTCCGGAAAGCGTTCACGGATCCGGACGGGAGGCGCAACACGCCGCTGCGAGGCCGCCGCGATCGGCGTTTCGGCCAGCGGCGCCGGAGCCGTGAACGCTTTCCGGATCCGTGAACAGGGTCCGTCGTCGGGTTAGAAGCGGGACGCCACCTCGAAGAGCACGTTCTCGTCGCCCGCGTAGATGCCCTCGCGGCGCGGCCAGTGCACGATGACCTCGTCGAAGCCGAGCTCCGCCGCGCGGCCCTCCGCCTCCTGGAACGCGTCGACGCTCTCCAACGCGGAGCCGGACGCACCGTCGAGGGTGAGCAGCCGCTGCAGGCGGCGCCCGCTCTGCGCCTCCGCCGTCTCCAGCATCCGGACCCGCGCGGCGACGTCCGCCCACCACTGCTCACGGTCGTCGGCATCCCCGCCGAAGGTGATCCAGCCCTCGGCGCGCTCGGCCGCGAGTGCCATGCCCTTCGGTCCGTCCGCGGCGAGGAGCAGCGGCAGCCGCGGGCTCTGGCGGGGAGCGCCGACCATGCGGGCGTCGACCGCGGTGAACCAGTCGCCGTCGAAGGAGATCGGGCCGTCGGTCTCCTGCCGCAGCAGCACGTCCAGCCCCTCGACGAACTCGACGAAGCGGCGGTGCCGCTCGCGGGCAGTGAGCGCGCGCTGGCCGAGCACGGACGCGTCGAAGCCGGTGCCGCCGGAGCCGACGCCGGCCTGGAGGCGACCGCCCGCGATGTCGTCGATGGTCGCCAACTCCTTCGCGAACGGCACCGGGTGGCGGAAGTTCGGCGAGGCGACGAATGTGCCGAGCCGGATCATCTCCGTCACGGTGGCCGCCGCGGTCAGCGTCGGCAGAGTGGCGTGCCACGGCTGGTCGGCGAGGGTTCGCCAGGAGAGGTGGTCGTAGGTCCAGGCCGAGTCGAAGCGGAGGCCCTCGGCGCTGCTCCACAGTCGCCGCGCCTCCGCCCACGGCTGCTGCGGCAGGATGACGATGCCGTGCCGCATCGTCACTCCGCGGTGAGATAGCTGCGGCTGAGCTCCACGTAGACGGCAGCGTTCTGCCGGAGCCCGGTGCGCTCCTCCTCGGTGAGCTCGCGGCGCACCTTGGCGGGCACACCGGCGACGAGGGAGCCGGGCGGCACCACGGTGCCCTCGAGCACGACGGCGCCCGCGGCGACGAGCGAGCCGGCACCGATCACGGCGCGGTTGAGCACGGTGGCGCCCATCCCGATGAGGCAGTCCTCCTCGATGGTGCAGCCGTGCACGACGGCGCCGTGGCCGACCGACACGCCGCTGCCGATGCGCACCGGCAGGCCGGGGTCGCAATGCACCACGACGTTGTCCTGGAGGTTGCTGCCCACGCCGAGCTCGATGGTGTCCCGGTCGGCGCGCAGCACGGCGCCGAAGAAGACACTGGAGCGGGCGGCAAGGGTGACGCGGCCGATGAGGGTCGCGTTCGTGGCGACGAACGCATCCGGCGCCACCTCCGGTTCGGTTCCGTCGAACGGGATCAGGAGCGCCATGGCTTGAGGCTAACGGCAACGCTGCGGCCTAACGGCAGCGTTCTGCGGTCGCCGTCAGGTCGCAACGTTGCCGGGAGCGGTTGCGACTCAGTCGAAGAGCTCGGTGATCGCGGCCGCGTCCTCCTCGGTCAGGTCGAGCTCGAGCGCCTCGTGCACGGCGTCCCACTGGCCGCTCCAGTGCGGGGAGACGATCGGTGCGGTGACACCCGGGTGCGCGCGCAGCCAGGCGAGGGCGAGCCCCGCCGTGCTCACGTCGAAGTCGCGGGCCCGGCGGGCGAGCGCCTGCACCCGCTCGAGGCCACCGTCGGTGAACATGTCGGCGTACAGCGCGGGTGCCACGGCGATTCTGCTGCCGGGCTTCGGCTCCGCGCCGCCCAGGTAGCGGTCGCTGAGCAGGCCGCCGGCGAGCGGCGAGTACGGCGTGTAGCCGAGCCCCTCGCCGCGCGCGAGCGGCATCAGGTCCCGCTCGTCGGCGCGGGCGAGCAGGCTGAACATGTTCTGCACCCACTCCGGCCGGGGGAGCCCCTCCCTCTGGGCCACGCTCAGCGCCTCCTCGAGTTGCCACGGCGTCGCGTTGGCGAGGCCCCACGCCCGGATGCGGCCATCGGCGAGGGCGGCGGCGAATGCGGCGATGGTCTCCTCGAGCGGCGTCCGCTCGTCGGGGCCCTGGCTGAGGTACAGGTCGACGCGGCCGAGGCGGCGGATGCTTGCGGTGAGCTGTCGGTCGATGTGCGCGGCCGAGAGGTCGATGTCGTCCTGGCCGCGCTCGACCCGTGCGCCGACCTTCGTGGCGATCAGCGCCTCCTCCGGCTGCCGCTCGTCGAGCCAGCGGCCGATCGTCTCCTCGCTCGCCCCGCCGCCGTACGAGTTGGCGGTGTCGACGACGCGGATGCCGATATCCCACGCCTCGTTCAGGCGCTCGACGCCCTGCGTGACGGCAAGACCGCTGCCACGGGTCGCCGCCGACGAGCCGATGCCGCCGATCCCGGCAGCGCCGAAGAAGAACTCGGCCACGACGATCCCGGTCCTGCCGAGCTGCACTTCCTTCACGCGCTCACGCTAGTCCGGTAGTACGTTCCGGCGAGGAATGCGCGGCGTAGCGCGCGATCGGCGCCGGAACGTACGCAGCAGGAGGCGGCTAGACTGTCGGCCTTATGGCGACCTTCGGTTCCCTCTCCGACCGGCTCACCGCGGCCCTCGCGAACCTCCGCAACAAGGGGCGACTCAGCCCCGCGGATATCGACGCGACCGTGCGCGAGATCCGCCGCGCGCTGCTTGAGGCGGACGTCAACCTCGACGTCGTCAAGCAGTTCACGGCCACCGTCCGCGAGCGCGCGCTCGAGGCGTCGGCGAGCCAGGCGCTCAACCCGGCCCAGCAGGTCGTGCAGATCGTGAACGAGGAGCTCATCGGCATCCTCGGCGGCCAGCAGCGCCGCCTGACGTTCGCGAAAAACCCGCCGACCGTGATCATGCTCGCCGGCCTCCAGGGCGCCGGCAAGACGACCCTCGCGGGCAAGCTCGCGAAGTGGCTCGTGGGGGAGGGCCACCGCCCGCTCCTGATCGCCGCCGACCTGCAGCGCCCAAACGCCGTGGGTCAGCTCCAGGTCGTCGGCGAGCAGGCGGGCGCCACCGTCTACGCGCCCGAGCCCGGCAACGGCGTCGGCAACCCGGTGCGCGTCGCGAAGGATGGCGTGAAGTTCGCGCGGGACCGCCAGCACGATGTGGTCATCGTCGACACGGCGGGTCGTCTCGGCGTGGACGCCGACATGATGAAGCAGGCCGCCGACATCCGGAAGGCCGTGGATCCGGACGAGGTGCTCTTCGTCATCGACGCGATGATCGGTCAGGACGCCGTCCGCACCGCTCGCGCCTTCCAGGAGGGCGTCGATTTCACCGGCGTCGTCCTGTCGAAGCTCGACGGTGACGCCCGCGGCGGCGCAGCGCTGTCCGTCGCGTCAGTCACGCAGCGGCCCATCCTGTTCGCCTCGACCGGCGAGGGGCTCGGCGACTTCGAGCCGTTCCACCCGGACCGCATGGCGAGCCGCATCCTCGACCTCGGCGACATCCTCACCCTCATCGAGCAGGCCCAGAAGGCCTTCGACGAGGACGAGGCGCGCGCGGTCGCCGAGAAGTTCGCGACCGACAGCTTCACCCTCGAAGATTTCCTCAAGCAGATGCAGCAGCTGCGCAACATGGGGTCGATCAAGAAGATGATCGGCATGCTGCCCGGCGCGAAGGGCATGCGCGAGCAGCTCGACAATTTCGACGAGAAGGACATCGTCCGCACCGAGGCGATCATCCAGTCGATGACGCGTGCCGAGCGCCTCAACCCGAAGATCCTGAACGGCTCCCGGCGTCTCCGCATCGCGCGCGGCTCGGGCATGACCGTGACCGATGTGAACCAGCTCGTCCAGCGCTTCGAGCAGGCCGCGAAGATGATGAAGACGGTCGCCCGGGGCGGCATGCCGCAGATGCCCGGAATGGGCCCGATGCCGGGCGCGCGCCACGCCGGCAAGCAGCAGAAGAAGAAGCCGCAGGGCTCGCGCTCGGGCAACCCGGCGAAGCGCGCGGCCGAAAACGCGGCGTTCGCGGCAGGCGCGAAGGCCCCCACCTCGGCGGGCGGGAGCGGCTTCGGTCTCGGTGGCGCAGCCGCGCCGAGCGGCGGTCCCAGCGAGGAAGAGCTCGCTGCGCTGCAGAAGATGCTCGGCCGCTGACCCGCGGTCGGCGTCCGTTTGGCTGAGCGTCGGCTGAGCACTCGCCGCATGTCGCCGATCTAGGGTGGAAGGGTCGAGAGGACCTACCCCCATGGCCGAGCACGACCCGTACGCGATCTTCCCCGCGGTGCCTTCCTTCGAGGTGACGAGCACCGACCTGCAGGACGGTGACACGGTGCCCGCCCTGCATTGGGCGGCCGGCGGCGGCGGGGAGGACGTATCACCCCAGCTGTCCTGGTCCGGCTTCCCGGAGGGTACGAAGAGCTTCGCCGTCACCGTCTACGACCCGGACGCGCCTACCGCGTCGGGCTTCTGGCACTGGGCCGTCTGCAACATCCCGGCCGACGTCACCGAACTGCCCGCGAACGCGGGCAACGCCGAGCACGAGCTGCTGCCGCCCGGCGCTCTGACGATCAAGAACGAGCTCCGGCAGGACCGCTACAGCGGCCCGAACCCGCCGGAGGGCACCGGTCGGCACCGCTACTTCATCGTCGTCTGGGCGCTCGACAAGCCCCTCGACCTGGATCCGGAGTCGACTCCCGCCGTCCTCGGCTTCAACGCCGGCTTCGCGGCCCTCGGCCGGGCGAGCCTCGTCGTCACCGCGGAGTACGGCGACATCCCCGCCTCGTGAGCGGGGCGAGCACCTCAGCATGAGGGGCCGGCGGGCTCAGTCCGGGCCGGTGGCGACGGGCCGCGCCAGTCGGCTGTACTGCGACCACGACCCCGGGTAGAGCCGGCCACGGCCGAAGCCGGTGAGCTCGAGAATCAGCAGGTTGTGCGCCGCCGTGACGCCGGATCCGCAGTACGACACGACATCGTCCCCGGGGGCGACGCCCGCAGCCGTGAACCGCCGGCGGAGCTCGTCCCGATCGAGCAGCCGCCCGTCGGCACCGAGGTTTTCGCGGCAGGGGACGTTGATCGCGCCGGGGACGTGGCCGGCCACCTGCTCCATCGGCTCGAAGTCGCCGCGGTAGCGGTCGCGATTGCGTGCGTCGACGATCACCGCGTCCCCGCCCAGGTCGTCTGCGGACGCGAGCAGGTGGCCCGGCCACGGCCGCGGGGCGAAGGACGCGGGCTCCCGGCGAACGGGCTCGCGGTCGAGGGGCTCCGGCCATGCGGCGATCCCGCCGTCGAGGAAAGCCGCCTCGGTCCCGAGGGACCGCAGCATCCAGACCAGGCGGGCGGCGACCACCCCGCCCTCGTCGTCGTAGGCGACCACGGTGTCCTCGTCGCCGATCCCGAGCTCGGACATCGCGGCGGCGAACGACTCGGGCGGTGGCAGTGGATGGCGGCCGGCCGCCGCGTCGCCGGGCCCGGCCAGCGCGGTGTCCAGCTCGACGAAGACCGAGCCGGGCAGGTGGCCCGACTCGTACGCCGCCCGGCCAGATCGGCCGTCCAGGTACCAGCGGCAGTCGGCGATCACCACCGCATTGCGGTGCTCGTGCAGCCAGTCGGCGGAGACGACGGGATCCATCACCTGCCCGAGGGTACCCGGCTGCGCTGCTCACCCGGTCGGCCGATCTAGGCTCCATCGGGTGAGTATCGACGCCTTCGCCGCAACCACCCGCCCCATCCGCATCGGAGTCCAGGTGGCTCCAGAGCACGCCGAGTACGGCAGCATCCGCGACGCCGTCCGGGAGGCGGAGGACCTCGGCGTCGACATCGTCTTCAACTGGGATCACTTCTTCCCGCTGAACGGCGACCGCGGCGGCCTGCACTTCGAGAGCTGGACCCTGCTCGCGGCGTGGGCGGAGCAGACGAGCCGCGTCGAGTTCGGCCCGCTCGTCAACTGCAACAGCTACCGCAACCCGAACCTGCAGGCCGACATGGCTCGCACCGTCGACCAGATCAGCGGCGGCCGGTTCGTCTTCGGCACCGGGTCGGGGTGGTTCCAGCACGACTACGACGAGTACGGCTACGAGTTCGGCACCGCCGGCCAGCGCCTCGACGCGCTCGCCGGCGACCTGCCGATCATCCGCGATCGCTGGACGAAGCTGAACCCGGCACCCGTGCGCGACATTCCCATCCTGATCGGCGGCGGCGGAGAGAAGAAGACGCTCCGCATCGTCGCGGAGCACGCCGACATCTGGCACAGCTTCGCCAACCCGGCGGCCCTCGAGCACAAGCTGGAGGTGCTCGCCGGCCACGCGGAGGCCGTCGGCCGCGACGTCGCGGAGATCGAGATCTCGACGGGCGTCCCGCTCACCTTCGAGGAGCCCCGGCTCGACGCTCTGCACGGGCTCGGCGTGCGCCTCTTCACGGTGGGCATCAGCGGCCCGGACTATGACCTCGAGCCGGTGCGCCGCCTCCTCGCCTGGCGCGAGCGCGCCCGCGTTACGGGGTGATGGCGGGCGGGATGCCGTCGCGCAGCTCGGCGACGAGCGAGGCGACGACCGCCTTCAGGCTGCCGCCGTTGCGGGCCGCCGTACTCAGCTGCCGCTCATAGCTCGCGCCGCGATCAAGGATGACCTCGATCTCGTGCAGCTCGTTCGCGCAGCCGAGCCGCTCCGCTATCGGGTCGAGGCGAGCGATGAGGTCGCGCGTGTCCTCGGTGACGAGGCGCTCGTCGCCGGCGGCGTTCTGCACGATGATCGCTTCCATGCCGTACCGGGCGGCACGCCACTTGTTCTCGCGCACGTACCATGGCTGCATGGTCGGCGGGACGATCCCGCGGTCGAGGGAGTCGGAGAGGTCCTCCACGAGGCACTGCACGAGGGCCGCCATGGCGCGGACCTCCTGCACGCTCGACAGGCCGTCGCACGCGCGCACCTCGACGGTGCCCCACTTCGGCGACGGGCGGACGTCCCAGCGCAGCTCGTCCACCTGATCGATGACGCCGACGTGCAGCATGTCGGCGACCATCGCCTCGTACTCGCCCCACGAGTCGAACTGCGGCGGCAGGCCCGCCGTGGGCAGCTGCTGGAACATGAGCGCCCGGCTGGACGCGTAGCCGGTGGCCTCGCCGCCCCAGAACGGGCTGGATGCGGACAGCGCCTGCAGGTGCGGGTAGTAGGGGAGCAGCCCGTTCACGATGGGCAGGACCTTCGACCTGTCCTCCACGCCGACATGCATGTGCACGCCCCAGATCAGCATCTGCCGGCCCCACCACTGGGTCCGGTCGATGAGGGTGGCGTAGCGCTCCTTGTCGGTGACGCGCTGCTGCGTCCACTGCGCGAACGGATGCGTGCCGGCGCACATCAAATCGACCCCGAGCGGTTCGGCGGCGTCTCGGATGAGGTCGATCGTGCCCTCGAGGTCGTGCACCGCGCTCGCCACATCGGTGTGCACGCCGGTGATCACCTCGACCGTGTTGGTCAGCAGCTCTGTCGTGATGCGCGAGCCGTCCTCTTCGGTGACCGCGAGCGCCTCGAGGATTTCTGGGGCCGCGGGCGCGAGGTCGCCGCTCGCGTGATCCACGAGGGCGAGCTCCCACTCGAGGCCCAGCGTGGAGCGCTCGGAGCGGCTGAAGTCGATGTGCACGCCGCAATCCTGGCATTCGGGCGCGGTCGCGAGGGCTCCCCCTGGCGGAGCCGTCAGCTTTCTGCCAACCTGCGTGCCGTCGTTGCCGCGTCCGAATACCGCCGGTGCGGAGTCGCCGGCGCCCTCTAGCGTGGAGCAGTGAGCACCGGAACCCGCACCAGCCCCATCCCCGAGGCCGGGTCCGGGGCGCCGACGCGGGCATGGGCCGTGCCGCTCGCGATCGGCGTGACGCTGCTCGCCTGGGCCAGCGCCTTCGTCGTCATCCGCGGCGTGGGCACGGCGCTGTCGCCGGGCGCGCTCGCCCTGGCTCGGCTGCTCGTCGGCACCCTCGCGCTCGGGCTGTTCACGATCGGGCGCCGCTGGGTGGCCCCGACGGGTCAGGAGTGGCTCCTCCTCGCCGGCTTCGGCGTGTTGTGGTTCGGCTGCTACAACGTGGCGCTGAACTTCGCCGAGCTGACCCTCGACGCCGGGACCACGTCCATGGTGGTCAACATCAGTCCGATCCTGCTGGCGCTGAGCGCCGCCCTCGTGCTCAAGGAGCCGCTGCGCCGGTGGATCGTGATCGGCGCGGGCGTCTCCTTCGCGGGCGTGCTGCTGATCGGGGCGGCGAGCGGGGCGCATGGCCTCGACTCGACGTTCGGTGTCCTCGCCGCCCTGCTGGCCGCGGTGGTCTACACGGGCGGCGTGCTGTGTCAGAAGCCGCTGCTGGGTCGCCTGCCGGCCCTGCAGGTGACCTTCCTCGGTGCCGCCATCGGTGCGGTCGCCTGCCTGCCGTTCGCGCCCGCGCTGGTGCAGGAGGCGCAGGTGGCGCCGCCGCCGGCGCTGCTCGGTGCGCTGTACCTGGGCCTGGTGCCGACCGCGCTCGGCTTCACGCTCTGGGCGTACGCGCTGCAGCGGATGCCGGCTGGGCGGCTGGGCGTCACCACCTACCTGGTGCCGCCCATCGCGATCGTGATGGCACTGATCGCGTTCGGCGAGGTGCCGGGTCTGCTCGCCATCGTCGGCGGGATCCTGTGCCTCGTGGGGGTGGCCCTCTCCCGCCGCCGGTCGCGGATGCGCGTGGGCTGATCGGCGCCTCCGGCGACCGGCCAGAGTCCGACGACTTGCCCAGTTCTCGGGCAACTCGCGACCCAGTTGCCCGGAAACTGGGCGACTCGGGAGCCCGCGCCGCCCGGGGACCCGCCGTGCGCGAGCAGACCGTCGCGGAATCTGTCACAATTGTTGGTCGAGTCCGTTCCCGCCCGACCCTCTATCTGGCGCGCGGACTCCTTCTACGAACTTCCGCCGAGTGTGCCCCCACAACTCAGGCGCGGATTCCCCACTTCAACACGCACACAGGAGAATTGTGGCTGTCAAGATCCGTCTCAAGCGCCTCGGCAAGATCCGCGCGCCGTACTACCGCATCGTCGTCGCTGACTCGCGCACCAAGCGCGACGGCCGTGTGATCGAGGAGATCGGCAAGTACCACCCGACCGAGCACCCCTCCTTCATCGAGGTTGACTCGGACCGCGCCCAGTACTGGCTCGGCGTCGGCGCGCAGCCGACCGAGAAGGTCGCGGCGCTCCTCAAGCTGACGGGCGACTGGGGCAAGTTCAAGGGTGACAAGGACGCCGTCAGCACCGTTCAGGTGAAGGAGCCCAAGGCGCCCTTCTCCGTCGACGCGAAGAAGAAGCCGGTCCTGCGCCCCAAGACCGAGAAGCCCGCCGCCGCACCCGCTGCCGAGGCCCCCGAGGCCGAGGCGACCGAGAGCGACGCGTAAGAACCATGCTGGCTGACGCACTCGAGCACCTCGTCAAGGGCATCGTCGACAATCCGGACCAGGTGACGGTCTCGGAGCGTTCGACGCCGCGCGGCGAGCTGCTCGAGGTGCGGGTGCACCCGGACGATCTCGGTCGCGTGATCGGTCGTTCGGGGCGCACCGCCAAGGCACTGCGCACCCTCGTGGCTGCGCTGGCCGACGGTCGGCGCGTGCGCGTCGACGTCGTCGACACCGACGAGTGACGACCGGAGTGCCGCGCAAGCAGACGAGCGGGGGGCGGTCCGCTCAGCCGCAGCTACGCGTCGGGCGCCTGACGAAGGCGCACGGTCTGAAGGGCGCGCTCAAGCTCGAGCTGTTCACGGACGACCCGGACCGCCGGTTCACGCCGGGGGCCGAGTTCACCCTCCAGGTGCCGACGTCCTCGCCGTGGCACGGCAAGAAGCTGACGCTGACCGAGCTGCGCTGGTACAACGGCCACCCGGTCGGCTTCTTCGAGGGCGTGAGCGACCGCTCCGGCGCGGAGAGCCTGGTGAAGGCGATTCTCTGGATCGACCAGTCGCCGGACGAGCCGCAGGAGGAGGACGCCTGGTACGATCACCAGCTGGTCGGCTTGGCCGTGCACCGCGATGACCTGCCCGTCGGCACGATCCTCCGGGTCGAGCACCACCCGGCGCAGGACCTCCTCGTGGTGAAGGCCGGCGACCGCGAGGTCATGGTGCCGTTCGTGAAGGCCATCGTGCCGAGCGTCGACCTCGACAAGCGGGTGGTGACCGTCACCCCGCCGGTGGGCCTGTTCGAGGACCTCCCGGACGACGACGACGAGCCCGAGGGTGGGCGGTCCGACACGAAGCCGACCGCGACCAAGGAGGCGGACGCCGAGTCCGAGTCCGAGGCCGACGAGTCCGGGGCCGGGGCTGCGGTCGCGGAACCGGACGCCTTCGACGCCGAGCCCGGGTCCGACACCGCCGCCGATCTTGAGGCGAAGGACGCGACCGCGGAGTGACGATGCGCATCGACATCGTCTCGATCTTCCCCGAGTACTTCGGGGTGCTGGATGTGTCCCTGCTCGGCAAGGCGCGCGCGAGCGGCCTCCTCCAGGTGCGGGCGCACGACCTCCGCGCCTTCACCCACGACCGGCACCGCACCGTCGACGACACACCGTACGGCGGCGGGGCCGGCATGGTGATGCGGCCCGAGCCCTGGGGTGAGGCGCTCGACGCCGTCCTCGACGGCGCCGACGAGCCGGTGCTCGTCGTGCCCTCCCCAGCCGGCGAGCGGTTCACCCAGGCGGTCGCGCAGGAACTCTCCACCGAGACGCACCTCGTGTTCGCCTGCGGCCGCTACGAGGGCATCGACCAGCGGGTCGTCGAGCACGCGGCCACCCGGGCCAGGGTGCGCGAGCTGAGCCTCGGCGACTACGTGCTCAACGGGGGAGAGGTGGCCGCCCTCGCGATGATCGAGGCGATCGCGCGCCTCGTCCCCGGCGTGATCGGCAACCCAGCGAGCCTCGACGAGGAGAGCCACACCGACGGCCTCCTCGAGTACCCGAGCTACACCAAGCCGGCCTCCTGGCGTGGCCTTGCGGTGCCGCCCGTGCTGCTCTCCGGCAACCATGCGGAGATCGGCCGCTGGCGCCGCGCCCAGCAGGAGGAGCGTACGCGGCGCGTCCGCCCGGACCTGCTCCCCGGCGCCTGACCCTCACCTCCGGCGCGCAAAGCCCGGAGCGGCCGGCGGCGGAGCTACGGGGCGCGCTGAGTGAGGATGATCGGCCCGTCCTCCGTGATCGCCACCGTGTGCTCACTGTGCGCGCCGCGCGAGCCGTCCGCACTGCGCAGGGTCCAGCCGTCCTCGTCGGTGTAGAGCTCGTCGGTGGTCGCGAGCAGCCACGGCTCGATGGCGATGACGAGTCCCGGGCGCAGCTTGACGCCGCGGCCGGCCCGGCCGTTGTTCGCGACATGCGGGTCGCCGTGCATGGTGCGGCCCACCCCGTGGCCGCCGAAGTCGAGATTGACCGAATAGCCGGCCGCCTGGCACACCGCGCCGATCGCGGCCGAGATGTCGCCCGTCTTGTTGCCGGCCACTGCCTCCGCGATGCCGGCCTCGAGCGCGCGCTCGGTGGTCGCGATGAGCCTCAGGTCCGCGTCCTTCGCGGTGCCCGCGACCACGCTGAGCGCGGAGTCGGCGACCCAGCCGTCGACAGAGGCCGCGAAGTCGACGCTGACGAGGTCGCCGTCCTGGATGACGTAGTCGAAGGGGAGCCCGTGCAGGACCGCGTCGTTGACCGACGTGCAGAGCACCTTGCCGAACGGCATCGCGCCGAACGAGGGGTGGTAGTCGATGTAGCAGCTCTCGGCGCCGGCCTCGCGGATCATGTCGTGCGCGAGGGCGTCGAGCTCGAGGAGGTTCACGCCGACCGCGATCTCCCCCTTGAGGCGCTCGAGGACGGACGCGACGAATGCGCCTGCCGGGCGCATCGCCTCGATCTCGGCGGGTGTCCTCAGCTCGATCATGGGTTTCCTACCTCCGGGTGGTCCGCAACGAGCGTACTGGGGCCGGCGGCACCGCCTCGCGGTCGCCGGAGCGACGCCCCGCACGCTCCCCGCGAACATCCTGGGATTCCCGGGCGGAGCGTCCTAACGTTGAGACATGCTCGCTCGCAGGGCCTTCTTCTTTTGGCAGCTCGCCGCGATCGTCGTGCTGCCCGCCTGGCTGCTCCTCGGCTGGGCGATCTGGGGCAGCGCCGGCACCTTCGCCGCGATCGCCCTTGCCACGCCGTTCCTGGTGTTGGCGCTGATCGGCGTCGCGGGCATCACCTACGCGCGCAAGTCGGTGCGCTCCAGCCGAACCGTGTCCTGGCTCGATGTCGGGGTGGCCGGTGCCTGGCACCTCGCGGTGGTCGGTGTGGGATTCTTCAGCCCCGCCACCTCGGTATTCGCGGCGCTGGCCGTCGCCCTCGCCATCGCCGCGTTCTGGAGCGCCGCCTGGCAGCTGGTCACCGAGACCCGCAAGCGCGTGAAGAAGGTCTTCGAGGCGATCGACCGCGCCGGCCGGCCCACGGGCGCCGTCCAGCCGCCCATGGACGCGGGGGAGTACATCGTCATCTCCCCGTCGACGCCGTCCCCCTCGAACCCCGCCCAGCGCCGCCCGTAGCGGCGCCTGCGCTCAGCAGGCTGACTCGCGGCCACCAGGCAGGACTCCGGGTTCTCAGCCTGTTAGTGGCAGTCCGCCCTGTTGGGGGACGAGGGGCCGCCCTGAGGGCGCCCTCGTCGATTGTCGGTAGCCCTCGGACTGTGACAGAATGGTCGATCGTGCCGCGGCCGGTTCTGCCGCAGGGGAGCCAGCTTCTTCCGCGGACACCACTCAATCGACAAGCCCCCGCCGGGGCGGCGACTCGCCGTGCCGGTTACGAGCCCGACCTGCGGCGGATACAGGAAGTGACACTCCCATGACGAATCTTCTCGACCAGGTCGACGCCGCCTCGCTGCGGTCCGACATCCCCGCCTTCCGTGCCGGCGACACCGTCAAGGTGCACGTCAACATCGTCGAAGGCAGCCGCAGCCGCATCCAGATCTTCCAGGGCGTCGTGATCGCCCGCCAGGGTGCCGGCGTCCGGGAGACCTTCACGGTCCGCAAGATCAGCTTCCAGGTCGGCGTCGAGCGCACCTTCCCGGTGCACTCGCCGATCATCGATCACATCGAGGTCGTCACCCGCGGTGATGTGCGTCGCGCGAAGCTCTACTACCTGCGCGGTCTTCGCGGCAAGAAGGCGAAGATCAAGGAGAAGCGCGACAGCTGAGGCTGGCCGCCTCCCAGCGTTTCGAACCCCCGCGACATACACTGTCGCGGGGGTTTTCCTCTGTGCGGGCATCGCGTCTCGCCGGTAGCAGCGAACGAGGGTGGGCCGCGATTTGACCGACAGTGCCGCTCCGGCGGTGCCGGATCCGGCGCCCCAGGAGACTCGTCGGTCGAGGCGGCGAGCGGCCGAGCGCAAGCGTGGCGCGCTCCTGTTCGTGCGTGACCTGCTGATCATCTTCCTGGTCGCCGTTCTCGCCTCCTTCCTCATCAAAACGTTCCTGATCCGGTCGTTCTACATCCCCTCCGCGTCGATGCAGGACACCCTGGAGGTGGATGACCGGATCATCGTCAACCAGCTCACCCCGGAGCTGATGCCCCTCTCGCACGGCGACGTGGTCGTGTTCCGCGACCCGGGCGGCTGGCTGCAGCCGCAGCCGGTCATCGAGCAGTCACCGCTCGTCGCCGCGTTCGACTGGCTTCTCTCCGTTGTCGGCCTGTCCGCCCCCGACAGTAACGATCACCTGGTCAAGCGCGTGATCGGAATGCCCGGCGACGTCGTCGCGTGCTGCAACGGGCTCGGTCAGATGACGGTGAACGGCATCCCCCTCGACGAGCCGTACGTCAAGCTTCCGGCCAGCGCCGACCGGGTCAGCGAGATCGACTTCGAGGTGACAGTGCCAGAGGGCTACCTCTGGGTGATGGGCGACAATCGCTACAACTCCCGCGACTCGCGCTACAACACCGACAAGCCGGGCAACGGGTTCGTTCCCATCGAGAACGTGGTGGGCCGCGCCCTCGTCATCAGCTGGCCGCTCGACCGCTGGACGTGGCTCGACGACTACTCGGACACGTTCGGCGGGGTCGATGAGGCGCGGGAGGGGCGGGATGGCTGAGCGCGTCGCCGCGAAGCCCCGCCGGAAGCCGCCGGGCGGCGTCGCGCCCAACCTGAAGCGGGAGCGCGAGCTGGCGGAGTCGGGCGCCCGCTTGGTCATCGGCTGCGACGAGGTCGGCCGCGGCGCGATCGCCGGCCCGGTCGCGATCGGCATGTGCGTGGTCGACCTCGACAGCCGCCCGCCGCGGGGACTGCGGGACTCCAAGCTGCTGCCACAGGCGCGCCGCGAACAGCTCGCGCCGCTCGTGGACCGCTGGGCGATGCACTCAGCCGTCGGCATGGCCAGCAACGAGGAGATCGACGAGTTCGGTCTGACCGCGGCGCTCGGCCTCGCCGGCGCCCGTGCGCTGCTGGGGCTGCTCGACCGCGGGTTCGCCGAGGCCGACGCGGCGGAGGCCGTCGTGCTGCTCGACGGCAACTCCGACTACCTCACCCGTGCCCTGGCGCCCGCCGGGGTGCCCTGCTTGCCGCGGGTGACCACCCGGATCAAGGCGGACCTGACCTGCGCCTCCGTCTCCGGCGCGTCGGTGCTCGCGAAGGTGGCGCGCGACGGCCTGATGATCAACCACCACGACACGAGGCCGCACTACGGCTGGGTGAGCAACAAGGGCTACGGGTCGGCCACGCACTGGGCGGCGATCGACGAGCACGGCCCGAGCCCGCTGCACCGGCACACCTGGCTGCGCACGCCATCCCTGTTCGAGCTGGACGCCGACTCGGTCGCCGCCGAACCCGATGACGACGACGGCGACGGCGATCCGGCCGAGCTTGCGGCGTCCGAGAGCCCCGTCGAGGCGCGCGCCGACGCCTGAGCCGGACGCACACCCCTCCTCCGACGTAGGATGAGCCGGATGGATGAGGACGAGTTCGAGGACTACGACCGCGAGGTCGAGCTGGCGCTGTACCGCGAGTACCGGGACATCGTCGGGCAGTTCAAGTACGTCGTCGAGACCGAGCGACGCTTTTACCTCGCGAACGAGGTCGAGCTGGTCCGCCGGGACACCGAGCACGACTTCTACTTCGAGCTCTCCATGCACGACGTGTGGGTGTGGGACGTCTACCGCGCCGATCGCTTCGTGAAGAGCGTCCGCGTGCTCACGTTCAAGGACGTGAACGTCGAGGAGCTGTCGGCGAAGGAGCTGGAGCTCCCCACCGAGCTCGCGCTCGACGAGTAGGAGCCCACCGACGTGGAGCACCGGCTGTAGTTCCCCGTGAGGTTGTGAACGCGGGTCGCTGGCGTTGATCCGCCGATTCCGGTGTGGGGTCGGTGGTGATTGTAGGCGTGCAGCCGGGCAGGGTAGTCGCTCTCGCATGCTTGCGGCGAGGAGCAGCTCTTCGCCTAGGCTCACTCGGCCAGCAGAGTGCGGTTGAACCGTTCGACCCTGCCGTTGGTCTGCGGCCGATAAGGCCTCGTCCACCGGTGCTTGATATCGCCAAGCGCAGCGGCGAACTCGCGAGATCGGTAGCAGGATCGGTTGTCGGTGATCACGGCGGTGACCCGAATACCGGCCGCGGCGAAGAGCGCCCGTGCCCGAAGCCAGAACGCCGCCGTGGTGTCTTTCCGCTCGTCCGGGAGGCTCTCCGAGTAGGCGAGCCGGCTGTGATCGTCGACGGCATGATGCAGCAACTCGTAGCCCACTCCGCGTTTGCGGCTCGTTTGCGCAACGCCCTACCAAGGCTGCGATGCCCGCCGCCGTCGGGGATGCGACCGAGCTTCTTGATGTCGACAGGCACCAGGTCACCGGGCCGGGCGACTTCACAGCGGACTGGCCACTTCGACGCGGTGGCCGGGGAGCACTGGAACCGTTCCGCGGCCCGCCGCACCGACCAGCCGTCCTCGACGACGGACTTCACCGGCCGGAGCCGGCCAGTCGGGGTGAGCGGGGCATTAGCGTGAGTCACGAGGACATCCGGGGCTCGATGGGTGTGTGGTAACCCCTTCGATATCGGAGGTCCTCGCTATGTCAGCTCACGCCACGCTGATCACAACGTTCCGAGGAACTACAACGAGCCCGTCCTCCCCAGCCGGCGGACGGGCGTCGCATCCACCGGTCCGCCCAGCGCGCCGGCCGAGCCCTCGCCCATCGGGGAGCCTTCCCTCAAGGAGGCGTGATGGCGGCGAAGGACGACCTGGGCCGGCGCGGCGAGGAGCTGGCGGCCGGCTACCTGACGGCACGGGGATACCGGATCGTCGACCGGAACTGGCGGTGCTCACAGGGCGAGATCGACCTGGTCGCCCGCCGCGGGCGCGGGACCGTCTTCGTCGAGGTGAAAACCCGGTCGAGCCTCGCCTACGGGCACCCCTTCGAGGCCATCACCGAGGCCAAGCTCGGCCGCCTCTACCGGCTGGCGCGGATCTGGTGCCGGGAGCATCCGGGGCGGCACGGGGACATCCGGGTGGACGTGGTCGCCATCGTTGTGCCGCGCGTCGGGTCGCCCGTCGTCGAGGTGTTCGAGGACGTGCGCTGATGCCGGTCGGACGCGCGCGCTCGGTCGCGCTGCAGGGGCTCGCCGGGTCGGTCGTCGAGGTGGAGGCGGAGCTGTCGAACCAGAAGCCCGGCTTCAAGCTGATCGGACTGCCCGACTCCGCGTTGCGAGAGGCCGAGCAGCGGGTGCGGGCCGCCGTGTCGAACTCGGGCTTCGAGTGGCCCACCCGCAAACTCACCGTCAACCTGTCGCCGGCCGATCTGCGCAAGCAGGGGTCCGGTTTCGACCTGGCCATCGCCATCGCCGCACTCGGCACGTCCGGGCAGCTGCCGGCGGATCCGCCCGGGAAGGTGGCGCACGTCGGCGAGCTCGCCCTCGACGGTCGGGTGCGGCCGCAGCGCGGGGTGCTGCCCGCCGTCCTCGCCGCCGCCAGTGTCGGCGTCGAGACGGTCCTCGTGCCCGAAGCCAATCGGCCCGAGGCGGAGCTGGTGCGGGACGTCCGCGTCGTCGGTATCGCGAGTCTCCGCGATGCGGCGATCTGGCACGGCGCGGAGGTGGACCGGGTGCCGGTCGATCCGCTGCCGTCGCCGCCCGCGGCGGTCCACGCACGTGAGATCGGCGACCTGTCCGACGTGGTGGGGAACGACGACACCATCGAGGCGCTGATCACCGCGGCCGCGGGCGGTCACCACCTGCTCATGGTCGGGCCGCCAGGCGCCGGCAAGACGATGCTCGCGTCCCGGCTGCCCGACCTGCTGCCACCGCTCGATGAGGCGGCGGCGCTCGAGGTGGCGTCGGTGCGCTCCCTTGCCGGCATCCCCGTCGGCGCTACCCTCGACACCCGCCCACCGTTCGAGAGCCCCCACCACACGGCGACGCCCGCCGCGATCGTCGGTGGCGGCAGCACCGTGCTGCGCCCCGGCGCAGCCGCCCGCGCCACCCGCGGCGTGCTCTTCCTCGACGAGGCGCCCGAGTTCTCGCACGACGCGCTGCAGACGCTGCGGCAGCCGCTCGAGAGCGGGCGCATCACCATCGACCGTGCGGCGGGCAGCGCCACCTTCCCGGCCCGGTTCCAGTTGGTGCTCGCCGCCAACCCGTGCCCGTGCGGCGAGTTCGGCTCCCGTGACCGCGAGTGCCGCTGCGCCGGCGGGCTGCGGCGGAAGTACCAGGACAAGCTGCGGGGGCCGCTCTTCGACCGGATCGACATCCGTGTGCGGGTGCAGCGGGTCACCGCAGCGCAGCTGCGCCTCGCCGATGAACGCCGTCCCGTCACATCGGCGGACGCCCGGGCCCGGGTGGAGGCGGCCCGTGCCCGGTCGGCCGGCCGCCTGGCGGGCACGGGCTGGCGGACCAACGCCGAGGTGTCCGGGACGGTGCTGCGCAGTGCCGGCTGGCGACTGGACCGCGCCGTGCTCGCGCCCATCGACATCGCCCTGGAGCGAGGGGTGCTCTCCATGCGTGGCTACGATCGCGTGCTCCGCATCGCGTGGACCCTCGCGGACCTCGACGGTGTCGATCGTCCCGGCGCCGACCAGGTCGGACGTGCCCTGCTCCTGCGAAGGACGGCCCCGTGATTCTCGGACTCGACCCGCGCACCCTCCGCGACTGCACCGCGCCCGTGCGATCGGACGCCGACGACGACGTGGAGACCGTCTTCGCCCGCGCCGCCTGGAGCGGCATCGCGGAGACCGGCGACAGCATCGCGGGCCGCCTGATCGCCGCCGCGGGCCCTGTCGAGGCGCTCGAGCTCGCCGAGCGGGACGATGTCGACCGGGTGCGGCGGGCGATCGAGGACGGGCTGGGGGAGTCGGTGCCGGGCTCGGTGATCGCCGACGCGCTGGCGCGGTGGCGGCCTCGGGTGAGGGGCGATCTGGCGCTGCAGAGTCTCCGCTCCGCGCGCTTCGTCGGCGCGTCGCTGGTCATCCCCGGCGATGCGGAGTGGCCGATCGGCGTCGATGACCTCGGCGACCATGGTCCGGCTGCGCTCTGGTGCCGCGGGAACATCGGACTGCTGGCGCACCCGCTACCCATTGCGATCGTCGGGGCCCGGGCCGCGTCCGGCTACGGCGAACACATCGCGGCGGAGGCGGCGGCGGGCCTCGGCGATCGCGGCTTCGCCATCGTGTCTGGCGCCGCCTATGGCATCGACGGCATGGCGCACCGGGCGGCGCTCGCGGGGGGAGCGCCCACCATGGCGTTCCTCGCCGGCGGGGTGGACCGGTTCTACCCGAGCGGCCACGACACCCTGCTGCGCCGGATCGCCGAGCACGGCGTGATCGTCAGCGAGCTGCCCTGCGGGTCGCAACCCACACGTTGGAGATTCCTGCAGCGGAACCGGCTCATCGCCGCGGCCAGCTCCGCGACCGTCGTGGTCGAGGCGGGCACCCGGTCCGGGTCCCTGAACACGGCCGGCCACGCCGCCACCCTGGGGCGGCCCCTCGGTGCGGTGCCCGGCCCCGTCACCTCCGCGATGTCGGCGGGCTGCCACCGGCTGCTCCGCGAGTTCGACGCCGTGTGCGTGACCACACCGGAGGAGATGGCGGAGCTGGTGATCGGGCCGCTCGACATGCCAAGGGCGATCAGCTTCGGCGCCCGG
Source organism: Naasia sp. (assembly GCA_025463675.1). Taxonomy (GTDB): domain Bacteria; phylum Actinomycetota; class Actinomycetes; order Actinomycetales; family Microbacteriaceae; genus Naasia. Next base: position 32,623 of record JAODAX010000067.1, on the reverse strand, counting down.
GACGCCGAGCGCATGCGCGTCTTCGATGCGCTGTCGTCTCGCGCGGTGCCCGCGGAGGAGGTCGCCCGGCGCAGCGGTCTGTCGGTCGCCGCCGTCCGCGGGGCGCTCGGACTGCTCGAACTGGAGGGCCTCGTCCGGGAGACGCCCGCGGGGTGGGCGCGCGGGTAAGGGGCCCGCAGGTGCGGCTGGGGTGCCGGGAGCCGGCCCGCAACCCCGAGATCGTGCGGCTGGGGCCGACCTAGGATCGTGCGGTGGGCCCCAGGCGCGGAGGAGGACGGTGAGCGGCTCAGACGACCTCCTCGCCGACCGCTACCGCCTGGTGCGCCTCATCGCCGCTGGCGGCATGGGCGTTGTGTGGGAGGCCCGCGACGAGCTGCTCGAACGGGCCGTCGCCATCAAGCTGCTCCGCACGCAGATGGGCATCGATGAGGACGAGGCGAAACTCGCCCGTGACCGCGCCATGCGGGAAGCGCGGATCGCCGCCCGGCTGCACCACCCGAACGCCGTGCCGGTGTTCGACGCGGTCGTCTCCGACGGTCAGCCGTGCCTGATCCTGCAGTACGTGCCGTCCACGCCGCTCTCGTCGATCCTCCGCGACCGCGGCCGGCTCGAACCTGAGGAAGTCGCCCGCGTCGGCGCGGAGGTGGCCTCCGCGCTCGCCGCTGCCCACAAGCTGCGCATCGTGCACCGAGACGTCAAACCGGGCAACATCCTCATCGCCGACGAGGATGGCCGCGCCCTCATTAGCGATTTCGGCATCTCCCGGGCGGCCGGCGACTCCACCCTCACCTCGGCGGGGTTCGTGCACGGCACCCCCGCGTACCTGGCGCCGGAGGTGGCGCGCGGCGGGAAGTCGACGTCGGCGTCGGACGTGTTCTCCCTCGGCTCCACCCTCTACGCAGCGCTCGAAGGCGAGCCGCCGTTCGGTAGCGGCGAGAACTCCATCGCGGTGCTGCACCGCGTGGCGCGCGGAGAGTTCGACCCGCCCAGCACCCGCGGCCCACTCGTGGAACTGGTGCTCGAGCTGCTCGCCGCCGACCCCAAGGACCGGCCCACGATGAAGGAGGCTGCGGCCCGGCTCGCGGCGCTGCCCGCCACCGCCCTCGACCCGCCCACCACGCCGCTGCCCACGCCCTCTGCGCCGGTCGTGCCGCTGCCCGCCCTCGACGCCGCCCTGCCGGACGCCACGAAGGTGCTGCCCGCCGACGAGGCCGGCGCACTGTGGCCGCCCGCGGCCGGTGCGGCGGTGACGGCGTTCGCCGACGGACCGCACGGCTCGGAGAGCGAGATGCCGCCGGACGAGCCGGAGCCGGCCGCGACAGTCACGGCGCCCGTGCCGGACGCGACGGATGCGCAGCGGCTGGAGGGGGAGCCGACGCCCGAGCCCGACCAGCCGCAACTTCAGCCGGGCCCGGAGCCGGAGCCCGAGGAGCCGGAACTTCAGCCGGAGCCGGAGCTTCAGCCGGAGCCCGCACCCGAGGAGCCGGAACTTCAGCCGGAGCCGGAGCCGGAACCCGCGGTGGATTCGGGCCCTGGCGCGGCGCTCGACCCCGAGATTCAGGGCGAGCAGGAGCCGGCCGCCGACGACGATCCACTGGCGGAGCTGTTCGCCGACCGCGATCCCGTCGCCGTGCCGCCCGGGCCAGGCGCGGCCGTCGTCGCTGCAGCTACCGTCCCGGCTGCTGCCGCGATGCCTGCTGCGGCAGATGCGCCAGCTGCAGAGACCGTGGGCGCCGCGGTCGCAGGGCCGCCGGTCCCCGCGACCTCGGTCGGGCCGAACCGGACCCGGAACGCCGGGCGACCCGATGATGGCGGTCCGGAGGGGAGGCACCGGCGCCGCCCCATCGCGATCCTCATCGCCGCGGCGGTGCTCCTGGTAGTCGTCCTCGGCAGCGTTTTCGCGCTCAACCAGCGCGACGACGGCACCATCGCCGACCCGCAGAACTCCTCCTCGCCGTCGACCACTCCCCGCACGACCCCGCCGCCCGCCGAAAGCACCCCGCCGCCCGCCGTCGACCCGGAGCCCGAGCCGGAGCCGACCCAGGAGCCCGCGCCGCCGGCGCCTCCCGCGCCTCCCGCCCCGTCGGCCGACGACCCGGCTCAGCTGGTGGCGGCGGTGACGGACTACTACGCGCTGCTGCCGGGGAATCGCGACGCCGCCTGGCCGCGGATGACCTCCGAGTATCAGCAGAATCACGCGTTCGGCCGCGGGGCCTACGACTCGTTCTGGTCGGAGGTGCAGCGGGTCGAGGTGACCGACGTGGTGGCCACCGGCCCCGGCACGGTGGAGGCGACGATCGCGTACGTCCGGGCGTCGGGCACCGACGTGGAGCGCACCGCATACACGTTCGTGGTCGAGGCGGGGATCCTCAAGATCGCGGCGACCGTCGTCCTGTAGGACGGGTCGCGGCTCCTACTCCTCGGTCAGGGCGTCCGGCTTGTGGACGGCCTCGCCGCCGCTCTTGTCGCTCTTCACGAGGTACTGCGGGTCATCCTTCGACGCGCGCACGGTGCGCCCGCCCGCCTCCGTGTCCTCGGTGATCTTCTTCTCCACCTTGCCGACCGCTTCGCCGCCGTGCGACTTCCAGGAGACCGTGTCGCCCTTGCTGAACTCCGTCATGCCCGTACCGTGACACCCGTTTCTGGGATCCCGCTCCGCGCCGGCAGGCCCGTGACGGCGGCTTCAGCGCCGGGCGAGCTCGGCGGGCGCGAGCCGCACGCGGCGCAGCAGCTGCGCATTGAGCGCGACCACGATCGTCGAGAGCGACATCAGCACGGCGCCCGCCGCGGGGGACAGCACGAAGCCCACGCCGGCGAGCACACCGGCGGCGAGCGGCACCGACAGCACGTTGTAGCCGGCCGCCCACACGAGGTTCTGCACCATCTTCCGGTAGCCGGTGCGCGACAGCTCGATGGCGGTGAGCACTGCGCGCGGATCGTTGCCGGCCAGCACGATGCCCGCCGACTCGACCGCCACGTCCGTGCCCGCGCCGATCGCGATGCCGATGTCGGCGCGCGCGAGCGCCGGAGCGTCGTTGACGCCGTCGCCGACCATGGCGACCCGCGCGCCGCGCGCCTTCAGCTCGCTCACCTTCGCGTCCTTGTCCTCCGGACGGACCTCGGCGAACACCTCGTCGATGCCGAGTTCGCGGCCGACCGACTCCGCCACCTGATGGGCGTCGCCGGTGATCATGGCGACCCGGATGCCGCGTCGGTGCAGCGCGTCGACCACTTCCCGCGACTCTGCGCGCACCTCGTCGCGCAGACCGAACGCCGCGAGGACGCTGTCTCCGCGGAGCAGGTGCAGCACAGCGGCGCCGTCGGCGACCCACGCGGCGGTCGCGGCGGCGATCGAGTCCGGGACGGTCAGCCGGGACTCGCGCAGCAGTGCAGGACCGCCGATGCGGACGCGCTCCCCGCCCACGATCGCCTGCACCCCCGTGCCGGGCATCGAACGGAACTCGGAGGCCGCCGGCACGGCGGTGCCCCCGTCGGCGGCGCGCACGATCGCGCGGGCGAGCGGGTGCTCACTGGAGCGCTCGAGGGCCGCCGCAAGGGCGAGCGCCTCCGCACGGTCCGTCCCGGACGCGACCGCGACATCGGTCACCACGGGCTCGCCGCGGGTCAGCGTGCCGGTCTTGTCGAACAGCACGGTGTCGACGGTGCGCATCCGCTCGAGCGCCAGCCGGCTGCGGACGAGGACGCCGGCCCGGGCGGCACGTTCGGTGGAGATCGCGATCACGAGCGGGATGGCGAGGCCGAGCGCGTGCGGGCAGGCGATCACCAGCACCGTCACGGTCCGCTCGATCGCATCCGCAGGGCTGCCGAGCGCCAGCCACACGAGGAAGGTGAGGACGCCCGCAATGGCGGCGAAGTAGAACAGGAGCGCGGCGGCGCGGTCGGCGAGGGCCTGCGCGCGGGAGCTGGAGCGCTGCGCCTCGGCCACGAGCCGCTGGATCCCGGCCAGGGCGGTCGCCTCGCCGACCGCGTCCACTCGGACGCGAAGGGCGCTGTCGGTCGCGACGGTGCCCGCGACCACGGTCTCGCCCACGCCCCGGGCCACGGTGCGGGACTCCCCGGTGATCATCGACTCGTCGAGTTCCGCGGTCCCGTCGATGACGGTGCCGTCCGCCGGCACGCGGGCACCCGGCCGGACGAGGACCACGTCCCCCTCGGCGAGGTCGCCGAGCGGAACCTCGGTGAGCTCCTCGCCGCGCACCCGAACCGCCGAGTCGGGCAGCAGCGCGGCCAGCGCGTCGAGCGCACCGGAGGCGGCGCCGAGCGCGCGCATCTCGATCCAGTGACCGAGCAGCATGATCACGATGAGGAGGGCGAGCTCCCACCAGAAGTCGAGATCGAACCCGCCGAGGCCGAGTGACGTGGCCCAGCTCGCCACGAACGCCACCGTGATGGCCATCCCGATGAGTGTCATCATCCCGGGCTGCTTGGCGTGCACCTCGGCGAGCAGCCCGGTGAGGAACGGCCAGCCGCCGTAGAGGAACAGGACGGTGCCGAGGATCGGCGAGATCCATTCGGCGCCCGGGAACTCCGGGCGGGCGTAGCCGACGATGTCGGCGAACATCATGCTGAACAGCACGACCGGGACGGCGAGGACGAGGCTCACCCAGAAGCGGTTGCGGAAGAGCACCGCGTGGTCGTCGTGGCCGGCGTGGTCATGGCCGCCGTGGCTGTGACCGTCCTGATCGTGGTCGGCGTGTGCGGCGTGGCCGTCCGTGCCCGACAGCTCCGCCGCCCGGATGTCGCCGTGCGTCGTCTCGTGCCTGTCCACTGGCTCTCCTCGCATTCCTCGGTTATACCCCTAGGGGGTACCAAAAGGAGCCAATGCACGGGAACACGCAGCTATTCCGGAAATGCGGGATGCGCGGACCCACGGCCGGCGTCCCGGCCGCGCCACCGGTCGCCAACCGCGCCCCAGCGGCCGCGCAGAAGCGCCATTCCGGCGGAGCGGGAGCCTTCGCCGGCGGCGATCCTCGGGCCGAAGCCGGCCTAGTCGGTGGCGCGGACGGCCGTGACGCCCTCCCGGTGGTACAGGTCGTGCAGGGTCGGCGCTGTCTCGTCGGTCGCGATCAGCGTGATCGGGTCGCCCGCCTGGATCGAACCGGTGCGGATCACCCGGAAGTAGGCGCCGAGCCGCTCCTCCGCCGCGAACCGCTTCACCCAGCCTCTGGCGTCCGCGCCGCCCACCCAACGCGCGAAGGTGCCGCACGGCGTGCGCGGGCTCGTCACCTCGAGCAGCACCCGGTCGCCCACCTGCCAGCGGTCGCCGACGCGGGCGCCAGTGGTCGGCAACCCCTCGATCCGAAGGTTCTCGCCGAACCAGCCGGGGTGGAGCACGCGGCCCAGCTGCGCGGACCAGTAGTCGGCGTCCTCCTGCGAGTAGGCGTAGACGGCCTGATCGAGGCCGCCGTGCCACTTCCGGCTCACCTGCACATCGGCGCGCAGGCCGTACTTGCCGACCCGGACGGGCCCGTCCACGGGGCGCTTGTCGATGGCGGTGGCGCCCTCGGTGCCGGAGTCGGGGCGGATCTGGTGCACGACGCAGGCGGCGAGGAGCGAGGGCATGCGGGGGAGTCTAAAGCGTCGGGGGAGGTCGCTAGCGTGGACCCGTGCCGCAGCGCCAGGAACCCAGCCACGTCGTCGCCCATCTGAGCGACACCCACTTCCTCGCGGGTGGCGCGCCCATGCACGGCGTCGTGGACACGGTCGGCAATCTCCGGCGCGCGCTCGAACGGCTGGAGGCGTCGCAGTTCGCGATCGACGCGATCGTCCACACCGGCGACATCGCCGACGCGGGTGAGCTCGACGCCTACGAGCGGGTGCGCGAGCTGGTGGAGCCAGTGGCCGAGCGCCTCGGCTGCCCGGTGGTCTGGGTGGCCGGCAACCATGACGTCCGCGGTCCGATGCGGCAGGCGCTGTTCGGCCTCGCCCCGACGGACGAGCCGCACGACTCCGTCGTCGAGGTGAACGGGCTGCGCATCGTGGCGCTCGACACCTCGGTGCCCGGCGCTGGCCACGGCTTCGTGGAGCTGAGCCAGCTCGAGTGGCTCGCCGGAGTGCTGGCCGAGCCGGCGCCGAACGGCACGCTGCTCGCCCTGCACCACCCGCCCGCGCCCACCCCGGTCCGGGTGCTCGAGCCCTTCCAGCTGCGCAACCCGGCGGCGCTCGCCGCGGCGCTCGAGGGCACCGACGTGCGGCTGCTGCTGTCCGGTCACTTCCACTACCCGCTCCAGACGGTGTTCGCCGGCCGGCAGCTGTCCGTTGTACCGGCCACCAGCTACACGGTGCGGGTCGATGCGCCTCATCTCGGGCTCACGGGTCTCGACGGCGGCCAGGCGATCTCGCTCGTCGCGGTGTACCCGGGGCAGGTGGTCACCATGCTGGTCGGCATCGACGCGCCGCCCGCCGTGGTGCAGCTGCCCGACGGGACCTTCGACGACCTCCTTCCCGACTGACGCCGGAGTGGGTCCGCGGCACCGCGCCGTTCGAGGTGCACTCTGAGGCGGTGGAGATCGCAGCAGCAGCCGAGGCCTTCGCCGCGCATCTGCGCATCGAGCGGGGGCTCTCCGAGCACACCGTGCGCGGCTACGCCGCCGACCTCGCCGACCTGGAGGGCTTCGCACGCCGCCGCGGCCTGCCCGACGTCGGCTCGCTTGCGCTGGACCTGCTCCGCGACTGGCTGTGGCAGTCTTCCGAACGGGGCCTCGCCCGAGCCAGCCTGGCTCGGCGCACCTCCTCGATCCGCGCCTTCTGCGGCTGGCTGGCCCGGCAGGGCGAGCTGCCGATCGACCCGTCGCTGCGCCTGCGCGCGCCGAAGGCGCACAGCACCCTGCCGCGCGTGCTGACCGCCGGGGGAGTCGAGCAGCTGATCGGTGAGCTCGAGGAGCGCGCGGCCGACGGAGCGCCCGGACCGCTGCGCGACCTGGTGATCCTCGAGCTCCTGTACGCCTCCGCGCTGCGCGTGTCCGAGCTGTGCGGCCTCGACGTGGACGACGTCGACCGGGAGCGGCTGACCGTGCGCGTCACCGGAAAGGGCGACCGGCAGCGTGTGGTGCCGTTCGGTGTGCCAGCCGCCCGTGCACTCGACCGGTACACCGCGGAGGGCCGGCCGCGACTGGCCGCGACGTCGACGCCCGCCCTGTTCCTCGGCGACCGCGGCGGACGGCTCGGCAGTCGCTCCGTCTACCGGCTGGTCGCACGGCTGCTCGAAGGCATCCCCGGTTCCGGCCCTTCGGGTCCGCACACCCTGCGCCATACCGCCGCGACGCATCTCCTCGACGGGGGAGCGGACCTGCGGGCGGTGCAGGAGATGCTCGGCCACGCCAGCCTCGGCACCACGCAGATCTACACGCACGTCTCCACCGAGCGGCTGAAGCGCGCCTACGAGCAGGCTCACCCGCGCGCCTGATCGTCGAGCGGCAGCAGCACCGCTCGCGGCACGCCGCCGAGGAGGGCGAGCGGCGAGAGGTAGCGCCCGTCGCTGCGGGCGCCGAGGTGCAGGCAGTCGGCCCCGCAATGACCGGCGGAGACCGCGACGACGGCGACCGGCTGACCGCGCAGCACCCGTTCGCCGGTGCGAACCGTCGCCTCGACCGGGTCGAAGCTGGAGAGGATCCCGTCGTCGTGCGAGAGGGCAAGCACCGGCCGCCCACCCACCGGCCCGGCGAAGGACACCACTCCGTCGGCGGGCGCGAGCACCGCCGTGCCCGCCGCCACGGCGATGTCGATGCCGCGGTGTCCCGCCGCATACGGCGTGGGCGGCGCCCGGTACGGCTCGCCGAGCGAACCGCGCGCCGGCCAGTCCCACCGCGGAGAAGCGGCAGCCGCCGCACCGGCGAGGAGGGCCACGCCCGCCGTCCACACGACGAGTGCGGCCATCAGTCGTCGAGGTGGAACGGGCATGCCCCGAGGATGGCCGCAGTCCGCCGACCGGAATCGCGGAGGTGGACAAGGTGAGGACAAACTCACTTATCGCGCACCCGGGGAGGGGCGCAAGGGCCGCCAACCGGAAGACGGCCGGTGCCAGGATCATCGCCGGAGGACACCATGACGACGAAAAGTGAGTCCCAGACCCGGATCGACGGCAAGCTCCGGCGCCGGGTCACCGCCCTCGCCATCGCGGCGGCGGTCGGCGGCTTCCTGTTCGGCTTCGACTCCTCGGTCATCAACGGCGCGGTCGACGCGATCGAGCAACAGTTCGACATCCAGGGCTTCCTGCAGGGCTTCGCGGTCGCCATCGCCCTCATCGGCTGCGCGATCGGCGCCTACCTCGCCGGCGGGCTGGCCGACCGGTTCGGCCGACGTGCGGTCATGCTGATCGGCGCCGTCCTCTTCCTCGTCAGCTCGCTCGGCGCCGGCTTCGCGTTCGGGGTCTGGGACTTCATGTTCTGGCGCCTCGTCGGCGGTCTGGGCATCGGCGTCGCCTCGGTGATCGCGCCCACCTACATCGCGGAGATCGTGCCGGCGGCGATCCGCGGGCGGCTGGCCTCTCTGCAGCAGCTGGCGATCACCCTCGGCATCTTCGCCGCACTGCTCTCCGACGCGCTGCTCGCCGGCATCGGCGACCCCGACCCCCTCCGCTCGCTCCTCGGTGTCGAGGCCTGGCGCTGGATGTTCCTCGTCGGCGTGGTGCCCTCCGTCGTCTACGGCTACCTGGCCTGGCGGCTCCCCGAGTCGCCCCGCTACCTGCTCGCGAAGGACAAGGAGGACGAAGCCCGCGAGGTGCTCGCCACGATCCAGCCGGAAGGCGAGATCGAGGACGAGGTCCGCAGCATCCGCGACAACATCCGCGAGGACGAGGAGAACCAGCGCAAGTCGTCGCTGCGCGGATCCGCCCTGGGGCTCCAGCCGGTCGTCTGGACCGGCCTGGCGCTGAGCATCTTCCAGCAGGCCGTCGGCATCAACGTGATCTTCTACTACTCGACCACGCTCTGGAGCGCCGTCGGCTTCGAGGACGCCTTCCTGATCTCGGTCATCACCTCGATCGTGAACGTCGCCGTCACCTTCGTCGCCATCGGCTTCGTCGACAAGGTGGGCCGCCGGCCGATGCTGCTCGCCGGATCCGCGGGCATGGCGATCTCGCTCGCCGCGATGGCGCTGGCCTTCAGCCAGGCGCAGCTGCAGGACGAGAAGCTGACCCTTCCCGAGCCGTGGGGACTCATCGCGCTCGTTGCCGCCAACTTGTTCGTCGTCTCCTTCGGCGCAACGTGGGGACCGCTCGTCTGGGTGCTGCTCGGCGAGATCTTCCCCAACCGGATCCGGGCGACGGCGCTCGGCGTCGCCGCGGCCGCGCAGTGGCTGGCGAACTTCGCCGTCACGCTCACCTTCCCCGTCTTGTCCGACTTCTCGCTCACCTTCACCTACGGGCTGTACGCCGTCTTCGCCGTCCTGTCGCTCGCCTTCGTCTTCTTCTTCGTGCCGGAGACGAAGGGGGTCAAGCTCGAGGATGTCGGCGGGCTCGTGTTCGGGCGAGCCAAGCAGACCTGACCCGTCGAGTTGCGGGCCCGCGGACCGGGCCTATCGGCCGTCGGAGCGCTGCGTCGGTCGCGCGTGACAGGCTGGGGGCGTGACGGATACCCGCTCCGAGGCCCGCGGAATACTCCGCACGCTCGTCGGTCGCGACGACGTCGACTTCCACGAGGGGCAGTTCGAGGCGATCTCGGCGCTGGTCGACGACCGACAGCGGGCGCTCGTGGTGCAGCGCACCGGCTGGGGCAAGTCCGCGGTCTACTTCGTTGCGACCCTGCTGCTGCGCAGACGCGGCGCCGGGCCCACCGTCCTCGTCTCGCCGCTGCTGGCGCTCATGCGCGATCAGATCGCGGCGGCGGCCCGCGCCGGCGTGCGTGCGGTCGCCATCAACTCCACCAACCCGCACGAATGGGCGGCGGTGCGCGCAGCACTCGAGGGTGACCGGGTGGACGTGCTGCTCGTCTCGCCGGAACGGCTCAACAACCCGACGTTCCGCGAAGAGCAGCTGCCCGCCCTGGTGCGGAACATCGGCATGCTGGTCGTCGACGAGGCACATTGCATCTCGGACTGGGGCCACGACTTCCGCCCGGACTACCGCCGCCTGCGCGAACTCATCGCGGTCATGCCGGACGGCGTCCCCGTGCTGGCGACGACCGCGACGGCGAACTCGCGGGTCGTGACGGACGTCGCTGAGCAGCTGTCCCCTCCTGCGCACCCGGCGGCGGACGCCGCCGGGCATCCGGTCCGCACCATCCGAGGCCCGCTGGCCCGCGCATCCCTTCGGCTCGGGGTGCTTGCCCTTCCCGATGCCGCCGCGCGACTGGCGTGGGTGCTGACCCACCTGAACGACCTTCCCGGTTCCGGCATCATCTACACCCTCACCGTTTCCGCGGCCGAGGACACCGCCCGTCTGCTTCGGGAGGCCGGCCACGACGTCCGCGCCTACACCGGCCAGACCGATCCCGGCGAGCGTGCGGCATCCGAAGCGGCGCTCAAGAACAACGGGCTGAAGGCCCTCGTCGCAACGAGTGCACTCGGTATGGGCTTCGACAAGCCGGACCTCGGCTTCGTGCTGCACCTCGGCGCGCCCAGCTCCCCGGTCGCCTACTACCAGCAGGTCGGCCGCGCCGGTCGCGCAACCGACAACGCGGACGTGCTCCTCCTCCCCGGCCCGGAGGACCAGGCGATCTGGTCCTATTTCGCCACGGCGTCGATGCCCTCGCAGGAGCTCGCGAGTGCGGTGCTCGACGAGCTAGCGCGGGAGAACGGCGCCCCGCTCTCGACCCCCGCGCTCGAAGCGCGCGTGAACATCCGCCGCACGCGCCTCGAACTGCTGCTGAAGGTGCTCGACGTTGACGGTGCCGTGCAGCGCGCCCGCGGCGGCTGGACCAGCACGGGACGGACATGGACCTACGACGCGGACCGCTACCGGCGCATCGCCGCGGAGCGGGTCGCCGAACAGCAGCACATGCTCGACTACGAGCGGACGACCGACTGCCGCATGGCGTACCTGCAGCGCTTCCTCGACGATGCGACGGCGACGCCATGTGGTCGCTGCGACAACTGCGTGGGCGCATGGTTCCCCACCGGGGCGTCGACCGCCGCCGAGGCGCGCGCGTCGTCGACGCTGGAACGCGTCGGAGTTCCGATCGAACCTCGCGCACAGTGGCCGACGGGAGCCGAGCGTCTCGGCGTCCCGGTCAAAGGGAACATCCCCCCGGCCGAGCGCATGCTCGAGGGGCGCGCCCTCGCACGGCTCACCGACATCACCGCCGCGGGGCGCTGGTGCCGGGAGCTGCTGGCCGCGAGCGCGCCGGATGCGCCCGCCTCTTCCGAGCTCATCGCCGCGTGCATCCGGGTGCTCGCCGAGTGGCCGTGGGAGCAGCGGCCGGCGACGGTGGTGTCGATGCCGTCCCGGTCGCGACCGCTCCTGATCGGATCGGTCGCCCGCGGCATCGCCGACGCCGGCAGGCTCCGGTACCTCGGATCCCTGGAGTACGCCGGATCCGGTCCGTCCGGCGGGTCGGGCGGCAACAGCGCGTACCGCCTCGCCGCGGTGTGGGATGGGCTGGTGGAGCCGATCGGGCTGGTCGAGAGGGCGGCCGATATCGCGGCGGTCGGGTCGGCGCCCCGGGGCCCGGTGCTGCTGATCGACGACATCGCCGACTCCCGGTGGACGCTCACGGTCGCCTCCCGCGCGCTGCGGCTGGCGGGGGCGCCGGCCGTCCTCCCGTTCGCGCTCGCCCTTCGCGCCTGATCTCCGCTGGCCCTTCGCGGCGACCGCTCCTGGTAGAGTTATCGATGCGCTCCGCTCGTCGGGGTGACTTCGCGTGCCCACCCAGGCCTCCGCTGCCACCGGTCCCCGTTCGTCGGGGCGGCTGCGCGCCGGGCACCAGGATCCGCGGCCGTCCGGTTGTGGAACGAACCGAATCGGTGTTCCGTCGCACGCGTGCGCGGGCCCGGGAACAGGAGAACGGCCGTGGCCGTCGTCACCATCCGCCAGCTGCTCGACAGCGGCGTCCACTTCGGGCACCAGACCCGCCGCTGGAACCCGAAAGTCAAGCGCTTCATCCTCACCGAGCGCAGTGGCATCCACATCATCGACCTGCAGCAGTCGCTCGCCTACATCGACAAGGCGTACGACTTCGTCAAGGAGACCGTCGCCCACGGCGGCACCATCCTCTTCGTCGGCACGAAGAAGCAGGCCCAGGAGGCCATCGCCGAGCAGGCGAAGCGCGTGGGCCAGCCCTACGTGAACCAGCGCTGGCTCGGTGGGCTCCTCACCAACTTCCAGACCGTGCACAAGCGCCTCAACCGCCTGAAGGAGCTCGACCTCGTCGACTTCGACGACACGACGCGCGGCTACACCAAGAAGGAGCTGCTCATCCAGCGCCGCGAGCGGGACAAGCTCGAGAAGACGCTGGGCGGCATCCGCAACCTGTCGAAGACCCCGTCCGCGATCTGGGTCATCGACAGCAAGCGCGAGCACCTCGCCGTCGATGAGGCGAAGAAGCTGGGCATCCCGGTGATCGGCATCCTCGACACCAACGCCGACCCCGACGAGCTCGCCTACCCGATCCCGGGCAACGACGACGCGATCCGCTCGGTCGCGCTGCTCACGCGCATCATCGCCGACGCCGCCGCCGAGGGCCTGATCCAGCGCCACCAGAAGCCGTCCGAGGGCGAGCCGACGGAGCCGCTGGCGGAATGGGAGCGCGAGCTCCTCGAGGCCGGCCAGGCCGACGCCGCTCCGGCCGCGGAGGCCGCGACCGAGGAGTCCGCCGTCGAGGCACCCGCCGTCGACGCGACCGAGGCGCCTGCGACCGAGGCGCCTGCCGCCGAGGCACCCGCCGCCGCGGAGAGCCCCACCGAGGAGCCCGCCGGTGACGCGCCCGCGTACGAGAACGACGCGGACGCCCAGGCGGACGCCGACCTCACCGCGCAGGCGGACGAGACGGTCGTCGCGGAGCACGCGCCCGAGACGCAGGAGCAGGTCGAGGCCAAGATCGAGGCCGAGGCCACCCCGGCCGAGAAGAAGCCGGCCACCAAGCGCACCCCGTCCGCAGCCAAGGCCGAGAAGGCCGAGACCGCGTCCGCGGAGTAGACGAACCAGTAGTGCCAGGGCGGTGGGGATCCAGCACGGGTCCTCGCCGCTCTCGCGCACATCAGCAGCAAGCAGCAGCAGAAGGAGTAAGCATGGCCAACGTGAGCCTGCAGGACGTGAAGACGCTTCGTGAGCGTCTCGGCACCGGGATGGTCGACACCAAGAATGCCCTGGTCGAAGCCGACGGCGACATCGAGAAGGCGGTCGAGATCCTCCGCCTCAAGGGTGCGAAGGGCAACGCGAAGCGGGCCGATCGCTCGACGAGCGAAGGCCTCGTCGCCGCCCAGGAGAGCGCTGGCGGCGTGACCCTGATCGAGCTCGCCTGCGAGACCGACTTCGTGGCGAAGAACGAGCGCTTCATCGCGCTCGGCGACAAGGTCCTCCAGGCCGTCGCCGCCTCGGGCGCCGACACGATCGAGGCCGCCCTCGCGGCGACCCTCGACGGCAAGACCGTCGCCGACGTGATCTCCGATGACGCCGCGATCATCGGCGAGAAGGTCGAACTGCGCCGCGTCGCCCGTGTTCCCGGGGAGAAGTTCGCGGTCTACCTTCACAAGACCAACCAGGACCTGCCCCCGCAGGTCGGCGTCGTCGTCGCCTACACCGGTGACGACGCGGCGACCGCGCGCAGCGTCGCCCAGCACATCTCCTTCGCTGCGCCCGCCTACCTCGCCAAGGACGAGGTCCCGGCGGCCGACGTCGAGAACGAGCGCCGCATCGTCGAGGAGATCAGCCGCAACGAGGGCAAGCCGGAGGCCGCCCTGCCGAAGATCATCGAGGGTCGCGTCGGTGCGTTCTTCAAGCAGGTCGTGCTGCTCGAGCAGGACTACGCGCGTGACAACAAGCTGACCGTCGGCAAGGTCCTCGCCGACGCCGGTCTGACCGTGACGGGTTTCGCCCGGTTCAAGGTCGGTGCCTGACGCTTTCCGCCTTCCCGAACGGGAGTCGCCCCTCGGGGCGGCTCCCGTTCTCGTTGCTCCCTAGGATCGATGGAGCACGCACGGCCGACGAAGGAGATGTGTGGACGGCGAGTCGAGTCCTGCCGGAGCTCTCACCGGGCTCACCGTCGTCGACTTCTCCCGCGTCCTCGCCGGACCGTACGCCACCATGCTGCTGGGCGACCACGGGGCGCGGGTGATCAAGATCGAGCGCCCGGGCACAGGGGATGAGACCCGCGAGTGGCTGCCGCCGGTAGACGCGACGGGCACATCGACGTACTTCGCGTCCGTCAACCGCAACAAGGAGAGCCTCCCGGTCGATCTGACCACCGACGAGGGCGCCGCGGCGGTGCGGGCGCTGCTGAGCGACGCCGATGTCGTCATCGAGAACTTCCGCGCCGGCACGATGGATCGGCTCGGCTTCGGCTACGAGGCGGTGCGGGAGCTCAACCCGCGGATCGTCTACTGCTCGATCACCGGCTTCGGATCGGGGGAGGGCGCCGCGCTGCCCGGCTTCGACCTCCTCGTGCAGGCCGCCGGCGGGCTGATGAGCGTCACCGGCCAGCGTCCGGGCGAGCCCACGAAGACGGGCGTCGCCGTCGTCGACGTGCTCACCGGGCTGCACGCACTCACCGGAATCCTCGCCGCCGTCGTGGCGCGCGGGACGACCGGAGTCGGCCAGCGGGTGGAGGTGAACCTGCTCTCCAGCCTGCTGTCCGGGCTCGTCAACCAGGCGGGCGCCTACCTCGGCGCCGGCGTCGTGCCGGGGATCCTCGGCAACGCGCACCCCAGCATCGCGCCCTATGAGGTCTACCCGACCGCGGACCGACAGCTCGTGGTCGCCGCCGGCACCGATGGCCAGTTCCGCGCGCTCGCGACGGCGATCGGCGCGCCGGAGCTGGCCGACGACCCGCGGTTCCGCACCAACGCCCAGCGGGTGGCCGAGCGGGAGGCGCTCAATCGAGAGCTGACCGATCGGCTGGCGACCCGGTCCGCCGACGAGTGGTTCGCGGTGCTCGCCGAGCACGATGTGCCCGCCGGTCCCATCAACACCATCGATGAGGCGTTCGCCCTCGCCGAGCGGCTCGGATTGCGGCCGATCGTCGAGGTCGACGGGTCGCGGCAGGTGGCGAACCCCGTGACACTGAGCGGCACTCCCGTCGCCTACCGGCTGCCGCCGCCGCGCCTCGCCGCGCCTCCGGCCCCCTCCGACCGACCGACAGGAAGCACCGAATGACCGACACCCTCGCACCCGCCGCCGCCGAGGCGGCCCTCGCCGCCGTCTTCGACCTCGACGCGCTGCTCGCGCCCGGCGAGCGGGAATGGCAGCAGAAGGCGCGTCGCGTCGCGCGGGAGCGCATCCTCCCCGTCATCGAGGAGGACTTCGAGAACCGGCACTTCCGGCAGGAGCTCGTTCCCGCCCTCGCCGCCGAGGGCTTCCTCGGGATGCACATCACCGGCTACGGCTGCGCGGGTGCCAGCGCGACCGCCTACGGCGCCGTCTGTCTCGAGCTGGAGGCGGCCGACAGCGGCTGGCGCACCTTCGTCTCCGTGCAGGGCTCGCTCGCCATGAGTGCCATCGCCAAGTTCGGCTCCGAGGAGCAGAAGAGCGAGTGGCTGCCACGCATGGCGGCGGGGGAGGCGATCGGCTGCTTCGCCCTCACCGAGCCCGAGGGCGGCAGCGATCCCGCGGCGATGCGCACCACCGCGGTCCGGGAGGGCGACGACTGGGTGATCACCGGCACCAAGCGGTGGATCGGGCTGGCCAGCATCGCGGCGGTCGCGGTCGTCTGGGCGCAGACCGAGGAGGGGGTGCGCGGCTTCCTCGTGCCGACCGACACCGCCGGCTTCCGGGCGACGCCGATCGAGGGCAAGTTCGCCATGCGCTCCTCGATCCAGTGCGACATCGCGTTCGACGGGGTGCGGGTGCCGGATACCGCCCGGCTGCCGGAGGCGCGCGGCCTGCGCGGCCCGTTCTCCTGCCTCAATGAGGCGCGTTACGGGATCGTCTGGGGCGCGATGGGTGCGGCCCGCAGCTGCCTCCTCGCCGCGCTCGACCGGGCGATGTCGCGCGAGGTGTTCGGCGGCCCGATGGGCCGCTTCCAGCTGACCCAGGCGAAGCTCGCCGACATGCTCCTGGAATACGAGAAGGGCGTGCTGCTGGCCCTGCACCTGGGCCGGCTGAAGGACGCGGGCACGCTCGAGCCCGCGCAGATCAGCGTCGGCAAGCTGAACAGCGTCCGCGAGGCTCTCGCCATCGCCTCGAGTGCACGGTCGATGCTCGGCGGCGACGGCGTCACCAGCGAGTTCCCGGTCATGCGCCACATGGCGAACCTGGAGGCGGTGCGCACCTACGAGGGCACCGACGAGATCCACTCCCTCGTGCTCGGCAGGGCGCTCACCGGGCTGGCCGCGTTCGCCTGACGCGGATCGCCTCTCGCTCAGCAGGCGGTTCCCTCGCTCAGCAGGCCGGAACGGCCGATTCTCACGTCCGCCGCGGATCCTGCCTGCTGAGCGAGGGGATAGCGCCTGCTGAGTGAGTGCGGCAGGGGTCAGGTGGCGTGCCAGAGCCGGCGGTAGTAGTCCAGCCGCTCCTCGTCCGGGCGGACGCCGTAGGCCGCCAGCAGCTGGCCGGTGAGGTCCCGCCCGTAGTTGAGCTCGGCGCTCCAGGCGGCCGCGGCGAGATCCGCCCAGCGGTCCGCGACCCCGAGCGTGCTGAGGTCGACGTGCCCGCTCCATGCGCCGTCGTCGGTGAGGAGCGTGTTCGGCGCGCACGCGTCGCCGTGGCACACCACGAGGCGATCCACCGGCGGCGCGTTCTCCAGCGCGGGTTCCGGGGCGAGGCCCCGCGCCCGTGCCCGCGCCAGTCGTTCGGGCACCGACCAGTCGAACGGGCAGTCGCCGACCGGCAGTGCGTCGTGCAGTGCTCGCAGGCCGCGCCCGATGGCGTGCACCGCGCGATCGGGACGGCTCAGCCAGTGCTGGTCGGCGGCGCTGCGGCCCCGCAGGGCGGCGGTGACCAGCCAGGAGCCCGAGTCGTCCTCGCCGGCGTCCAGCACCCGAGGCACCCGGGCCCCGAGCCCCGCCGCCCAGGCGAGCCGCTCACCCTCCGCGGCGAGGTCCAGGCCGGAACCGGCGGGCGCCCACTTGGCATAGCGTGCTCCGGGCAGGAGGAAGGTCGTGCCGCCGAGCTCGTTCCGCCACACCGCCACGGCCGACCCGCCCGCCAGGCGCGCGATCGGCGGCGGCACCGCGGACCCCGGCGGCGGTGGTCCCGCGATGCCCACGTCGGCTCCTCCGCGCCCGGAGCCTCCGTGCGCTGGCACTAATCTAAGAGGCGGCACGCCAGGAAAGGGACTCCGCTATGACGACCGAGTACCGACGACGACGCGTCCTCCTCAAACTCTCCGGGGAGGCGTTCGGCAACGGGGCTCTCGGAGTCGATCCCGTGGTGGTGAGCGAGCTCGCCCGCGAGATCGCGGAGGCATCGAAGTCCGTCGAGATCGCGATCGTCGTCGGCGGCGGCAACTTCTTCCGCGGCGCCCAGCTGCAGCAGGAGGGCATGGACCGCGGCCGCGCCGACTACATGGGCATGCTCGGCACCGTGATGAATGCGCTCGCCCTGCAGGACTTCCTCGAGCAGGCGGGCGCCGAGACGCGCGTGCAGTCCGCCATCGCGATGACGCAGGTCGCCGAGCCGTACATCCCGCGGCGCGCGATCCGGCACCTCGAGAAGGGCCGCGTCGTCATCTTCGGCGCGGGCGCCGGTCTGCCGTACTTCTCCACCGACACGGTCGCCGCCCAGCGCGCGCTCGAGATCCGCGCGGACGTGGTGCTCGTGGCGAAGAACGGCGTCGACGGCGTTTACACGGCCGACCCCAACAAGCACGCGGACGCCTACAAGCTCGACACGGTGACCTACCTGGAGGCGCTGCAGAAGGGACTCAAGGTGGTGGATTCCACCGCGTTCAGCCTCTGCATGGACAACGGGATGGACATGGTCGTGTTCGGCATCGACGGTCCTGGGAACGTCACCGGCGCCATCCGCGGCGAGGTGCCGATCGGCACCCTCGTCACCGCCTGACCGGAGCCGCCGGAGGACGCCCACCTAGAATGGTGGGCAACGAGACGAAGGAGCGCCCGCGTGATCCCCGAAGTGCTGGCCGACGCGACCGATCGCATGAAGAAGGCCGTCGAGGTGGCCAAGGACGATCTGTCCACGGTGCGCACCGGCCGGATCAACCCCGCGCTGTTCCAGCGCATTCAGGTCGACTACTACGGCTCGCCGACCCCGCTCGCCCAGCTGGCGTCGCTGCAGACGCCGGAGGCTCGCGTGCTCATCGTCACGCCGTACGACAAGACCGCACTGAAGGACATCGAGAAGGCGATCGTCGCCATGCCGAACCTTGGCGCCAACCCATCCAACGACGGCAACATCATCCGCGTCGTGATGCCGGAGCTCACCGAGGACCGGCGCAAGGAGTTCGTGAAGATCGCCCGCACCAAGGGCGAGGACGCGAAGGTCGCCATCCGCAACATCCGCCGGCGCGCGAAGGATGATCTGGACGCGCTGAAGGGCGAGGTCGGCGACGACGACCTGAGCCGCGGCGAGAAGGAGCTGGAGCAGCTCACCCGCACATACGTCGACGCGATCGACGACGCGCTCAAGCGGAAGGAAGCCGAGCTCCTCGAGGTGTAGGGGCGCGGCCGTACGCGGATGACCGCACCGAAGGACACCCCGCGGAGGCGGCGCACGCGCCTTCCGCCGGAACTGCAGGCGCAGATCGACCAGGCTCGGCATGATCTCGAGTCGCAGGTGCGCTCGGCCCGCGTCTCCTTCGACGAGGCGCAGGAGCGAATCAACGCCCGAACCGGCAGGAACCTGCTGGGCGCGATCCTGTTCGGAGTGCTGCTCGGCGGGTCCATGCTGGCAAGCCTGCTGTTCGTCAAGGAGCTCTTCGTCCTGGTCGCGGTGATCCTCATGGGCTTCGCGACGGTGGAGCTGGCCGGCGCCCTGCGGCATGCCGGCCGGGATGTCCCGCGTGTCGCGTCCGTGGTCGCGGTAGTCGCCGTACTGGCCGTCGCCTACGCCCTGCCGGGACTCGGGCACTGGCTCGCGATCCTCGGTGCGGTCCTGTTCGTCGCCCTCTGGCGCCTCGCCGAGCTGACGCTTCGCCGCGGGTCGACCGCGCCGCGCGAAGTGGCTCTCGACCTGGGCGCCGGCACGTTCGTGCAGCTGTACGTCACCGTGCTCGGCAGCTTCGCGGTCGCGCTCACCGCCCTCGACGGTGGCCAGTGGTGGACGCTCGCGTTCCTGCTCGTCGTCATCGCCGTGGACGTCGGGGCCTACGCGAGCGGCCTCACCTTCGGCCGGCATCAGATGGCGCCGCGCATCAGCCCGAAGAAGACGTGGGAGGGGCTCGCCGGCTCGGTGCTCGCCGCGCTGATCGCGGGCGTGCTGCTCGCCGTGTTCATGCTCGACCAGCCGTGGCAGTTCGGCCTGCTGTTCGGGCTGGTGCTCGTCGCGACCGCGACGCTGGGCGACCTCGCCGAGTCGCTCGTCAAGCGCGACCTCGGCATCAAAGACATCAGCTCCTGGCTGCCGGGCCACGGCGGCTTCCTCGACCGGCTCGACTCCATCCTCCCGTCCGCCGCGGCGGCCTACGCGCTCGCGCTGCTCTTCCGTTGAGCCTCCCGCGTCGAACGGCATCCGTCCGCGACAATGACGGGATGGGCACGACCTTCCCGCGCACCGGCCGCTCCAAGCCCGGCTACCGCATGCGGGACGTCGACGAGTTCCTGCTGGCTGCGCGTCGCGCGTACGACGCCCCGCCGGGCGCCGGTGCCGGTGTCGACGCGACCACCATCCGTCGCGCGGCCTTCCCTCTGGAGAAGGGCGGCTATTCGACCGTCCACGTCGATTCCGCGCTCGAGCGGCTCGAGGACGCATTCGCCCTGCGCGAGCGGGAGCACGCGATCCGCACGAGCGGCGACCGTGCCTGGTACGGCGAGACTCGCGCGGCGGCGCAGGAAATCACCGCTCGCCTCCGGCGCCCGCCGGGCCGGCGGTTCGAGCGGACCGGCTTCCTCAGCCAGGGGTACTCGCCGGAAGACGTCGACCGGTTCGCGGAGCGGCTGCGCGCCTACTTCGAGAAGGGAGCGCCGATCCGTGTCGATGATGTCCGCACCGTGGCCTTCCGGTCCAAGCTCGGGGGCTACCGCGAGTGGCAGGTCGACCTGCTCCTCGACGCCGTCGTGGACGTGATGCTCGCCGTGCGCTGACGCCGCGACACGCCCTTCCCGGGCTTCCGGGAGGCCGTTTGCTACCATCGGACCATCGTGGGAAAGCACTCGAACGAGGCCGTAGCCGTACGCACCCCCCGGGGGGACGCTTCCCGACCCCGGAACGACGCGCCGCGAAGGACCGTTCACAAGGCCCCACTGCACGGCCGAATCGCCCTGTCGATGTTCGGATTCCTGGCCGCGTTCGCCTTCCTGCTCGTCAACGTGACCGACCCGTATGCGGGAGCCACCGCGTCGCCGTTCTACCAGCCGGCCGGTGTGCCGACCGGTGAGGCTCAGGTGCTCGCCGCATCGTCCGCCGAGCTGGCCGACGTCAGCCGCGACAACTTCTCGGTGACCGAGAAGCCGAAGCCGCCGCCCCCGCCGGTCGTGGCTCCGTCCACCGGCGGCAGCGGTGGAGGCGGAGGCGGTTGGGCGCCGCCCGCCGCGGTGCCCGATCCCGGCACCGCTCAGGCGATCGCCGCGGACATGGTCGCGGCACGCGGCTGGGGCTCCGACCAGTTCGACTGCCTCGTCGCCCTGTGGAAGAAGGAGTCGGGCTGGCGCGTGAACGCGTACAACGCCTCGAGCGGCGCGTACGGCATCCCGCAGTCCCTCCCCGGAAACAAGATGGCCTCGGCCGGCGCCGACTGGGAAACCAACCCCGCCACGCAGATCTCCTGGGGCCTCGGCTACATCACCGGCCGGTACGGCAGCCCGTGCGGCGCCTGGGCGTCGTCCCAGTCGCGCGGCTGGTACTGATCCGCCGGTCCGTGGACTGAGGCAGTGCCGCGCAGCAACCGTCCCCGAGGCGCACGCCCGGGGAGCGACGACGGCGACGACCTCGCCCGCCTCCTGACCGGCTGGCGGCGCACCGAGGTGCGGCGCGGCGCCACCTGGAGCGTGCAGCCGGTGGGCGTCGCGCACGCGCTCAAGGAGTACCGGTGCCCCGGCTGCGTGCACCCGATCGAACCGGGGACGCCGCATGTCGTCGCCTGGCGTGCCGACGGGCCGATGGGGGACGAGCGCAACCTCGCCGACCGGCGGCACTGGCACACCCACTGCTGGAGGCTGTCATGACCGAGATCCGCAGCGGCACGGTGCTGCCCGCCCGCAGGGAGGACATCACCCTGCACACCGACGACGGACTGGCGCTCGTCGGGGAACTGGCTCTGCCGGAGTCGACCCCGCCGGTCGCGACCCTCGTCACGCTGCACCCGCTGCCCACAGCCGGCGGCTTCATGGATTCGCACGTGCTCCGTAAGGCGGCCAACCGCCTGCCTGCGCTCGCCGACCTGGCCGTCCTCCGCTTCAACACCCGCGGCACCGCCTCACCGCGCGGCACGAGCGGCGGCGAATTCGGCGACGGCGTAGGGGAGCGAGCGGACCTCGCCGCCGCAATGCGCTTCGTCACGGAGCGCGGCTTGCCCGATCCCTGGCTGGTCGGCTGGTCCTTCGGCACCGAGGTGGCGCTCAAGTGGGGACGTGAGCACGCGGTCGCCGGGGTCATCCTGCTCTCCCCGCCGCTGCACCGCACGAGCGATGAGGAGGTAGCGGCCTGGGCAGGCTTCCCCGGCCCGGTCGTCGCCGTGGTCCCGGAGCTCGACGACTTCCTGCGCCCGGACGACGCGGCCCGTCGGTTCGCGGTCGCGCCGGACATCGAGGTGATCGGCGTGGACGGCGCGAAGCACCTGTGGGTGGGCGAGAACGCCACTCGGCGAGTGCTGGCCGAGATCGTCGCCCGGGTGAATCCGGGCGTGCTGCCGCTGCCCACCGAGTGGCCGGACGCCTAGCAGCGAGCGCGCCGCGTCGCGAGGCTTCTAGCGCTCCGCTTGGCGCGGGATCATGATCTGCTCGACGATGAGCATGATCGCCGCCGCCACCGGGATGGCGATCAGCGCGCCGAGCACGCCGAGCAGGGTGCCGCCGATCAGGGCGGCGATCACGACGATCACGCCGGGCACCTTGACCGCCCGCTTCATGATGTTCGGGCTCAGTACGTAGGCCTCGACCTGCATGTAGATCAGGTAGTAGATGCCCGCGGCGATCCACGTCGGCGGCGACTCCGGCAGCAGCAGGATCTGGCCGAGCACGATCAGTACGGAACCGGACAGGGTTCCGACGAGCGGCACCAGCGAGAACAGGAACGCGATGAAGGCGAACACCACGGGCAGCTCGGCGCCGATGATGCTGAGGTAGATGAACGACAGGATGCCATTGCAGAGCGCGAGCGACGCCTGGCCGACGACGTAGCGGCCGACCGCCTCCATGATCTGCTCGGTGAGGTCGGCGAACTTCGCGCGCTTCGTCGCGGGCACCAGCTTGTACAGGCCCTGGGTGATCGAATTCAGCGACGCAGCGAAGTACAGGGTGAGGATCAGCACGATGATCGCGCCGAAAACGCCGCTCACGATCGCCGCGCCCACCGCGAGCACACCGCCGCCGATGGTGCTGAAATTTTCCTGGAGGTATTGGACGACCTGGTCGCTGATCTGCTGGACGTCGATGCCCTCGCCGGCGAACTCCTGGGCCGTGTCGACGAATTCGCTCCAGGTCAGGCTGTTCGTGTAGTCGACGATCTCGGTGACCAGTGCGCCCGCCTGCCGCACGATGAGCGGCACGATGACGAAGCCGGCCCCCACGAGCACGCCGGCGACGACGACGAGCACGATCAGCAGCGCAAGCCAGCGCGGCACCCGGCGGCGTTCGAGGGTCGCGACGAGCGGCTCCAGACCGAGCGCGAGGAACAGCGCGAGCGCCACATAGGTGAGGATCGTCGACAGCTGACCGACCATCGAGCCGATGGTGACCGCGAGGAGGACGCCGAGGCCGGCGAGCAGGCCGACCCGGAACGGGTTCTGGATCTTCACCGAGGTGCGCTCAGCGGTCCGCGGCGACCTTCTCGGCGTGCGTGAGCACACCGCGAAGGTTCTCCAGGTAGGCGGCGACCTCGTCGCGCTCGTGACGGATCTCGGCGAGGCGCTCCTCGGCGTCGGTGAGCAGCGCGCGCGAGCGCTCCTCGGCCTCCGAGACCACCCGTCGGGCGCGGTCCTCTGCTTCCTGCACGAGGTCGGCGGCGATCTCCGCCGCCTCTTCGCGCTTCACCCGGCTGTCCCGCTCCGCGGCGATTTCGAGGGTGTCGGCCTCGAGGCGCTTGTCGGCGGCCCTGCGGACCGCGTCCGCGAGCTGCATGTTGGCCTCGTCGAGGTACTTCTGGGTCTGCGCGACCGCCTCCTGGTGGCGGTGCAGGTACTCCCGCTCCGCCTCGTCGCGGCGCGCGGTGAGCTCGATGTCGAGGTCGAGCCGGGACTGCTCGATCTCGCGGGCGATGACCGCGCGCTCGTCGGCCAGTTCGTCGGCCAGCTCGGCGCGGGCCTCCGCCTGGGCGCGGTCGAACTCCGCCCGCGTCTCGGCGAGCTCCCGCGCGAGTCCGGCGCGCGCGGTGTCCGCCTCGTGGTCGAGCAGCGCACGGCGGGTTGCCGTGTCCGAGTCGAGGGTGGAGCGGGCGCTGTCCATCTCGGCGGCGAGCTGCGCTCGGGCCAGCTCGATCTCACGGGCGAGTTCGGCGCGCGTCTCGGCGACCTCGCGGGCGAGATCCTGGCGGT
Source organism: Naasia sp. (assembly GCA_025463675.1). GTDB lineage: Bacteria > Actinomycetota > Actinomycetes > Actinomycetales > Microbacteriaceae > Naasia. Next base: position 8,708 of record JAODAX010000067.1, on the reverse strand, counting down.
CGGCGGCCAGCTCGCGTGCCGCGTCGTCGCGAGCCGCGGCGAGTTCGCGCTCCAGGGCTGCGCGCGCCGAATCGGTCTCCCTGGCCAGGCGTGCGGCGTCCTCGCGGGCGGCGGCGGTCTCCCGGCCGGCGACGAGGCGCAGCTCGACCGCTTCCCGCTCCGCGGTGGCGCGGATCGCGGCGACCTCACGCTTCACGGTGCCGCGGGTCTCGGCGGCCTCGGTGGCGACGCTGCCGCGGATCGCGGCTGCCTCGCGGGAGGCGTCCTGGAGGGCCTGCTCGGCCGTGTCCTGAGCGCGCGTCGTCATGTCGTCGGCCTCGGAGCGGGCCGACTCGAGGATGGCGGTGGCGCGTGCGCGCGCATCGGCGATGGTCCGCTCCGCGTGCTCGGCCGCCTCCAGCTTGAGGCGGTCGACCTCGGCCTGCACGCCGGCGCGGATGCGCTCCGCATCGATGTCCGCCTGCGCGATGACACGGGTCGACTGCTCCTCGGCGACGCGGAGCGTGTTCTCCAGCTTGTGGCCGAGACCGGAGTACGTCGGGCTGCCGACCTCCTCGAGCTCTGCACTGAGCTCCTCGACCTGAGCGCTGAGACGCTTGATTTCTCGGGTCGCCTCGGCGCTCGCGGTGTTGGCCGTGATCAGGTCGCGTCGGAGATCCTTGATCGCCTTGTCGACCTCTTCACGGTTGTAGCCGCGCATCGCCGGGCTGAACTGTGCGTCATCCATAGCCCCGGTCACTCCTGCCTCATGCCGTGTCCCGTGCGGCGTCCGCCGCGGAGTCAGCATAGACCGGCGCGTCCCCCGATCAGGGGAGGACGAGGGGGCGCGGCGACGCCCGATCCGGTGAACCTGAGCGCCGCCGCAGGAGAAGCGGGTATCGTGGACCCTCGCTTTTCGCCGCGGACGACACGCCTGTCCGCACAGCGCTATCCGGGCCCTTCGCCCGAGCCGTCCACCTACGATGATCGGGACCCGTTCCGGTCCGGACGCACCGCGCCCGCGACGAACGGAAGGAGAGATGTCCGTGCGGTTCGTTTCCGCCATCGTCGCCTTCGTCATCGCTGCAGGGATGATCCTGTACGGCATCGCCCAGCGCACCTGGCTGGCCCCGCCGGACCGGCTCACCAGCACTGTGAACACCGACGCAGGCGCCGCCTTCACCGTCCTCGACGGCGCCGTGCTCGGCAGCAACCCCGGCCAGCAGCGGGTCCGCGTGGACGGCGAGGGGACCGTGTTCGTCGCGTACGCGCGCACCTCCGACATCATCGCCTGGCTCGGCGACGAGCCCTATTCCTCGCTTTCCTATGACGCGGAGACGCAGGCGCTGGAATCCCGCCTGGTCGAGCCGGAGCCGGCCGACGAGGCGCCGGCTGAGACGCCGGCTGGGGGGGAGATCCCTGTCGAGGGCGCCACCCCGGTCGCGGAGAGTCCCGCCGCCGAGGCGCCCGCTGCGGAGGCGACCGGGCCGGCGCCCGCAGGCAGCGACCTGTGGCTCGAGGAGCGCACCGAGGAGGGTGCGCTGACCTGGACGGTGAGCGTCCCCGACGACATCTCCCTCCTCGTTGCGAGCGACGGCACGCAGCCGGCGCCGAGCGAGGTCACGGTGAGCTGGCCGCTGCGGCACTCGACTCCCTGGGCGGGGCCGCTCATCATCGGCGGCGGCGTCCTGCTGCTCGTCGGGCTCGCCCTCTACATCTGGGCGCTCGTGCACATGCGGCGCACCCGCGGTCCCCGTCGCAAGTCGCCGCCGAAGCTTCCGCAGGCGCCGCGCCCTCGCACGCCCCGCCCGCCCGCCCTGGAACCGACCACGACGGCGAAGGGTCGTCGCGCGACGCGGCGGATGGTCGCGGTCACCGCCGGGTTCGGGGTATCCGCCGCGCTGCTCGCCGGCTGCGCGCCGTCGGATGTCGACGCGCTCTTCGCGGACGACCCCGCCCCGCTACCCACGGTCACGACGAGCCCGGTGCCCGAGGAGGAGATCGTGCCGGTCGCGGTCACCGAGGGCCAGCTCGACCGGATCGTCGAGCGCGTGTCGGCGACGGTCACGCAGTCCGATGGCGAGCGCAACGCCGACCTGCTGCGCACCCGCATGGCCGGCCCGGCCCTGGAGGAGCGGCTCGCGAACTACACGATGCGAGGGGCCGACGGGGGGATCGCCGCTCCGGAGCCGATCCCCGCCGCGACGGTGTCGCTCGCCCTGCCGCAGGCGACCGACGAGTGGCCGCGCACCGTGCTCGCCGTCGTCAGCGGCGAGGACCCGGCGAAGGCTCCTATGGCGGTGCTGCTGCGTCAGGAGACGCCGAGGGACAACTACGTCGTCCACTACTCGGTGCCGCTGCAAGCCAACGTGCCGTTCCCGGCGGTCGCCCCGCCGACCGTCGGCTCGCCGGTGCTGCCCAATGATGTGAAGCTGCTGGCCATGCCGCCCGCCGATGTCGGGGCCCAGTACGCCGACATTCTCGCCCAGGGGGAGGCGAGCCCCGCCTTCCCGCTGTTCCAGGCGGAGCCCGACGGCCTGCGCACCCGCGTGGGGGTGGACTACAAGAACACCAAGAAGGCCAATTTCCCGTCGACCGCGTCGCTGGAGTTCAGCAACGCGCTCGGCACCGGGGCGACCATCGCGATGGCGAGCAACGACTCCGGTGCGATCGTGGTCACCAACATCCTCGAGCGGGAGACGGCGCGGCCGACCGCCGAAGGCGCGACCGTGAATCTCGAGGGTCAGGTGAAGGCGCTCTCCGGGCTCGGATCGACGGAGAAGGGCGTGGAGTCGACGTATGGCTTCCAGCTGCTCTTCTACGTGCCGCCGTCCAGCGATGAGACTCAGGTCGTGCTGCTCGGCTACGCTACCTCTCTGATCGGTGTAAGGGAGCTCTAACAACCGTGTCCATGCCCTCGCCCGCGTCCCTGGGCAGCCTCCGCGGCGCCATCGACCTGTCCCCGCTCGTCAACCGCAGCACTCGCCCGGCGGGGCCCGGGGGCGCTCCTGGCGCTCCCACGGGTCCGCCGCCGGGCCTGTCCGCGGGAGCGCCGTCGGCCGGCGCGGTCGCCGTGCCGAGCCTCGTGCTGGCCGCCTCCGACGCCACCTTCGCCCAGGTGCTGGAGATCTCCAGCCACGTGCCCGTGATCGTGGACCTCTGGGCCCAGTGGTCCGAGCCGAGCAAGGAGCTGTCGCCGACGCTCGAGCGCGTGGTGTCCGACTACGCCGGACGGGTGCTGCTCGTGACGGTAGATGTCGACGCGAACCCCCAGCTCGCCCAGGCGTTCCAGGCCCAGTCGGTGCCGACCGTCGCCGCGGTGCTGGGCGGGCGTCCGCTCGGCCTCTTCGCCGGGGTGCTGCCCGAGGATCAGGTCCGCGACGTGTTCGAGCAGGTGCTGGTCCTCGCGGCGCAGAACGGCATCACGGGCACCGCGGTCGTCGACGGCGCCCCTGTCGACGAATCCGCCGAGCCGGCCGAGGAGCCGCTGCCGCCGCACCACGCGGAGGCGTACGCGGCGATCGAGCGTGGCGACTACGAGGCCGCCATCGCCGAGTACCGCACGGCGATCGCCCGGGACCCGAAGGATGCGCTCGCCGTCGCCGGGCTCGCCCAGGTCAGCCTGCTCGCGCGCCTGCAGGACAAGACCCTCGACGCCATCCGGTCCGCCGCCGCCGCCGGTCCCGACAACCTCGACGCCCAGCTCGACGTCGCCGACCTGGACGTCTCGGGCGGCCACCTCGAGGACGCCTTCGACCGGCTCCTCGTGCTCTTCCCGCGGCTCGATCCGGCCGGCCGCACCGCGGTGCGTACCCGCCTGCTCGAGTACTTCGAGATCGGCGGCGCGGAGGACCCGCGCGTGATCGCCGCCCGGCGCCGCCTGACCAACCTGCTCTACTGAGGGTCTGAGGGTCTGAGGGTTCGAGGGGGCCAGCGGGGGTCCTCTCGCCTTGTCAGTCGCGCGTGCGGTTGCGGGGGCGCGGGGGAGCCCGGGAGCGGGCACGCGGCGCCGACCCGGGCGACCAGGTCCCGATCCCCGCCATCGTCATCGGCACCTCTCTCGCCGCCGCCGGCCGGGGTGGGCGATGGTCGCCTACGCGTCCCGCAACTGGCGGGTGCGCTCTGGGGGGCGCAGCGGGTAGCTCGGAGCGGAGGACGTCTCCCGGCAGCACCAGCTCCGGGAACGGCCAGCCCTTGTGGGAGAACAGGTTGCCGGGTTCTTCTGGATCTCTTCGGGCCCGCCGACGGCGAGCAGTCGGCCGGCGCAGAGCACCGCGATCGTCGTCGCGTAGTGCATGACGAGCGCGCCGTCGTGCTCGACGAGCACGCAGGTCATGCCGGTTTCGTGGCCGTGCGCGAGGACGAGGTCGAGAAGGCCATCTGCCTCCTCCTCGCTCAGCCCGGCCGGCGGCTGGTCGAGCATAGGCAGTCGCGGGTCGGCGATGAGCGCCCGAGCGATCCTGCTGCCGCCTGCCCGGCCCCCGCTCTGCTCCCGGCTCAGTAGGCGCCGTCGGGACGGAGGACCGTTCGGGCGGTCCGCCAGAGGATGACGAGGTCGCCCATCATGGACCAGTTGTCGGCGTAGTACAGGTCGAGGCGGATGCCATCGTCCCAGCCGAGGTTCGAGCGGCCGCTCACCTGCCAGAGCCCCGACATTCCGGGGGTCACGGCGAGGCGCCGACGCTCCTTCGAATTGTAATCGGACACCTCCTCGGGCAGCGCGGGGCGCGGGCCGACGAGGCTCATGTCGCCGCGCAGCACGTTGATCAGCTGCGGCAGCTCGTCGAGGGAGTGCCGGCGCAGCACCCGGCCGACGGGAGTGACCCGCGGGTCGTCCGCCATCTTGAACAGCCGCCGGCCCTCCGCGGACGCAGCCACCAGCTCCGCCCGGCGGGCGTCGGCGTCGGCGTACATCGAGCGGAACTTCAGGATGCGGAACGGCTCGCCGTCGCGCCCTACCCGCTCCTGCGAGTAGAACACCGGCCCGCCGTCCGCCTTCTTGATGAGCGCCGCGATGATCGCGAACAGGGGGAACAGGGTGGCGAGGATCAGCGCGGAGACGGTGAAGTCGAAGATGCGCTTCGCGGCCTTCTGCGGGCCCTCGTACTGCGGCGTCTCGACGTGCAGGAGAGGCAGCCCGGCGACCGGACGCAGGTGCACGCGGCTGCCGGCGACGTCGGTGATGCTCGGCGCGAGCACCAGCTGGTGCCGCTGCGGGTGCAGGTTCCAGCTGATCTCCCGCACGCGCTCCGGCGGAAGGTGGTCGGAGTTGGTGGCGATGACGGTGTCCGCACCGTAGGCGTCGAGGAGCATCGGCACGTCGTCGATGGCGCCAATGATGGGCAGCCCCGTGCCCGCGAGCACGCCCTCGTCGGGTCCGTCGGTGAGCCCGACACCGACGACGCGGTAGCCGTAGGCCCGATTGCGGTCGAGGTCGAGAGCGGTCTGGCGCACGCTGCGCTCCGACCCGATGAGTACGACGTGGGAGGAGTAGCCGCCCCGGCTGCGCTGGGCGATCAGCCAACGCCGCCACAGCCAGCGGGAGACCAGCAGGCCGCCGCCGCCCAGCAGGAACATGGCGGCCAGGAAGGCGGCGGAGACCTCGATGTCGAGGAAGAAGGCGCCCGCCACCGAGAAGCCGAACGTCAGGAGGGACGCGTGCATGACGCGCTTGTACTCGAGGCTGCCGGAGCCCAGGATGCGGCCGCCGCGGGTGTCGAGGATCTGCAGCGCAAGCAGCCAGAGCACCGCGACGGTGAGGGCGACGTGCAGCGGAGTCACCACGGTGCCCTGCAGCAGGCCGGTGCTCGCGAGCGGCGTGTTGGCCCCATCGGTGGTCGCCAGATGCGCGCCGCCGACCGCGGCGGAGACGGTGATGAGGTCGCCGACGCCCACTCGGGCGGCATAGCGACGGACCCAGCCGAGGGTCAGCGGGGCGGTGAAGGTGCTCGGCGGGGCGCCGACGCGTACGGATGTGGTCACGAACCTGATCCATTCGGGTGGAAGGCAGGATCGGAGCGGTCAGGCTCCGGAGAGAGGGTGCGGGAACGGTGGCGCCGCGCAGGGGTTCGCAGCGGTCACCGGGATCCGCGCGGGTGCGCGGACGGCGTCGGCGTCAGCCGATCGGCAGTCTCTCTCGGAGCGGGGGAGGGGCGGCGGGCAGCAGGGAAAGCATCGGGCGGACTTCCTTCGGGTGGGCACCGGCGGGGGAACCGGCGGTCGTGCACTGCGGCTTCGGGTAAAGCCGCGACCTTCGGCGGAGTCTCGGGTAAGTCGCCTCAGGTGCGCTCAATGTATCGGCGGCCCGAAGCGCCCGGCAAGGAAGTCGGGCGCTCCGGGCGCCATTTGCGCCCCGAATTGGGGGGCGGATCAGGGCTGGGGGCGGAGGAACAGGGCCCCAAGCGGCGGGATGGTGAGCAGGGCGGAGGCCGGCTGGCCCTGATGCGGCACGTCCTCGGCGTGCACGACGCCGGCGTTGCCGACACCCGAGCCGCCGTATTCGGCCGCGTCCGTGTTGAGCAGCTCCTCCCAGACCCCGGCGCGCGGCAAGCCGACGCGGTAGGGGCCGACGGGACGGCCGCCGAAGTTGAATACGGTCGCTACCGGGTTCCCGGCGCTGTCCCAGCGCAGGAAGGAGACGAGGTTGTTGGCGGTGTCGCCGCCGTCGATCCAGGAGAAACCAGCGTCGGACTGGCCGTCCTGCTCCCAGAACGCCGGGTTGTCCCGGTAGATCCGGTTGAGGTGGGTCACGAGCGCGAGCAGTCCCTGGTGGGCGGGCTGGTCGAGGATCCACCAGTCCAGCCCACGCTCCTCGCTCCACTCGGACGGCTGGCCGAACTCTTGTCCCATGAAGAGCAGCTGCTTGCCCGGGTGCGCCCACTGGTAGGCGAGGTAGGCGCGGACGTTCGCGAGCTTCTGCCAGTGGTCGCCCGGCATCTTGTTCAGAAGCGAGCCCTTGCCGTGCACCACCTCGTCGTGACTGATCGGCAAAAGGAAGTTCTCGGAGAAGGAGTAGACGAAGGAGAAGGTCAGCTCGCCCTGATGGTGCGCTCGGTACATCGGGTCCTCGTGCATGTAGCGCAGCGAGTCGTTCATCCAGCCCATGTTCCACTTCAGGCCGAAGCCGAGCCCGCCCGCGCTCGTCGGCGCCGTGACGCCGGGGAACGCCGTCGACTCCTCGGCGATCATCACGATGCCGGGATAGTTCTTGTACGCGGTGGCGTTGACCTCCTGGAGGAAGCCGATCGCCTCCAGGTTCTCCCGCCCGCCGTACTGGTTCGGCAGCCACTCCGTTCGCGAATAGTCGAGGTACAGCATCGAGGCCACGGCGTCGACGCGGAGGCCGTCGACGTGGAACTGCTCAAGCCAGTACAGCGCGTTGGCGACGAGGAAGTTGCGCACGTGCGACTCGCCGAAGTCGAAGACCAGGGTGCCCCAGTCCTGCTGCTCGCCGCGGCGCGGGTCGCTGTGCTCGTAGAGCGGCTGGCCGTCGAAGTTCGCGAGGGCGAACGCGTCCTTCGGAAAATGGGCGGGCACCCAGTCGACGATCACCCCGATCCCGGCCTGGTGCAGCCGGTCGATCAGGTAGCGGAGGTCGTCCGGGTGGCCGTAGCGCGACGTCGCCGCGTAGTAGCCGGTGACCTGGTAGCCCCACGAGCCGCCGAAGGGGTGCTCGGCGAGCGGCAGGAACTCCACGTGGGTGTACCCGGTGTGCTCGAGGTATTCGATGAGCGGGTCGGCGACCTCGCGGTAGCCGAGCCCCGGCTTCCAGGAGCCGAGGTGCATCTCGTAGACGCTCATGGGGCCGCGGTGCGGATCGCGTCCCGCGCGCTCGGTCATCCAGGCGGTGTCGCCCCACTCGTAGGCGGTCTCGCCGACCCGCGACGCCGTCGCCGGCGGCACCTCGGTGTACTGCGCCATCGGGTCGGCCTTCTCGATCCAGTCCCCGGACGCGGTGAGGATGCGGAACTTGTAGGCGGCGCCCGAGGGGACGCCAGGCACGAACAGCTCCCAGACGCCGTTCGCGTCAAGTCGGCGCATGGCGTGCATGCCGCCCGTCCAGCCGTTGAAGTCGCCGATCACCTGGACGGCCCGGGCGTGCGGCGCCCACACGGTGAAGGAGACGCCGCGCACCGGGGCGTCCACGCCCCAGTGGTCGCGCAGGTGCGCTCCGAGGACGTCCCACAGCCGCTCGTGGCGGCCTTCGCCGAAAAGGTACAGGTCGAGATCGCCGATGGAGGGCAGGAACCGGTACGGGTCGTCGACCGTCCACTCGCTGCCGTCCGGATATCGCGCCTCGATGCGGTAGTCGCGGATGCCGAGGATGCTGACGCCCTGCCAGACGCCGTGGCCGATGTGGGTGAGGTCGATGCGCGCGCCGTTGTCGAGCACGGCAGCGACCTTGTCGGCCAGCGGGCGCAGCGTGCGGAGGACGACGACCGGGTCGCTGACCCCATCGGTGGTCACCGGATGCTGGCCGAGGATCGAGTGCGGTCCGGTGTGCACGCCGGCGGCGAGAAGAGCCAGCTCGTCGTCGTGGAGCTGAGGCAGCTCGAAGCGCGCTTCGGCCGTCGCCAGGGGAGCGGCGGCCGGGGAGTCGGCTCGCCCGGTCTCGGCCGCGGGTGCCTCCGGAGCGGGTGCCCCCGCAACCGGCTCGAGAGTCGGTGCCGGTACCGCCTTCGGGACGGGCGCCTTCCGCGTGCGCGGCTTCGGCGCGGCGGCGGGGTCGC
>JAODAX010000115.1 GCA_025463675.1 Naasia sp. | reverse complement strand
ACAGCCGACGAGATGCTCACCACAGACATCCCGGAGCACGTTCATGCAGGACTGCAGGCAAATCGGGCCACCGACGTTCACGTGTTCGCACGCCGAGGCCCGGCGTACGTGAAGTTCTCCCCTCTCGAACTGCGCGAGCTCGCGCACTCACCGAACATCGACGTGGTGGTCCACCCCGAGGGATTCGAGGTCGACAAGGCGAGCATGGAGCACATCGCCACCAACAAGCAGGCGAAGATCGTCCTGGACACACTGGCGAACTGGGTCGGGCGCGAGCCCACCGGTAAGCCGCACCGGATCCACCTGCACTTCCTCGAGCAGCCGGTCACGATCCATGGCGACCACCGTGTGGAGGCGCTGCGCACCGAGCGCACCCAACTGGTCGGCGACGGCACGGTCATCGGTACGGGAGAGGAGACGGTTTGGGACGTGCAGGCCGTCTATCGAGCCATCGGGTACCGCAGCACCCCGCTTCCAGGGCTGCCGTTCGACGACACTGCCGGAGTGATCCCGAACTCAGCCGGCCGGGTGCTCAATCTCGCCGACGAGCCGATCCCCAGCATCTACGTGACCGGGTGGATCAAACGTGGACCGATAGGTCTCATCGGCCACACCAAGAGCGACGCGGCCGAGACCGTTACCCACCTGCTCGCCGAGACCAGACCCACTGCCACCAAACGCGAGCCGCAGGCGATCGAGGACCACCTGACCGACCGGGGCGTCGACTTCACCACCTTCGCGCACTGGGAGCGCGTGGACGCCCACGAGCTCTCTCTTGGGCGGCCCACCAAACGCCCCCGAGTCAAGGTCGCGGGGCGTGAGGAAATGCTGCTCGCTGGCCGATAGATACAAAGCAATCGCACGCTTTCCAACGTTGGGTCCAGCTGTGTCAATGCGCCGCCTGTCGGGCATGGAGACGCGCCGACTCACCCTGGGGTTGCTGTTTTGTCCTCGGGACTCGTCGCCTCAGGTTTGCCAGAAGAACTGGCACATTTGGCCGGCCGCTGTCTCGCCTCCTGAGGATGTAGTTGACCATGCTCACGGTCGACTACCCTCGCTTGACCCTGGGGAGGGATGGATGAGCGTGGGCGACGACGCTACGAAACGGGTGAGCGAGTTCGCCCAACTGGCTCACGCGATTGCGGCTGCTCCGGACGAAGACGCCCGGCTCCAATTGGTGGTTGACTCTGCGGTCTCGTTGATCAGGCGAGTCGACCATGCTGGCATCACGATCAACGCGAAGCCTGGACTAGCCACGCGAGTGAGTAGTGACGACGTGGTCTCGCGTGCCAACGAGATGCAGAACGAGCTGGGTGAAGGGCCGTGCCTAGACGCCCTGCGTGACGCCGACACCCTGATCAGCTCTGACTTGACCCGCGAGGAGCGTTGGCCCCGGTGGGCGGCGCGGGTGCGCCATGAGATTGGCGTGAACTCCGTGATGTCGCTGCTCGTCTACACCGACAGGCACTCTTTTGGTGCGCTGAGCCTCTATGCCCAGCAAGGCAAGCGCTTCGACCAGGATGATCTCGTTGTGAGCCAGTCCCTTGCTGGGCACCTCGCTGTCATCATGGCCGCGGAGCGGGAGATCGAGCAGCTCGGGTCTGCCCTGCACACGCGGATCATCATCGGGCAGGCGGAAGGCATCTTGATGGAGCGTTTCGACATCAACGTGGACCAGGCGTTCGACTACCTGCGGCGAGTGTCGTCGCATACCAACCGGAAACTCGTCGACATAGCCACCGATATCGCGCGCACCCGGAAGCTCCCCGACTCGAGATGAAGATGGGACCCGCCCACTTGGGTTGCGAGGGCCCCCAAATGGGTTGAGGATGTGCCGCACTCAACACTCGCGCGAACGCACAGGTCGTTCACGACCATCGTTGGGAGGGCGCACTGCGTCCCTTTGCCGCGTTCGCCCCTACGTGACCGGTGCGGCGGTGTGTTCGCCAGCCGCATCGGTCGAGGCTGTCAAAACATGCTCGGACTACTCACTGCGACTGCTGCACGAGCCGGCACCAGGACGCCTGCGTCTATGCGCCGCCTTACGGACACACAAGACCTTGAGCAGAGGGAACATGTTGGTCCCTTCCAGGCACCTCCGCAGGTGTCTGTTGAGGACTACCCCGACATGTATCGGCCGGAGACGTCGGTGGCCCCGGAGGCGCCGGTGGCCGGGCTGAGCGCGGGCTCCCACCCAAGAGCCGCAAGGGAGTCTGCGATGTCGTCCTTGGCTCCGGAGACGTACCGTCGGAGCGTGAACTCCGCAGACTCGTGACCGGCCAGGGTGGCGACGCGCGACGTCGGCTGCCCGACGTCCTCGAGCTGCCAGGTCACGAACGTGTGACGCAGTGAGTGCCAGGTGAGGGACCACGTGCGTTGCCGCCGGGTCTTGCCCTCCCCCCACGGTTTCAACTCGTCACGGAAGGGCCAGTCGGCTGCCAGCGCGGCCGGCTCGAAGACATCGCGATGGAAGTTGCCCCCGAGCAGCCACGTGCCGCGCTCGGACGGAAACAGCAGACCGTCGGGGTTCGTGCCTGCCGCGCGCTCGTGCTCGATCTCTGCCAACCGTCGTTCGATCGCCGCGGCCAACGGGAAGCCGGTCGGCGTGATCTGTGGGTAGGTGGTCCACCGGCGCTTGTTGCCCTTGGGCAGCGCGAGGTGGGGGCCGCCGATCGTCTCGAGGCGCCACTGCACTCTGATGCGGCCGTCGGTGTGGACCGTCGTGTCGTCCAGGACGGCGAGCTCGCCCCGACGGACGCCGGAGTAGGCAGCGAGCTCGACGGCCAGTGCTCGCCATTCCTTCCGTCCGCGACGTCGTCGCGTCGTCATCGCCTCGCGTAGCGCTCGTACCTGGTCGTGCGTAGGGCGCTGGTTTCGCGGAACGTACTCGGCGGGTCCGTCGCCCTGCTCGACGACCGTCGTGTCCCGGGCGCCGTGCCACCAGACGGTGCCGAGGTCGATGACCTGCGACTCGAGCAGGTAGTCACCCTGACGGAGTGCCCCGACAAGGGACCGAGCCGCCCTCCGGACGTTGCGGCCCTCGGACTCCGTCGGGGCAAGATTCACCGCAAGCTGTACGTGGGCCCTGCGCAGGTCGAGATGCCGGACACCGCCGAACACTGGCCGGAAGTAGCGCGTGGCGTAGTAGGTCATCGTCTTGGTGTGGGACTCGCCCCACGACCCTCTGGGCTTGGGACGCTCCGGCGAGAGCCAGTAGTCGATCCCGACCGACGCCCTGAACTCGGTCCGCGGCGTGGCGCCGGCGAGGAGCAGCTGCTCGCGGGCGAGCGCCTTCGCCCACGCGGTGTCGAAGCACCTGCCGACAGAGGTGCCCGCCTGCGGATTGCCCCAGGTGATCCGGTAGTACGGCACCAGCACGGTCGGGGCGTACACCGCCACCAGTCCTGCAGGGGTGTCCCAGGCGGCGTGCTCACCGTCCGGACGGGCCGGGTCGGCCGCTCGGTCGTAGGGCTGGGGGCGCGCCATGGTTAGTGACTCCGCCGTTCACCGGCTGGGGGGACATCCCGATCGGCATCGTGACGCGTGCGCCGCGGCACTCTCACCCGGGGCACGGGGTGCGCGAGACCGCTTGGAAGAGAGCAGTCCTCCTCGCCCCGTCGAGGTCGGGGCACGGTCTTGGAAGTACGTCTGGCGTCGACGTAGGCAAGGACCTCATGGGTGTACCAGCGGTAGCACGAGCCGGAGATGACCAGAGGATCGGGGAAGTCCGGTCCGCGAGTCCGGGCGTAGGCGGCAGTGCGGTGCAGTCGGAGCAGGCACGCGATGTCGTGGATGGTGAGCAGGGTCGGGAGGCCGGCCGCGAGGTCCGTTGGGGTTGTCATGTGGTGCAGGTGGGCAAGCGGTGCCGAACCGTGCCGGTGCGTCCGCTCTGGCACCAACCGGGGCTCCCGGAACGGTGACCCGTATGGGAAGTTCATGTGAATCGGGGCCCGCGACGCATGGCGTCGAAGGTCAGGGCCGTCTGTGCAGCCGCCTCCTAAGCGACAGGTCGCAAGTTCGACTCTTGCCTGGGGCACCACCACCGTCGTCGAGTACTTCGCTGCTCCGCCGACCAACAGTCGCAGGGACGACGGCCCGCGGACGACCTCGTAGAGGTCCCCCCCGATCTGGGCCTCTCGGGCAGCCGACAGGTAGCGGGCAGACAACGCCACCGGTCCGACCCGCGCGGGCGGCGGGGCGAGGATCGCCCGCTGCGCGGCTTCGGCCACCAAGGTGACCCCGGCCAGCCGCTCGGACTGCTGCTCGAAAGTGGCGGCTGTGTCGAGGGCGACCGCCACCCGGTCGGCCACGGCCTCGAGGAAGACGCAGTCCTCCTCGCTGTAGCGACGACCCGACTCGGCGTGGATGAGCGTCACCGTCCCGACGACGCCCCCATCGCGACCGGCCAGCGGCACGACGAGCGCGCTGGTGAGGCCCAGCCTGCGGACCAAGGCCAAGTGC
>JAODAX010000050.1 GCA_025463675.1 Naasia sp. | reverse complement strand
CGAAGCGGCGGTGGTGGAAGGGGCACAGGAGTGCGCCGTTGCGGATGTCGGTGGGTCCGTTCCACCGCCAGGGGGCGATGTGCGCGGCTTGGCAGCGGGAGGGTGGTTCGGTGCAGCCGGGCCAGATGCAGCCGTTGTCGCGGACGGCCATCGCGAGGCGCTGGGACTCGGTGAACAGGCGGCGTCCTGCGCCGATGTCGAGCGGCTGGGAGGGGCCGCCGAGGACGAGAGGGATGATCCGGGCGTCGCAGGCGAGGCGGCGGGCGGCGGAGGCGCTGATCGGGGTGTCGATCCCGGCGATGGTGGCGGTGCCGACCCCGGTCACAAGGGCCTGGTGGTCGATGGTGACGAGGACGGTGGCTGCGATGCCGGAGAGGTCGCCGGTGTCCTGGCGGAGGCTGGTGATCGCCATGGCGATCAGGGCGTCGAGCTTGCGTTGGGCGGGGGTGCGGGTGTCGGCGACGGCGTCGTCGAACAGCGGGTCGTCGGCGCTGTCTTCGCCGTCGGTGGTGAACCGGACTTGGCGGGCGGGTGCGGTGATGGCGTCGAACGCGGCGCGGACGATGCCGGCGCGTTCCGGGTCGGCTTCGACCAGGAACCGCTCGAGCCCGTTCCGCGGGCGGAGCTCCTTGACCCCGGCTCGGGCGCGGATCTCGTCCTCCCGCGGTTCGGCGCCGTCGGGGTCGAGGGTTTCGGGGATGCGTCGGCAGAGACGGGCGAGTTCGATGCGGGGGTATTCGCCGGCGCAGTCGATCAGGTGCCGCTCCAGCTCGGCCTGCTTCTCGACGGTGAGGCGGGGTGCGACCTCGTCGAGGGTGTCGAGGATGGTGCGGGCGATGTCCGCATCGATCGCGCCATTAGCGAGTTCGGCGGCGATGGCGGGGTGAGCTGCGGGGAGGATCTCGCCGGTGAGTGAGGTCCGCGCCCCGATCGCCTCGCCGACCCGACACCACGTCGCGGCCCGGCCGACCGGCACGTCGGCGAGGCGGGCGACCAGCAGCGCGGGGGTCTTCTCGCCCATCCGCTTGGCCAGCGGTTCCACCTGAACCCGGCTGGAGCGCGTGGCCACCTCGCCGGCGATCCGGGTGCCGAGCGTGTCCACGCAGCGGGCGATCGCGCCGATCCGCTCGGTCAGCGCGATCAGCGTCCCGTCCCGCTCGCCCGCGAGACGTTCCCCGACCGTTGCCGCGCCACCGCTGAGCAGCTCACGGAAGCGGCGGACGAGTCCGTCGGCCTCCTCGAGGAGCGCTGCCGTGGTGGTGGCCATGCCGACATTGTGCACGCACCCACCGACACTGCTCCGACACCGAATCCGCTGGTCCAGTACGGGTTACCCGCGCGGTGCGTACACCAGAACCGGGGTACGAATCGCATCGTTCCGGCGGGCTCTGGGCGCTTCCCGCTGCTTCGGTGCGTCCGGGGCGGCGCCGAGTCTCCGCTAGAGTATTCGGGACGCGCGAGCGGCTTCGGCCGAGCGCGCAAGCCACGGGATGTGGCGCAGCTTGGTAGCGCACCTGACTGGGGGTCAGGGGGTCGCAGGTTCAAATCCTGTCATCCCGACCGGCACAGAAAAGGGCCGTCCGAAAGGGCGGCCCTTTTCTGTGCCCGCGAGATTGTCAGAGGGGCCCCGTCCGTGAGGGGCCCCGAGCGCCGCGTAGCGGCGTTTGGGGGAGCGGATGGGGACGCATCCCGACCGGCACAGAAAATGGCCGTCCGAAACGGCGGCCCTTTCTGTGCCCGCGAGGTTGTCAGAGCCCCTGCGCCGAGGGGCCCCGCGCGCCGCGCAGCGGCGTTCCGGTGAATTGACGAACCGTGAGCGACAATGAGGCGACCGTGACCAGGGCGACCGTGTGTGCCGCGCGTTGGACGAGCTCCGCGTCGGATGGCGGCAGCGGGGCTGCGGCCGAGCTGCCCAATCGAGGAGTACGAGAGTCGATGACCGTGACACGCCCCCACCGTCAGGGACTTTCGCTGCTGACTTCTGCGCTGATCGGCGTTGCACTCCTGTCGGGGTGCACCGCAGTTCAGCCTGAAGGGCCCGCACCATCTATGGGCTCCACTGAGGTGCCGACCCCTGTGGCCACCACTCCTGAACCTGCGCCTGTCGCCACGCTCGTCATCGCCACGGAAGGCGTCGCACTCGCCACTGCCGATGGCGACGTGCTCGCCGAGTTCTCTTACTTCGATTCGGACGTCGAAACCGTCAGCCAAGCATTGGCTGACGCTTTCGGAGTCGATCCGGAGGTGACGCACGTGGAAGCTGTCACCCACTTCCCGGCGGAGAGGCGTCTGGTGTGGCCCGGCTTCGAGCTCACCGACCCGGAGACTGAGGCGCGATTCCCGGAACTCCCCACCTTCTCGGTCGCTGCAAGCGCCGGCGACGTGGCCGGCATCGATGTCCGAACCGGAGAGGGGGTCAGGGTCGGCATGTCGGGCGCAGAAGTCGAACCACTCTCGTACCGCCACTGGGTGGACACCGGTGGACTGACTGCGTGGACTGTCTATCTTCTCGACCAGGTGCCCGTCCAGATTTCCGGAGCCGACTACGAGCCTGCGGCGCTGTCGACCCGTGCCGTCGACAAGACGTCTGACGGGGTCGTGGATCAAATTTCAGCACCCGGACGCAACTGGGGTGCATAACCGCTAACGAGACACATTTACGCGGCAAGCGGCACGCGGGACCCGAGGAAAGGGACCGCTACACCTTCCCCGGAGGGCGAAGCCCAGGTGCCGTCCCCTTCCTCGTGCAGGCCGGGTTCAGTGCCCGACTTTGGTGACCCCGAACATCAGCGTGCGGCGGTCGATGTCGTAGTGGACATCGTTCGTCTTGACGAGCAGGTCTTGCAGCACGTCGGCGTCGTCGGCGTCGACGGTCAGCACTTCTTCCCACGCGCCTTGATCCAGGACGAGCTGCAGGGTGAAGGTGCCTTCTTCGCCCGGGTCGCCGGCGACCCAGGAGAACTGGTAGTGGGTGAGCTGGCGGACTTTGATGCTGTTGTCGTTGACCGGCTGGGGAACCTCAGGCATGGTGCGTCCTTTCTCGCGATGGTGCATCCTGCCTACTCCTGGGGAACCGGAGGCGGAGGGGGCTGGACGACTCACTAGGCGTGCGCTAGCGCTCGCAGGGCGCGGGACGGCAGTCAGGGGAAGTGGCGCGCAAACCGTGGAAAAGGAAAGAGGGCCGCTGATTCCTACCCCTAGGAATGCGGCCCTCTGTACCCCTTAGGACACGGGTGTGTCAGGTGTAACCAAACGCCGCGTCAGGAAATCGAACCCGAATCGAATCCCCGGTACCGGCGTGATCAAAGAATGGCAGGTGTGGATGAGGAATTCGTCCCCCATACCGAGTGCCCGTCATTTGGAGGACAAGCGAACGCCGGCGACCGTCGGGACATGCGCGGTCAGCTCACCAGCTGGATGGCTCGTAGTCCTTCAGGAACACCCCGAACAGGTCCTCGCCCGCTTCGCCGCGGACGATCGGGTCGTAGACGCGGGCAGCGCCATCGACCAGGTCGAGCGGGGCGTGGAAGCCTTCCTCGGCGAGGCGCAGCTTCGTGTAGTGGGGGCGCTCGTCGGTGATCCAGCCGGTGTCGACGGCCGTCATCAGGATGCGGTCGGACTCGAACATCTCGCGCGCGCTGGTGCGGGTCAGCATGTTGAGCGCGGCCTTCGCCATGTTCGTGTGCGGGTGGCCCGGGCCCTTGTAGCCGCGCGAGAACACGCCTTCCATCGCCGAGACGTTCACCACGTAGGTGCGTCGTGCCGGGGACGCGGCGAGGGAGGCGCGCAGCCGCGACACGAGGAGGAACGGCGCGGTCGCGTTCACAAGCTGCACCTCGAGCATCTCCAGCGGCTCCACCATGTCGATGTGCTGCGTCCACGAGTTGATCGTCAGCTCGTCGGGGATGAGACCGCCGGCATCGATCGCGGTGCCCGCGCGGTGGCGCTCCAGCGAGCTCGACCCCGCGGCCATCGCCTCCGCGGTCAACTCGTCGGCGGTGCGCGCCACGGACGCGAGCACCGGGTGAGCGCTCACCGACTGCTCGAGCGCGAGGGGATGCGCGTCGTTGGTGTGCCCGAAGGTGACGAGCTCGGGCAGGGGACCGTCGGGAAGCGGCGCGAGCTCGGCGTCGACGAGCGGCTGATACGCACCGCGGGAGCGGCGGACGGTCTGCGCCGCGTTGTTGATGAGGATGTCGAGCGGCCCCTGGGCGGCGACGTGGTCGGCGAGGCCGATCACCTGTGCGGGATCCCGCAGGTCGATGCCGACGACGGTGAGGCGGTGCAGCCACTCGGGCGAGTCGGGCACCGACGCGAACCGGCGCACGGCGTCGCGCGGGAAGCGCGTCGTGATCGTGGTGTGTGCGCCGTCCCGCAGCAGCATGAGCGCGATGTACATGCCGATCTTCGCCCGGCCGCCGGTGAGCAGCGCGCGCTTGCCGGTGAGGTCGGTGCGGGCGTCGCGCTTGGCGTGGCTCTTCGCCGCGCAGTCGGGGCAGAGCTGGTGGTAGAAGGTGTCGACCGCCGTGTACGGCTCCTTGCAGATGTAGCAGTTTCGCGGCTTCAGCAGCTCGCCGGCGACCCGGCCGGCCGCTCGGGGCGCGAGAAGGATGCCGCGGGTCTCGTCGTCGATCCGGTCGGGCGAGCCCGTCGCGGTGGCGGCGATGACCCGACGGTCCGCCGAGGCGACCCGGTCGCGCAGCTCGAGCCGGCGGCCCTTCTTGTGCGCCTTGAAGAACTTCGCCGTCGCCCGGCGCACGGCCACGAAGTCGGGATGCTCGCTGTCGAAGTCCGCGAGCTCCTCGAGCACGCGGAGCGCCGTCTCGAGGTCCGCGGAGTCGATCGACCGCGGTTCGGAGGATGGCAGAGGCTCGGAAGGCACACGGAAGTGTACGCCGCGGTCGCTGCTCGGGCCGAGAAGGGCCCGGGCCGTCAGCGCGGCGCCGCGCTCCGCTCCGGCTCGACCTGCTCCGCGGGCTCGGCCGGCGCGGCCTGCACGGGCGCGGCCGTCGCGCGTCGCCGCTGAACGGTGATCGCGAGGGAGACGGCCGTGTAGTAGACGACGTAGGCGAGGGTTGCGGCGATCAGCCAGGCGGGGGTGTGCGGCATCGTCGCGACGACCGCGGCGTAACCGACGAACCACAGCGTGGTGAGCACCATCGTGGTGCGCCACAGCTGCTTCGTGCGCGACGGGTACAGGTAGTCGATCGGCACGAAGGAGGCCACGGCGAGGACGAGCAGCAGCACGACCGTGGCGGTCTGGTCGAGCCCGAGGACGACGATGTAGAAGGCGACGATGTTCCAGTAGCTCGGGAAGCCGCGGAAGAAGTGATCGTCGGTCTTCGCGTCGGTGCGGCTGAACTGGTAGGCGGAGGCGAGGAGCACCGCGCCGGCGACGGCGCCGCCCGCGGAACCGTCCGGCAGGTAGCCGGTCGCCCACAGCAGCACCATCGGCGCGAACGCGTAGGTGATGAAGTCGACGATGTTGTCGAGCAGTGCTCCGTCGATGTGCGGGAGCACGACCTTGACGCGCGCCCCGCGGGCGAGGAAGCCGTCGACGCCGTCGACGAACATGGCGGCGAAGAACAACCAGAGCACGGCGCGCACGTCGCCGAGGTAGGCGAAGTGCACCATGGCGAGCGCGAGCAGTAGCCCGGACGCCGTGAACAGGTGGACCCCGGCGGCGGCGATCTTCGCGGGGAGGGCGGACGGGGCGTCTGCGGGCACCGCGAGCGGGGCGGGCGGTGCCGTCATCCGGCAACAGTAGCCCCCGCGGCGCCGGGGTGCCCGGATGCGCGGGCGCCGCGAGTGTCCGCGTCGCCGGCACGGGGAAACCCGCGCCCCGAAACTCGCACGCCTGACTATGGAATCCGCTAGTCGGGCCCGGTGGGCTCACGCCATGACAGTGCTGGTGCAGGGGCGTCTCGCCGAGGACGACCGCTCCGGACCGGGCGCCGCCTGCCCGGTCGACCGTGCCGGCAGCCTCCTCGCGCGGCGGTCCCGATCCTGCTGCTCCGCGAGGCGTCCTACGGCACCACCCGGTTCGACGACTTCGCGCGCGGGAGCGGCCTCACCGAGTCGGTCAGCGCCGCGCAGTTGCGCGCCCTCACCGAGGAGGAGCTGCTCGAGAAGCGCGCCTACCGGGAGCCGTCGCAGCGCAGCGGTCCGAATACGTCCTCACCGAGGCGGGCGCGGATCTGATGCTCGTCGACGCGGTCCGCACCCCGAACGCCAAGGGCAGGCCCGGCGGTGCCTACTCCGCCATCCGGTCGACCTCCACGCGGGCGTGCTCGCGGCCCTCGTCGAGCGCACCGGGATCGATCCGACGGTCGTCGACGACGTGGTCAGCGGCGCCGTCGGCCAGGTGGGGGAGCAGTCCGGGAACACGGCGCGCTCGGCGCTGTTCGGGGCCGGCTTCCCCGAGTCGGTGACCGGCGTGACGATCGACCGGCAGTGCGGCTCCCGCCAGCAGGCGGTGCACTTCGCCGCGCAGGGCGTGATGGCCGGCGTCTACGACGTTGCCATCGCCTCCGGCGTGGAGTCGATGAGCCGCATCCCCCTCGGATCGCAGACCCTCGGCACGGACATCCTCGGCAGCAGGGCGGCCGCGCGCTACGCGGGCGGGCTCGTGCCGCAGGGCATCAGCGCCGAATTCATCGCCGACCGCTGGCAGCTGTCCCGCGCGGAACTCGACGACTTCGCCGCCGAGTCGCATCGGCGGGCCGCCGACGCCTGGCGGAAGGGACGATTCGACGCGGAGGTCGCCTACCCGAACGACCTGCGGATGGACGAGACGATCCGCCCGGACACGACCGTCGCAGCCCTCGGCGGGCTCCGACCCGCCTTCCGCAGCGAGCAGTGGGAGCAGCGCTACCCGCAGCTCGACTGGCGGGTCACCGCGGGCAACAGCTCGCCGGTGAACGACGGCGCCGCCGCAGTGCTCGTCACGAGCGAGGAGGCGGCGGCTCGGCTCGGCCTGAGCCCGCGCGCTCGGCTGCGCACCTTCGCGGTCGCCGGCGACGATCCGGTGCTCAGGCTCACCGGCATCCTCCCGGCCACGCCGAAGGTGCTCGCCTGCGCAGGGCTCACCATCGCCGACATCGATGCGTTCGAGGTCAACGAGGCGTTCGCCTCGGTGGTGCTCGCCTGGCTGAAGGAGACGGGCGCGCCGCCCGAGAAGGTCAACATCAACGGGGGAGCGCTGGCCATCGGCCACCCGCTCGGCGGGTCCGGCGCCCGCCTGATGACCACCCTGCTGAGCGTGCAGAGCGAACCGGCGGCCGCTGCGGCCTGCAGGTGATGTGCGAGGCGGGCGGCCAGGCGAACGCCACTCTCCTCGAGAGGATCCCGCGATGACGCGCGAACGCACCGGCTGCATCCCGCTCGACCCGGGGTCACGCGGGCGGCGACCGAGCCCACGTCGCACGAGGTGATCGATCCCGCCGATGACGCCCTGAGCGGCCCGCCCGCCTAGCCTTTCCCCTTGTGAAGCCCTTCTTGCTGCTCGCCACCCGCGCCGACGACGCGGCCGCCGACGGTGAGTATGAGGCTTTCCTGCGCTTCGGCGGGCTCGACGAGTCGAGCCTGCGGCGGGTCCGGCTCGAGCAGCGGCCGCTCGGCGACCTCGACCTGCGCGACTACTCGGGGCTCATCATGGGCGGCAGCCCGTTCAACTCCTCCGATCCGCCGGAGGCGAAGTCGGCGGTGCAGCAGCGGGTGGAGGGGGAACTGGCCACCCTCCTCGACGAGGTGGTGGCCGCCGACTTCCCGCTGCTCGGTGCCTGCTACGGGGTGGGCACCCTCGGCACGCACCAGGGCGCGATCGTCGACCGCACCTACTCCGAACCCGTCGGGCCGGTCACGGTGACCCTCACCGAGGAGGGCAGGGCGGATCCGCTCTTCGGCGTGCTGCCGCCCGTGTTCGAGGCGTTCGTCGGCCACAAGGAGGCGGTCCGCGACCTGCCGGCGCACGCGGCGCACCTCGCGTCCTCACCCGGCTGCCCGGTGCAGGGCTTCCGCATCGGTGCCAACGTCTACGCGACCCAGTTCCACCCGGAACTCGACGTCGCCGGGATCGGCACGCGGATCGACGTCTACCGGTACGCGGGCTACTTCGCGCCGGAGGAGGCGGAGGATCTGAAGGCGATCGCCCGCGCGAGCGACGTCCGGCATCCGCCGGCCCTGCTGCGCCGGTTCGTGGAGCGCTACGCGATCAGCTGACGTTGCGGCGAGGCGGCCCCCGCCTGACCTGCAGGCGGGGGCCGCGCCGGGTCAGCTCGCCGGGCCCTGCTCGAGGTTGATCACGATCGAGTGCGAGCGCTGGTAGCCGTCGAGCCCTTCCGGCCCGCCCTCGCGGCCCCAGCCGGAGGACTTCACCCCACCGAACGGCACGGACGGGTCGAGGAGCGCCCAGCCGTTCACCCAGGTGATTCCGGCCTGCAGGCGGGCGGCCACGCGGTGCGCCCTGGCGAGGTCGCGCGTCTGAATGCCGGAGGCGAGACCGTACGCGGTGCCGTTGGCGAGTGCCACGGCCTCGTCCTCGGTGTCGAAGGCTTGCACGGTGAGCACCGGGCCGAACACCTCCTCGGTGACGACCTCCGCATCGGCCTCGAGGTCGGCCAGCACGGTGGGGGCGTAGTAGAAGCCGGGTCGGTCCTCGAGGCGGTGACCGCCGGTCACCACTCGGGCGCCCGCCGTCTTCGCGCGGTCGACCAACTCCGACACTTTGTCCAGCTGGCTCTGGCTCGCGAGGGGGCCGATGACGGTCTCCGGGTCGGTGACGTCGCCGAGCGGCACGTGCGGCACGGCGCCGGCGAGGATGCCGAGCACCGTGTCGTAGAGCGGGCGCTCGACTAGCAGGCGCGGACCGGCCATGCAGAACTGCCCGGTGTTGAACACGAACGCCGAGATGACCGTGTGGATCGCCGAGTCCAGGTCGGCGTCCGCGAACAGGATGTTGGCGGCGTTGCCGCCGAGCTCCGCGGTGAACGGCTTGAGCGACTTCGCCGCGAGTGCGGCCGCGTGCGCACCCACCTGCGTGGAGCCGGTGAAGGCCACCTTGTCGACGCCCGGATGCGACACGAGGTGGTCGCCGAGGTCGCCGCCGGCGCCGGTGATGACGTTGACGACGCCGTCAGGAACACCGGCCTCCTGCAGGATCTCGGCGACGATCAGGGCGGACAGCGGGGTGCCCGACGCCGGCTTATGCACGATCGTGTTGCCGGCGATGAGGGCCGGCGCGATCTTCGAGCTCGAAAGGATGAGCGGGAAGTTGAACGGGGTGATGGCGGCGACCACCCCGATCGGCTCCTTCCTCACGTAGGCGTGCGTGTTGCCGGTCGTCTCGCGCACGGCGCTGTCCAGGGAATGGCCGAGGCTCGCGTAGTACTCGTACAGCTCAGCCGCATTGTTGACATCCACGAAGCGGGCGAAGGTGATCGGCTTGCCCACGTTCACGGACTCGGCCTGCGCCAGATCCTCGGTCCGTTCCCGCATCAGCATGTACGCCCGCTGCAGGATCCGGGCCCGCTCGCGGCTCGACAGCCCGGACCAGATGCCCGAGTCGAAGGCCTGCCGCGCCGCGGCGACGGCGGCATCCACGTCCTCCTTCGTCGCCCGCGCGACGTCGGTGATCTTCTCGCCGGTCGCGGGGGCGATGACGTCCATCCGCCCGCCGTCGGAGGCCTCGCGCCAGGAGCCGCCGATGAACAGGCGGCCGGCCGGGAGGGTGGAAACCGGGGCGGATTCGAGAATGGTCATGGGTCTCCTCATCGAGTCGGGGCACCAGTATGCCTCGCCGGTGCCGGCTGAAGCTCCGGCCCACGAGTCAGGTGGTGGGTGCGGGCCCGCGCGGGCGGCCGCGCACGATCCGGGCGACGACCTCTGCCGGGAGCTTCGGCCTGCGGTGCTCATCGCACAGGCCGTTCGTCTCCTGACGAGTGTCGGTCAGCTGGGTGTAGCAGAAGCCGACGACCACCGGAGACGACCGGATCGCCCCCACCAGCTCGGCGAGGCGGCGCTCGAAGTCCTCCGGTGTCTGTGCGGTGGAGTAACCCCAGCTCGCGGACTCGGCGGCGTCGCCGGGCTCGCGAGTGACGTAGCTGATCCCGCCGAACTCGGTCACCATCACCGGCTTGCCGCCGACGTCCGCGGCGGGGTCCACGGTGAGTCGGCGGCCGGCCGGGCCGACCCCGCGGATCAGTTCCTCGATCGCCTCGGCGCTGGCGTAGCGGGCCGTGAGGATCTCGCCGGACGCCTCATAGTCGTGGATCGTGAGCAGATCGCTGTCGACGTGCTCCCAGCCGTCGTTGGAGACGACCGGCCGCGACGGGTCCAGCGCCCGCGTCAGGTCGGCGAGCGCCCGACAATATGCCTGCTGGGCCGGATCGGAGCTCACGTGCTGGATGCCCCACGACTCGTTGAACGGCACCCAGGTGACGATCGACGGGTGCGACCGGTCGCGGCGCACGATCTCCAGCCATTCGCCCGTCAGCCGCTCCACCGCGGTCGCGGCGAAGCGGTACGCGCTGGCCGTCTCGCCCCACAGCATCAGGCCGAGCCGGTCGGCCCAGAACAGGAAGCGCGGATCCTCCACCTTCTGGTGGATGCGGGCGGAGTCGAAGCCGAGCGACAGGATCAGCTCCACCTCGGCGCGCAGCGCATCGACGGACGGCGGCGTCAGGTGCGACTCGGGCCAGTAGCCCTGCTCCAGCACCGAGCGCAGGTAGCGGGGGCGGTCGTTGAGGAGGAACCTGCCCCGCTCCACGCCGACGCTGCGCAGCCCGAAGTAGGAGGACACCTCGTCGGCGATTCCCGGCCCCGCCGGTCGCAGGGTGAGCGTCGCATCGAGAAGGGTGGGCGACTCCGGCCACCAGAGGAGCTCCTCGTGCTGCTGACCGTTCTTCTGCACGTGCAGGGGCACCACCAGCTCGAGGTGGCGGTCGTCGGCGGCCATCGTCACGTCGGCCAGCACGCGGTCACCGGCGGTCACCTCGACCCGCAGCGTGTCGCCCGGGCCGGGAGACCGGGACAGGTCGGCCTCCAGGGCGACCGTCCCCGCCCGGGGATCGGGCGTCCACGCGATCGCGGCGAGCGACAGGGACGGCACCGCCTCGAGCCAGACGGTGCGCCAGATGCCGGTCGTGCGGTGGTACCAGATCACGTGCGGCTCGAGCTGCCAGTCCTGCTTGCCGCGGGGCATCGTCCCGTCGTGCGGGTCGTCGTGCGCGCGCACCACCACGGCGTGCTCCCCGCGCCGGCCGTGCGCGCCGAGCGCGGCGGTGATGTCGAAGGAGAACGGCGTCTGACCGCCGACGTGCCGGCCCACGTGCTGTCCGTCGACCCAGACATCCGCCTCGTAGTCGACCGCACCGAAGTGCAAGATCAGGCGGTCGCCCTGACCCGGGTAGCCGGCCGCGGCGAGGTCGTCGGCCGGAACGGGGATCCGGTACCAGACGACGGGGTGGAACCCGGTGTCGCCGATCCCCGAGGCGGGGGACTCCGGCGGGAAGGGCAGCCGGATCTCCGTCGGGAACCGGCCCGCATCGGCGAACCACCGCTCGTCGAGTCCCACGTCGCCGTCGTCGTAGGCGAACCCGACGCCTCGGTCGAAGGGCTGGTGCCGCTCGCGCAGCAGTTGGGGGCGCGGATAGCGGCCGTCCTGTTCGGACGCCCGCAGGCGGGGATGTGCGTCGTCGCTCACCCCTACATCCTCTCTGCGGACCCGGCTCAGTCGGGCGGACCTCTTCGTGGCCGCCGATCCAACGGAAGGAGGACGGCCTTCCGACCGGCGATGAAGCGGCGACCCCGGTACGTGAAAGCCAGCACGAACCCGACCAGGCTTCCCTTCACACTCCGCGGGAGCCAGACCTTGACGGGGCGCGGTGCGCATGACAACCCCGTCTCGCCGTGGGAACGGTGAGATGCCGCGTTCCGTCCCCATTCCGCCGGTTCGGGACGGCAGGCATCCGGCGTCAGAGGAAGTCGCCGAAGTCGCCCAGGTCGCCGAGGTCGTCGAGCAGTCCACCGATCGCGAGGCCCCCCAGGATGCCGCCCAGCAGGGGGATGCCCGGCCCGGGGAGCCCGA
>JAODAX010000048.1 GCA_025463675.1 Naasia sp. | reverse complement strand
CCTCGGCTCGGGCGGGTTAGCCGACGTGTTCATCTACTAACAGAACATGCCGCGCCGCCAGGTCGCCGTCAAGGTGATGCTCGCCGATGTCGTCAACGATCAGGTGCGGCAGATGTTCCAGGCCGAGGCCAACCTGATGGCGCAACTGTCGACGCACCCGTCGATCCTCACCGTGTACCAGGCGAGCGTCTCCTCCGACGGCCGCCCGTACCTGGTCATGGAGCTGTGCTCGGCCACGCTCGGCGAGCGATACCGGCGCGAGAAGATCCCGGTCGCCGAGGTGCTGCGCATCTCCATCCGGATCGCGAGCGCCGTCGAGACCGCGCACCGGGCCGGCGTGCTGCACCGCGACATCAAGCCGTCGAACATCCTCACCACCGCGTACGGGCACCCGGTGCTCAGCGACTTCGGCATCGCGGCGACGCTCGCCGAGTCGGAGCGCACCGAGTCGCTCGGCCTGTCGATCCCGTGGTCGGCGCCCGAGGTGCTGATGGACGAGACGGCCGGCAGCATCGCCAGCGAGGTCTGGTCGATGGCGGCGACCGTCTACTCGCTGGTCGCCGGCCGCTCCCCGTTCGAGGTGCCGGGCACCGACAACAAGTCGGCGGAGCTGATCAGCCGCATCAACCGCGCGAAGCCGGAGCCCATCGGCCGCGCCGACGTGCCCGCCCGCCTCGAGCTGGTGCTGACCCGGGCGATGTCGAAGCGCCCGGAGCAGCGTCCGAGGAGCGTGCTGGAGCTGATCCGCGAGCTGCAGGCGGTCGAGACGGAGCTCGGCGTGCCGCAGACCCCGCTCGAGGTCGCGATGGACGACTGGGCCCTCGCGACGGTCGGCGACATGGAGGAACGCACCCGCATCCGTGGCGTGCCGTCCGTGCAGCCGGATCGGCGGCGGCGCCGCTCCCGCACCAGCGAGCGGCCGGTCGGCGGCGCCCCGATCGGCACCCTGCTGCGCCCGGCCAGCGGCTCGCGCGACATGGTGAGCGCGACCGCCGCGCCGGAGCGCCGGGAGACGCACTGGCTGGCCTGGCTGCTCGTCGGGCTGTCGGTCGTCGTCATCGCTCTCGGCACCACCGCCATGCTGCTGCTCAACCGCGCGGCGTCCGAGGACCTGCCGCGGGTCAGCGACATCGTCGTGTCCGTCGATGACGGCTCGGCGCGCTTCACCTGGCCCGATCCCGGCCTGCAGGAAGGCGACAGCTACGAGATCACCACGGGCGACGGGCGCACCAGCCTGCAGCGCGAGGCGACGTTCCTGACCGATGCGCGTTCCGGAGCCCGCGTGTGCATCACCGTCGCCGTGAACCGCGAGGGGAAGGCGGGACCGCCGAGCAACGAGAAGTGCGTGGACGCCTAGTTGTCGGGCAGCACTCCCCGCCTCGGTAGCCGGTTCCCCGCCTGGCTTCGAGCGCATCGGTCCCCGCTCGTCTCCGCCCTGGGCGGCGCCGTCATCCTCGCGCTGCTCGTGACCATCGCCGTCGTCTCGACCGGCTACACCGCGCAGCGGATGGACCTCGACGACGGCTCCGTCTGGGTCGCGAACGGCTCACGGCAGGTGATCGGGCGCGCCAACACGCAGGTGCTGCAGCTCGACACGGTGGTCGCCAGCACCTCCAGCTCGCTCGAGGTGCATCAGCAGGGACGCGATGTGCTCCTGTTCGACCGCGGCAACAGCACCGTCGACGTGGTCGACCCGGCGACCGCCGAGTCGGCCGACTCGGTGCCCGTGCCGCCCGAGGACACGGTTCTGCACACCACCGGAGCCGGCCTGGTCGAGGGCCGCGTGGTCGTGCACGCGACCGGCAGCGGCCGGCTCTGGATCGTCCCCATGGCCGAGTTCCCGGACTTCGACGCCACACGCACGCCGGCCGACCTGAACCTCGGCGCGGGCAGCGTGTCCGCGCTGCAGCCGGACGGCATCCTGACCGCATACGCCCCGGAGTCGGGGAACCTGTACCGCGTGGACGCCGCGTCCGGCGCGGTCGTCGACCGCACCTGGCAGGCCGACGTGGGCCCGGCGGACGACGACTTCGCGGTGACGAGCGTCGGCGATCGCTGGGCGGTGCTCGACGCGACGACGCGCAGCCTCGCGCTCGATGGCCGCACCGTGGACCTGTCCGCGCTCATCGGCGCCGGCGACTCGCCCGTGCTGCAGCAGGCGGCCGACACCGCAGCGGACGGCGCGGTCTACGTCGCCTCGAGCGGAGCGCTCGTGCGCGTCCCCCTCGACGGCGGCGAGCCGGAGACGATTGTCGACCTCGCCGCCGAGGGCCGCGCCGGGGCGCCGGCGGTGCCGATCGTCGTGGCCGGCTGCGTCTACGCGGCATGGACCACCGGCGACGTCTGGTCGGGCTGCGACGGGAAGCTGAGCGGCGCCGACGGGGTGCCCGCGTCCGCGCAGCTCGCACTGCTCGCGAACCGCTCGAACGTCGTGCTCAACGACCTGCGTGGCGGCGGCACCTGGGCGGTGCAGGACGGCAACGCGCCGATCAGCGGCTGGGAGGAGCTCCTCGCGACCGAGGACGACGAGCAGGCCGCGGTCGACGACGATGACGACACCCCGCCCGAGTACGAGCCCCTGCAGCAGCCGCCGGTCGCCGCGGACGATGACTTCGGCGCCCGGCCGGGCCGGTCGACGGTGCTCCCGGTGCTGCTCAACGACTACGACGCGAACGGCGACGTGCTTGCCATCTCCGAACTCACCGCGATCCCCGCCGAGGTGGGGTCGCTGGAGCTCGTCGGCAACCGGCGGCAGGTGCTCCTCACGCTCGCCGAGAGCGCGACCGGCCGCGTCACGGTCGGCTACACCATTTCCGACGGCCGGGGTGGCTCGGCGAGCGCCACGGTCACGGTCGAGGTCCGCTCCGCCGGCGAGAACTCCGCGCCCGTGCAGGTGCGCCGCACGAAGGCCACCGTCGCCGTCGGCGGGCGCGTCACGGTGGAGACGCTCGGCGACTGGGTGGACCCGGACGGCGACTCCCTGTACCTCGCCAGCGCGTCGATCGGCGCCCCGGACACGGTCACCTGGAAGCCGGGCGGCGAGCTGGTTCTCGCCTCCGGCGGCGGCGACGGAGAGCGCGCCGACGTGGCCATCGCGGTGTCCGACGGGCGCGCCGACGGGGCGGGCACGATCGCCGTCACCGTGCGGCCGATGGGCGAGGTGCCGCTCGTCGCCGAGCCGTTCTCCGTGTTCGCCTACGCCGGCGAGGAGGTCACCGTCGAGCCGCTGCCCCGCGTGCGAGGCGGCAGCGGCAGCATCCGGCTGACGAACGTGCCCGAGAAGAGCGGCATGCGCATTCTGCCCGACTACGAGGGCGGCACCTTCCGCCTCACCAGCGAGCAGATCGGCACCACCTACCTCGCCTACACGGTGGGCGACGGCGCGACCACGACGACGGGGACCGTGCGGGTCGACGTCGAGGCGCCGCCGGACCCGGGCAGGGCGCCGATCCCGGTGCCGCACACCGCGTTCATCCGGCAGGGCGGCAGCCAGAGCCTCGACGTGCTGGCCGCCGATATCGACCCAGCGGGCGGCGTGCTGCTCGTGACGGGCGTCGACGACGTGCCCGACCAGCTGCGCGTCGAGGTGCTCGAGCAGCGGCTGCTGCGCATCACCCTCGCCCAGCCCCTGGCTACCCCGGTCACCTTCTCCTACCGGATCAGCAACGGCCTGGCCGACGCGACCGGGACCGTCACCGTGATCGAGATCCCGGACCCGCTACGCGCCCAGCCGCCCATCGCCCGCCCGGACACCGTGACGGTGCGCGTCGGCGACGCGATCGACCTGCCCGTCCTGGCCAACGACGAGCACCCCGACGGCGAGCCGCTCGCCGTCGACGCGGAGCTGGTGACGCCGCTGCCCTCGGGTGCCGGCCTCCTCTTCGTGGCCCAGAACCGCCTGCGCTACCTCGCCCCGGAGGCGCCGGGCAACTTCACCGCCGTGTACCGGGTGAACGGCCCCGACGGCCAGTGGGCGACCGCGTCGGTCGAGCTGAGCGTGCGCGAGGCGGACGTCGCCGCCAACAACCCCCCGGTGCCGAGCACGGTGGTGACGCGCGTGCTCGCCGGCGAGAGCGTGCGCATCCCGATCCCGCTCACTGGCATCGACCCGGACGGCGACTCGGTGCAGCTGCTCGGGCAGGAGTCGAACCCCGAGAAGGGCGCCGTCACCGAGGTCGGCTCAGACTGGATCGAGTTCGAGGCGGGCGAGTACTCCGCCGGCACAGACACCTTCAGCTACCGGGTGGTCGACGGCCTCGGCGCGCAGGCGGTCGGCACGGTCCGGATCGGCATCAGCTCGCGTGAGCCGGGCGTGCGCAACCCGGTCGCGGTCGAGGATGAGGTCACGGTGCGGCCCGGTCGCGCGATCGAGGTGCAGGTCCTCGCCAACGACTCCGACCCGGACGGCGAGACACTCACCCTGACCGCGGTCGAGTCGACGACCGAAGGCGGCCAGGCGAGCACCGACGGCTCCCTCATCCGCGTCGAGTCGCCCGAGCGTGCCGGCCGCTATGGCTTCGTCTACACGATCGAAAACGAGCGCGGCGGCACCAGCTCGACCTTCCTCACCGTGATCGTCGACCCGTCGGCCCCGCTCTCCCGGCCGATCGCGGAGGACGCCGTGCTCGGCCTCAGCGACATCCTCGGCCGCGCGACCGTCGACGTGAACGTGCTCTCGGGCGTCTTCTTCGCCGAGGGTGACGTGTCCGAGCTCGGACTCAGCCTCGTCGACGGCTACGACGACGGCGCGCAGCTCGTTGGCGGCGGCCGGGTGCGGGTCGAGATCGGCGACCGGGGGCGGATCATCCCGTTCCGCGTCGCGCACCCGGAGGATCCCGCGGTGACGGCGACCGCCTTCATCCGCGTGCCCGGCTTTGACGACGCCCTCCCGCAGCTGCGCAAGGGCGCACCCCGGCTGACGGTGCGCAGCGGCGAGACGCTCGCCATCGATCTGGCCCACTACGTGGTCGCCGTCGGCGGCCGCACGGTGCGGATCACCGACACGAGCACCGTGCGCGCCACGCACTTCGACGGCGGCAGCCTCGTGGCCGGCCCGTCGGCGCTCAGCTACCGCAGCGCCGAGGGCTACTTCGGCCCCGCCTCGATCTCGTTCCAGGTCACCGACGGTGACACCGCGGCCGACCCGGGCGGCAGGATCGCCACCCTGGTGCTGCCGATCACGGTGCTGCCCCGCGAGAATCAGCCGCCCGTGTTCGAGGGCGGCGTGCTTGAGCTCGAGCCGGGCGGCGAGCGCACCGTGCGCCTCGCGCGCCTCACGACCTACCCGTCGGACGACTCGGCCGACCTCGTCTGGACGATCGACCAGGCGCCCGGGAACGGCTTCGACGTGACCATCGAAGGCGGCACGATGACGATCCGCGCCGAGGCGTCCGCCGTCAAGGGCACCGCCTCGAGCACCGTCATCGCGGTCCGGGACAGCGCGAACGCCGGTCAGCCTGGGCGCATCGCGCTGCGCGTGGTGGCGTCGACGCGGCCGCTCGCGAGCCCGGCAGCGGACGTCGGGGTCGCCACCCGCGGCCAGACCACCACGGTGGACGTGCTCGCCAACGACGAGGCCGCGAACCCGTTCCCCGGCACGCCGCTGCGCGTGACCGACGTGCGCGGACTCGAATTCGCCGACCTTCCCGCCGGCGTGCGGATCACGCCGTCCGCCGACCGCTCGCTGCTGACCGTCGACGCCGACGCCGACGCGCAGCCGGAGGACATCACGCTGCAGTACGAGGTGCGGGACGCCACCGGCGACCCGGACCGGGCCGCGTGGGGTGTCGTCCGGATTTCCGTCCGCGACCGGCCCGACGCCGTCACCAACGTGCGCGCCACCGGCTTCGCCGACCGGGCGATCACCGTGGGCTTCGACCCCGGCGCGTTCAACAACGCCGAGATCACCGGCTTCGATGTCACCGCGACGCCGGTCGGCGGGGGAGCTGCGACCACGACGACGTGCGCGTCCACCACCTGCACCGTCGCGACTCCCGGCAACGGCCCCAGCAACGCGGTGCGCATCTCCGTCGTCGCGAAGAACGCGGTCGGCGCCTCCACCGCCGCCGAGCTGCCCGAGCCGGTCTGGTCCGACGTCGTGCCGCCCGCGCCGGCCGGGGTCGACAGCCGTTCCCTCGACCACGGCCTCCGCGTGTTCTGGCGCAAGCCCGCGGGCAGCGGCGGCAGCCCGATCACCTACTACGAGGTGCGGGTCGCCGGCTTCACGAGCACCCGCACCGTGTCGGCGAGCGACCCCGAGGGCACCGAGTACTCGCTCGATGTCACCGACCCCGCCATCCCGAACGGCGTGGCGGCGACGATCCAGGTGAGCGCCCGCAACGGCGCTTTCGGGCGGCTCACCAACTGGAACACCGCGACCGCGTCCGGCACGCCCGTGGGAGCACCGGTCGCGGTGCGCACGCCGGTCGCCTCCGTCGCGGATTCGGGGGACAACGGCCAGGGCGCCGTGACTCTCGACTGGGCGGGCGCCTTCGACGGCAACGGCGCCGGCATCGGGTCGTACTACGCGGCGATCTACACCGGAACGCCGCCCCGCTGCGTCGCACGCGACGACGGGAGCCGCGGCACCGACCTGTCGGTGCCGCAGGCCAGCCCCGAGTTCCGGCACATGGGCGCCGCGACGAGCGCCACCTTCGCCGTGCCCGCCGGCCAGGAGTACCGCTTCGCGGTCTTCGCCTACAACGGGCAGGGCTGCACCTCGAGCGGTGAGGTCACCGCCGTGTCCCGGCGCCCGCCGGGCACGCCCACTGAGGTCCGGATCGGTGCACCCGTCGCAACCGGCGACGGGCGGTTCGACGCGACCCTCGAGCGCGTCGCCTACCCCGCCCGCGGCGGCAGCGTCTCCTACGCCTACCGGATCGCCGGCAGCGGCACGGCGTACCCGATCGCGATCGGCGACCGCATCGTCGCGGGCGGCGGGCTCTACGGTTCCGCGGTCGGCATCGAGGTGCAGGTCTGCGAGAGCTACCCGGAGAAGACGCTCTGCTCCGGTTGGTCGACCTCGAGCGCGCCCTTCACCCCTGTCGACACCCGGCCCGGCGGGCTGACGTTCGCCGCGCCGGAGACCTGGTCGTGGACGGCCGCACCGGCCGGCAGCGGATACTCTGCCGTCGAGTACTCGTGCGACGGCACCATCTGGACCGGTATGCCCGCGAGCGGAAGCTGCACCGGGTCGACCGGCACCTTCCAGGTGCGGGTGTCCACACCGGGCGGCGGGGGCGGCGCGAACAGCTACCTCAGCCCGGTGTACGCCTCGAGCGACTTCGACTGACGCGGACTGGAGACCGATATGACCACGATGACCCCCGAGCAGGCTGCCTGGTTCAGTGACATCTTCGGCCGCCTCGCCGCCAACGTGGAGCAGGTGCTGCTCGGCAAGAGCCACGTGATCCGGCTCGCGTTCACGGCCCTCCTCAGCGAGGGCCACCTGCTGCTCGAGGACTTCCCCGGCACCGGGAAGACGTCGCTCGCCCGTGCCATCGCGCAGAGCGTGCAGGGCAGTTCCAGCCGCGTCCAGTTCACGCCCGACCTGCTGCCCGGTGACATCACGGGCGTCAGCATCTACGACCAGCGCAACGGCGAATTCGAGTTCCACGCCGGTCCCGTGTTCGCGAACATCGTGCTCGCCGATGAGATCAACCGCGCCAGCCCGAAGACCCAGTCGGCGCTCCTCGAGGTGATGGAGGAGGCGACCGTGACCGTCGACGGCGTCCGGCACCCGGTCGCCGCGCCGTTCATGGTCATCGCCACCCAGAACCCCATCGAGCAGGCGGGCACCTACCGGCTGCCGGAGGCGCAGCTCGACCGGTTCATCCTCAAGACGTCGATCGGCTACCCGGACCACGCGGCCACGCTGCGGATCCTGGACGGCAGCACCGTGCGCTCCCACGAGACGGTGCTGGCGCCGGTCGTGCCCGCCGACGTGATCCTCGACATGTCCCAGCTCGCGCGCACCGTGCACGTCGACCCGTCGATCAGCGACTACGTCTCCCGCATCGTGGAGGCCACCCGCAACGCGACCGAGGTGCGACTGGGTGCCAGCGTGCGCGCCGCGATCGCGCTGCTGCGCACCGCCAAGACGATGGCGGCGAGCAACGGCCGGCACTACGTGATCCCGGACGACGTGAAGGCCCTCGCCGAGCCCGTCCTCGCCCACCGCCTCGTCCTCGATGCGGAGGCCGAGTTCGACGGCGTCACTCCGTCCAACGTGATGGCGCAACTGCTCATCGAGGTCCCGCCGCCCAGTGAGCGGCAGGCCGTGTGACGACGACCAGCCGGCACCGCGGAGGGACGACGGGGAGCCGCTCCCGCGCCCGGGAGGGCATCCGCGACGGCACCCGGGTCCGGGGCGACCTTCCGGCCGTCCCCGCCGAGGGCCTGTCGAACGCGCGCACCCGCATCGTCGGCACCCGGACCGGGGTGGGCGCCGACCTGCTCGTGCTGCTCGTGCGCGGAGGCAGGGCGGTCGGCGGCGCGCTCGCCGTCGCCGGGCGCGCTGTCGCCGGGGTGATCACGCCGCTCGGCTGGTCGCTCCTCGCGCTCGTCGCCGTCGCGTTCCCCGTCGGCTACCTGGCCGGCTGGAGTGAGCTCGCCGCGGTCGCGTGGGCGTCGACGATCCTGCTGCTCCTCGCCGGGCTGTTCCTCCTCGGCGCGCACGCGCACACCGTCGAGCTGCGGATGCCGCACAACCGGGTCGTGGTGGGGGAGCCGGCCGTCGGCGGCATCACCGTGCAGAACCCGACCAAGCGGCGCACCTTCGGCGCGACCATCGAGGTGCCGGTCGGCGCGGGCCTGCTCGAGGTGCCGCTACCCTCGCTTCCCGCGGGAGGCGTGTTCGAGGAGGCCTTCACGGTGCCCACCACCCGCCGCGGCGTGCTGCGGATCGGCCCAGTGCGCACGGTGCGCGCCGACCCGATCGGCCTCGTCCGCCGCGAGCACGTGTGGCCGACCAGCCTCGAGCTCTTCGTGCACCCGAAGACGGTGCCGGTGCCGGCCACCAGCACGGGGCTGGTCCGCGACCTCGAAGGCCAGGTGACGCGCGACATCACCTCGAGCGACGTGTCCTTCCACGCGCTCCGCGACTACCGGCCCGGCGACGACCGCCGCTACATCCACTGGAAGTCGACCGCCAAGCACGGCGTGCACATGGTCCGTCAGTTCGAGGAGACCCGGCGCAGTCACCTCATCGTCGCGCTCAGCCTCGCCGATGCCGACTACGAGTCCGAGGAGCAGTTCGAGCTCGCCGTCAGCGTCGCCGGCTCGCTCGGAGTCCGCGCCATCCGCGACGCCCGCACCGTGTCAGTCGTCGTCAGCGAGCGCACCCCGGAGTTCGCCAAGCGCAAGCTCCTCGCCGTCCGCCCGCTGGCCACCCTCAGTCCCGCACGCCTCCTCGACGACCTCGCCCGGGTGGAGGCCGCCCCCGCCGCGCTCGGCCTCGTCGACCTCGCCCGCGTCACCAGCGACCAGGTGACGGGCGCCTCGGTCGCCTTCCTCGTGCACGGCTCGACCGCGACGCCCGCCCAGCTGCGCACCGCCGCCGCCGTGTTCCCGGCCGGTGTGGAGGTCGTCGCGGTGGTCTGCGACCCCGGCTACGCTCCCTCGCTGCGCCGGATCGGGGAGCTGACGGTGCTCACCATCGGCTACCTCGCCGACCTGCAGAAGGCCATGGCGCGGAGCCGCGCCGCATGATCCGCCGCCTGCGGCGGATCGCCGCACCCACCCTGCTCCTGCTCGCCGCGCTCGCCCTCGCCTCGGCGGCGTTCTGGCCCATCCACCGCGACTCCCAGCTCGTCGTCGCCGTCGGCGTCGCCCTCGCGGCGGGCACGGCCGTCGCCCTCGCCGGCACGCTGCTGCGCTGGCCATCCTGGGCCGTCGGCGGGGCGACGATCGGCGCCTTCCTGCTGCTCGGCGTCCCGGTCGCGGTGCCGAGCGAGGCGCTCTTCGGTGTGATCCCCACCGTGCCGGGGCTCGCCGAGCTGGTCTCCGGTGCCGCCCTCGGCTGGAAGGAGCTGCTCACCATCTCGCTGCCGGTCGGCAGCTACCAGGGGCTCCTCGTGCCCGCCTTCCTGTCGGTGCTCGTGCTGACCGTCGTCGGCCTCACCGTCGCGCTGCGCAGCCCGGTGGGCGAACTCGCCGTTGTCGCCCCCGCGCTGCTCTACCTCACAGGCATCCTCTTCGGGCCGGAGGGGAGCTTCGCGCCGCTCGTCGTCGGTCTCGGCCTGCTCGCCGTCACCCTCGCGTTCCTCGTCCACCGCAGGGCGCGCCGGCACGAAGCCGCGATCCTCCGTCTCAACGCCGGCACCCCGCTCGAGTCCCGGCAGGAGCGGCGCCGTGCAGGACTGCGCACGGCACTCGGCGCCGCCCTCGTCCTGGCGATCGCCGCCGGCGGCGCGACGGCCGCGACCGCACTCGCGCCGGTGCCGGCCGGCCGCACCGTGCTGCGCACCGCCGTCGAGGTGCCGTTCGACCCGCGCGAGCAGGCCAGCCCGCTGTCCGCGTTCCGCCGCTGGTTCGCGCCGGAGCGCGCCGATGCGACGCAACTCACCGTCGGCCTGGCCGGAGCCGAGCGGCTGCGCGTCGCCACCCTCGACACCTACGACGGTGTCGTGTTCACCGCCGGCAGCGGCGAGGTGAACAGCGCGTCCGGCACCTTCACCCGC
The DNA here is from genome assembly GCA_025463675.1 of Naasia sp. Taxonomy (GTDB): domain Bacteria; phylum Actinomycetota; class Actinomycetes; order Actinomycetales; family Microbacteriaceae; genus Naasia. The sequence continues at coordinate 2,514 of JAODAX010000048.1, read as the reverse complement.
GTCCCCGGCGCCGTGGACGTCACCGACGAGGCGGGTGAGCGGGTGAGCATCGACGTCGCGGTGGACGGCTACACCGGCGTCTGGGTGCCGAGCGTCGGCATGCTCGAGCGCCTCGACTTCACGGGACCGGGCTCCGCCGCCCTCGACGACGCCTTCTACTACAACGCGGTCTCCGGCACCGCCGCCGTGCTGCCCACGCTGCCGACCGGCGCGCGATACACCCTCGACGCGCTCGCCACCGAGCCGGCGACCGACGAGCAGATCGCCGCGCTGCGGCCGGGCGCCGCCCCCGTCCCCGAATTGCCGGTGGTGCCGGACGAGCTCGACGCGGCCCTCGACGCCTACGCCGGCGGGACCGGTGCCCCCGGCGAGCGCCTCGCAGCGGTGATCGCGGGCCTCCGTGAGACCGGCTACATCAGCCACGGCGGCGAAGACGAGCCGTTCAGCCGCTCCGGGCACTCCGCCGACCGCATCACCGAGCTGCTCACTGCGTCGCCCATGCTCGGCGACGCGGAGCAGTACGCTCCCACCGCCGCGCTGATGGCCCGCCGGCTGGGCTTCCCGTCGCGCGTCGTCGTCGGCTTCACGGTCGGCGAGGGCGGCGTCGTGCGCGGCGCCGACGCGACCGCGTGGATCGAGGTGTCGGCCGCGGGCGACGGGTGGGTGGCGATCGACCCGAACCCGCCGATCCGGCCCGTGCCCGAGCCCGAACCCGACGAGGCGAACAGCGTCTCCCGGCCGCAGTCGATTGTGCAGCCGCCGCCGGAGGAGCATATCGAGCAGGACGACGTCACGCCGCCGGACGTCGCCGAGGAGGAGCAGGAGCCCGCCCAGCCGGCCTGGCTGGCCGTCCTCCTTGCCCTCCTCCGCGTGCTGGGCATCACCCTGCTCGTCCTCGCGATCGTCGCCGCGCCGTTCCTCGGCATCATCGGCGCGAAGCTCGCCCGCCGGCGCCGGCGCAAGGCCGCGGCGACGCCGTTGCAGCGGATCGCCGGAGGGTGGGCGGAGTTCGCCGACGCCGCGCTCGACCACGGCATCGAGGCGCCGCGGACGGCGACCCGCTACGAGTTCGCGATGGCCGTCGGCGGGCGGCCGCCGCTGCTCCTCGCAGTCGCCGTCGACCGCGCCACGTTCGCGCCGGTCGCACCCGCCGCCGCGGATGCAGAAGAGGTGTGGGCCTCGGTCGACGAGCTCCGCCGGAACTTCGACGCCGGGCGCACCCGGTGGGAGCGGCTGCGCGCGCTGCTGTCGCTGCGCTCGCTGCGGCTGCCGCGCCCGGGTGCGCCTCGCGCCGAGCCACACGAGGATGCGCCGCGGGTGGAGCCGCCTCGCACCGGGCCGCCGCGGGCCCAGCCGACAGCTGCGGAACCGCTCCCGGCGCCGCCGCAGGCGCCACCGCCGCAGCGCCCCGAATCGCCGAGTCCCGAACCGTCCAGCCCTGAACCGCCCCGATCCGAAGGCCGCCCATGACCTGCCCCGTATGCGGAGCGACGTTGCCCGCCGACGCGTTCTTCTGCGGCGCCTGTGGGAGCGCGGTCGGCACGCGCGACGAGCGCGATGGCCCCCCGCGTCGCCGTGCCGCGCCGCGGACCGGCCATCTTCCGCCCGCCGCTCCGGCCCTTGCCGAGTGGTCCGCGCACCTCGCGGCCCCGCCGAGCGCGGCGCCCGACGAGCGGGAGACCGCCGTGGCGGTGCCGCCGGTGCCGGCGCCCTCTCCGCCTGCCCCGGCGCCGGCAGCCGCGGCCCCGGCGCCCACAGCCTCGGGCGCGGCGGAGCGGCCGCTGGCCCCGGAGGAGTTCACGCGTCTGCCCGCAGCCGTCCCGCGCCCTGCCGCCACCCGGTTCGTGCTCGTCTTCAGCACCGGCGAGCACGTCGTGGTGGAGGGCACCGGCCTGATCGGCCGCCGTCCGCAGCCGCAGCCCGGTGAGGCGTTCGACTCGCTCGTCACCATCGACGACCCGGGACGCTCGGTGTCGAAGACGCACGTGGAGTTCGGGCAGGACGGCGGCAGCTTCTGGGTGAGCGACCGGTACTCCGCGAACGGCACGGTCGTCCGCGAGCCCGACCGGCCGGCGCGGCTGTCCGCGCCCGGCATGCGCAGCCGGGTGGCGCGCGGCAGCCGGGTCGAGATCGGCGAGCAGTTCTTCGTCGTCAGCTGATCCTCCCCAGGGCGCCCGGGCACCGCGCCGCCCACGGGTCGGGCGCTCGCAGGGGAGAGCCGCACGACCGGCGCGGCAGTCTGCGAGCGTGCGCATCGCCCTGCCGCCGCCCGTGCCCGAGTCGGACCCGCCTCCCTTCCCGCTGGCCGGCGTCCTCGCCCCGCTCGTCGCCTCCGCGCTGCTGTTCGCGATCACCCGATCGCCGCTGACGCTCGCCTTCGCCGCACTGTCGCCGGTCATGGTGGTCGCGTCGCTGCTCGACGGCCGCCGCGGCAGGCGGCGCGCGCTCCGCAGGGCGGAGGCGCGCCGCTCCCGGATCCTCGACCGGGTGCGCGCCGACGTCGCGGCGGCGCAG
>JAODAX010000041.1 GCA_025463675.1 Naasia sp. | reverse complement strand
CCTCGACGTGGACGACATCGACCACTTCGGCAACCGCCGCATCCGCGCGGTCGGCGAGCTCATCCAGAACCAGGTCCGCACCGGCCTGTCCCGCATGGAGCGCGTCGTCCGCGAGCGCATGACCACGGAGGACATCGAGGCGATCACGCCGCAGACCCTGATCAACGTCCGCACCGTGGTGGCCGCGATCAAGGAGTTCTTCGGCACCAGCCAGCTGTCGCAGTTCATGGATCAGAACAACCCGCTCGCGGGCCTGAGCCACAAGCGCCGCCTGTCGGCGCTCGGCCCCGGCGGTCTCTCCCGTGAGCGCGCCGGTGTCGAGGTGCGCGACGTGCACCCGAGCCACTACGGCCGCATGTGCCCGATCGAGACCCCGGAAGGCCCGAACATCGGCCTGATCGGCTCGCTCGCGTCGTTCGCCCGGATCAACTCGTTCGGCTTCATCGAGACGCCGTACCGCAAGGTGGTCGACAAGCTGGTCACCGACCAGATCGACTACCTCACCGCCAGCGAGGAGGACGAGTACCTCGTCGCCCAGGCGAACGCGCCGCTCAACCCCGACTTCACCTTCGCCGAGGACCTGGTCCTCGTGCGGCCGAAGGGTGGAGAGGTCGAGCTGGTCGACGCGAGCCGCGTCCACTACATGGACGTCTCGCCGCGCCAGATGGTGTCGGTCGCGACCTCGCTGATCCCGTTCCTCGAGCATGACGACGCGAACCGCGCCCTGATGGGTGCGAACATGCAGCGTCAGGCCGTCCCGCTGCTGCGCAGCGAGTCGCCGGTCGTCGGCACGGGCATGGAGGGCTACGCGGCCATCGACGCCGGTGACGTGGTCACCGCCGACAAGGCGGGTGTCGTCGCGGAGGTCTCCGCCGACGTCGTCACCATCCAGCTGGACGAGGGCGGCACGCAGAACTACTACCTGCGCAAGTTCGACCGCTCCAACCAGGGCACCTCCTACAACCACCGCGTGATCGTCGATGCCGGCGAGCGCGTGGAGGTCGGGCAGGTCCTCGCGGACGGGCCGGCGACGGAGAACGGCGAGCTCGCGCTCGGCAAGAACCTCCTCGTCGCGTTCATGCCGTGGGAGGGTCACAACTTCGAGGACGCGATCATCCTCAGCCAGAACTTGGTGAAGGACGACGTCCTCTCCTCGATCCACATCGAGGAGTACGAGGTCGACGCCCGGGACACCAAGCTCGGCAAGGAGGAGATCACCCGTGATCTGCCCAACGTGAGCCCGGAGCTGCTGGCCGACCTCGACGAGCGCGGCATCATCCGCATCGGCGCCGAGGTCCGCCCCGGCGACATCCTGGTCGGGAAGGTCACGCCGAAGGGCGAGACCGAGCTCTCCGCCGAGGAGCGCCTGCTGCGCGCCATCTTCAACGAGAAGAGCCGCGAGGTGCGCGACACCTCGCTCAAGGTTCCCCACGGTGAAGAGGGCACCGTCATCGCGGTCAAGGAGTTCAGCGCCGACAACGACGACGAGCTCGGCTCGGGCGTCAACCAGCGGGTCGTCGTCTACATCGCCCAGAAGCGCAAGATCACGGAAGGCGACAAGCTCGCCGGCCGTCACGGCAACAAGGGCGTCATCGCGAAGATCCTGCCGGTCGAGGACATGCCGTTCCTGTCGGACGGCACCCCGGTCGACATCATCCTCAACCCGATGGGCATCCCGGGCCGCATGAACTTCGGCCAGGTCCTGGAGACCCACCTCGGGTGGGCCGCCAAGCAGGGCTGGGACGTCGCCGGCAACCCGGCGTGGGCCAAGCGCCTGCCCGCGGCAGCCCGCAGCGCCGCGCCCGGCACGAAGGTCGGCACCCCCGTCTTCGACGGCGCCCTCGAGGAGGAGATCGCGGGTCTGCTCGACTCGACGACCCCGAACCGCGACGGCGAGCGCCTGATCGGCTCGAGCGGCAAGACGCGCCTCTTCGACGGCCGCTCCGGCGAGCCGTTCCCGGAGCCCGTGTCGGTCGGCTACATGTACATCCTGAAGCTGCACCACCTGGTGGACGACAAGATCCACGCCCGTTCCACCGGCCCGTACTCGATGATCACCCAGCAGCCGCTGGGTGGTAAGGCGCAGTTCGGTGGCCAGCGGTTCGGTGAGATGGAGGTGTGGGCCCTCGAGGCCTACGGTGCCGCCTACGCGCTGCAGGAGCTCCTGACGATCAAGTCCGACGACATCCTCGGCCGCGTGAAGGTGTACGAGGCCATCGTCAAGGGCGAGAACATCCAGGAGCCCGGCATCCCCGAGAGCTTCAAGGTGCTCATCAAGGAGATGCAGTCGCTGTGCCTGAACGTCGAGGTCCTCTCGGCCGACGGCACCGCGGTCAGCCTCCGCGACACGGACGACGAGGTCTTCCGTGCCGCCGAGGAGCTCGGCATCAACATCTCCTCGCGCTTCGAGTCGTCGTCCATCGACGACATCTGATTCGCCGCCGCTTTCGAGTTTTCGATACGTAACGCAGGAAGAAGAGAAATTGCTCGACGTAACCACTTTCGATGAGCTGCGCATCGGCCTTGCAACGGCCGACGACATCCGCCGCTGGTCGCACGGTGAGGTCAAGAAGCCCGAGACCATCAACTACCGCACCCTGAAGCCGGAGAAGGACGGCCTCTTCGGTGAGCAGATTTTCGGTCCCAGCCGGGACTGGGAGTGCGCCTGTGGCAAGTACAAGCGCGTCCGCTTCAAGGGCATCGTCTGCGAGCGGTGCGGCGTCGAGGTCACGAAGTCGTCGGTGCGCCGTGAGCGCATGGGTCACATCGAGCTCGCCGCGCCCGTCACGCACATCTGGTACTTCAAGGGTGTGCCGAGCCGCCTCGGCTATCTCCTCGACATGGCGCCGAAGGACCTCGAGAAGGTCATCTACTTCGCCGCGTACATGATCATCTCCGTCGACGACGAGGGTCGTCACGCGGACATGCCCGACCTCGAGAACGAGCTCCGGCTCGAGATCAAGGCCCTCAGCGACCAGCGCGACTCCCGCATCAACGAGCGCCTCGCGCGTCTCGAGCAGGACCTCGCCGCGCTCGAGGAGGAGGGCGCGAAGAGCGACCAGAAGCGCCGCGCGAAGGATGGCGCCGAGAAGGAGATGGGCCAGATCCGGAAGTCGTTCGACGACCAGATCGGCCACCTCGAGCGCGTCTGGGACGAGTTCAAGAGCCTGAAGGTCGGCGACCTCAAGCCGGAGGACGCCGTCTTCCACGAGCTCCAGGACCGCTTCGGCATCTACTTCGACGCCTACATGGGCGCCGAGGCGATCAAGAAGCGCCTGGAGGCGTTCGACCTGGTCAAGGAGGGCGAGGACCTCCGCCTGCAGATCGCCGAGGGCAAGGGCGCGAAGAAGATCCGCGCCATCAAGCGCCTCCGCGTGGTCAGCTCGTTCCTCTCGACCGGCAACTCGCCGGCCGCGATGGTCCTCGATGTCGTCCCGGTCATCCCGCCGGAGCTGCGCCCGATGGTGCAACTCGACGGTGGCCGGTTCGCGACCAGCGACCTGAACGACCTCTACCGCCGCGTGATCAACCGGAACAACCGCCTCCGTCGCCTGCTCGACCTCGGCGCCCCGGAGATCATCGTCAACAACGAGAAGCGGATGCTCCAGGAGGCCGTCGACGCGCTGTTCGACAACGGCCGCCGCGGCCGCCCCGTCACGGGCACCGGCAACCGGGCGCTGAAGAGCCTCTCCGACATGCTGAAGGGCAAGCAGGGCCGGTTCCGTCAGAACCTGCTCGGCAAGCGCGTCGACTACTCGGGCCGTTCGGTCATCGTCGTCGGCCCGCAGCTCAAGCTGCACCAGTGCGGCCTGCCGAAGCAGATGGCGCTCGAGCTGTTCAAGCCGTTCGTCATCAAGCGCCTGATCGACCTGAGCCACGCGCAGAACATCAAGGCCGCCAAGCGCATGGTGGAGCGTTCGCGCCCGCAGGTGTGGGACGTGCTCGAGGAGATCATCCGCGAACGCCCCGTACTGCTGAACCGTGCGCCCACGCTGCACCGTCTCGGCATCCAGGCGTTCGAGCCTCAGCTCGTCGAGGGCAAGGCCATTCAGCTGCACCCGCTCGTCTGCGCCGCGTTCAACGCGGACTTCGACGGCGACCAGATGGCTGTGCACCTGCCGCTGTCCGTCGAGGCCCAGGCCGAGGCGCGCATCCTGATGCTCGCGAGCAACAACATCCTGAAGCCGTCGGACGGCCGTCCGGTGACCCTGCCCAGCCAGGACATGATCATCGGCCTGCACCACCTGACGACCCTCAAGGAGGGTGTCGCCGGTGAGGGCCGCGCGTTCTCGTCCGTCGCCGAGGCGATCCTCGCGAAGGACCAGGGCTCGCTCGACCTCAACGCCCAGGCGAAGATCCGCCTGGAGGGGCTGCACTTCGCCGAGGGCGAGGCCCCTGAGGGCTTCGAGCCGGGCGTGCCGTTCATCCTCGAGACCACCCTCGGTCGCGCCCTCTTCAACGAGGCGCTCCCGGTGGACTACCCGTACGTGGAGGCCGTCGCCGACAAGGGCCGGCTCTCGCAGCTGGTCAACGACCTGGCGGAGCGCTACCCCAAGGTGGAGGTCGCCGCGACCCTCGACCGGATCAAGGACGCCGGCTTCTACTGGGCTACCCGGTCCGGTGTGACCGTGGCCCTGTCCGACATCATCACGCCCCCCACCAAGGGCGCGATCGTGGCGGGCTACGAGAAGCAGGCCGCGAAGGTCCAGGGCCAGTACGAGAAGGGCCTCACGACCGACGCCGAGCGTCGCCAGGAGCTCATCGAGATCTGGAACAAGGCGACCGCCGAGGTCGCCCAGGCGATGCAGGACAACTTCCCGAAGGACAACAACATCTACCGGATGGTGTCGTCGGGGGCGCGTGGCAACTGGATGCAGGTTCGTCAGATCGCGGGTATGCGCGGTCTCGTGTCGAACCCGAAGGGCGACATCATCCCGCGTCCGATCGTCCACTCCTACCGCGAGGGCCTGACGGTGGCGGAGTACTTCATCTCCACCCACGGTGCCCGCAAGGGTCTCGCCGACACCGCCCTCCGCACGGCCGACTCCGGCTACCTGACCCGTCGACTCGTCGACGTGTCGCAGGACGTCATCATCCGTGAGGAGGACTGCGGCACCTCGAAGGGCCTCGAGCTGACGATCGCCGCGAACGGTGTCCTCGACGCCAACGTCGAGAACTCGGTCTACGCGCGCACCCTCGCCACCGACGTGGTGAACGCGGCCGGCGAGGTCCTCGCCGTGGGTGGCGACGACGTCGGCGACGTGCTCATCGCCCGCCTGTTCGAGGCGGGGGTGGAGAGCATCAAGGTGCGAAGCGTCCTCACCTGCGAGTCGGCGGTCGGCGTCTGCGCCCGCTGCTACGGCCGTTCGCTCGCGACCGGCAACCTCGTGGACATCGGCGAGGCGGTCGGCATCATCGCCGCCCAGTCGATCGGCGAGCCCGGCACGCAGCTCACGATGCGCACCTTCCACACCGGTGGTGTGGCTTCCGCGGACGACATCACGCAGGGTCTGCCCCGCGTGCAGGAGCTGTTCGAGGCCCGCACCCCGAAGAGCGCCTCTCCGATCGCGGAGTCGGCCGGTCGCATCACGATCGAAGACACCGACCGTCAGCGTCGCCTCATCCTCACGCCGGACAACGGCGACGAGGCGATCGCCTACCCGGTGCTGAAGCGCGCCACCCTCCTCATCGAGGACGGGCAGCACGTGGAGCTCGGGCAGCAGCTGCAGGTCGGCTCGATCGACCCGAAGGAGGTGCTGCGCGTGCGTGGCATCCGTCCGGTGCAGCAGCACCTCGTCGACGGGGTCCAGGGCGTGTACCGCTCCCAGGGCGTGCCGATCCACGACAAGCACATCGAGGTCATCGTGCGGCAGATGCTGCGCAAGGTCACCGTCGTCGAGCACGGCGACACCGACCTGCTCCCCGGTGAGCTCGTGGACCGCTCGCGCTACCAGGACGTCAACCGCGCAGCGGTGGCGGAGGGGAAGCGTCCCGCGTCCGCGCGCCAGGAGGTCATGGGCATCACCAAGGCGTCGCTCGCGACCGAGTCGTGGCTGTCCGCCGCGTCCTTCCAGGAGACGACCCGGGTCCTGACCCAGGCCGCCATGGAGGGCAAGTCGGACTCTCTGATGGGTCTCAAGGAGAACGTCATCATCGGAAAGCTCATCCCGGCCGGAACGGGCCTCGCGAAGTACCGCGACATCCGGGTGGAGCCGACCGAGGAGGCGAAGGCGGAGCGCTACCCGAACCGCATCTTCGGCGACGAGAGCGTCTTCTCCGAGTCGGACCTGTCGTTCGTCGACTTCGACTCGTTCAACTCCACGGACTACGAGCCCGGCTCCTACAGCTAGGTCAGCAGTCCTCACGGAAGGGCCTCGCACCTCACGGTGCGGGGCCCTTCCCGCGTCCGCGACCGAGTACGTTGCGCGCCGAGAGCGCGCTACGCCGTAGATTCCGCGCCGGAACGTCCCGTCCGGGGCCGGTACCCCCCTTTCGCGTGCTTCCGGCGCCCCCGCGGCGGGCACTACATTGATGAGGCGCCGATACCCGATCGGCCCGTCGTGACCCCATCGCGGCGACCTGCTCACGCCTGGACCCAAGGTGACCACGAACCCGAACGTGGTCGAACGCGCCGTCCCCTCGTCGCCGTCGACCCTCCTCAGCAGTTCCGCCGTCGACACCTGCGGGGTCGAACGATGAGCGTGCTGCGTCCTTACCGCTTCGAGCGCGAGCTCGACCGGTCCATCGCCCAGTGGCTGGCCTGGCTGCCCCGCTGGGAGCCGGCCTCCGCGCGGCGCCGCGGGGAGCTCTGCGCGGTCTGCCCCCGCTGGGCCGACGAGCTCGGCTTCCCCGAGCTGCCGCACGGCCCACTGCATGCCCTGGTGACGAGCACCGAGTCGCTCCTCATCGAGCACTTCCTCCGCAACGCCGCCGCGCGCTTCCCGGAGCTCGAGCACGGCGGCGAGTGGCGGGTATGGCTGGAGCGCGGCGTTGTCCGCATCACCAGCAAGGACGGCCGCGACGTCGATGACCACCTCGACATGCAGGGCACCGGCGAGACATTCGCCTTCACCGGCACCGTGACCGCCGGGCAGGCAGCGGCCGCCCGCATCGAGCTCGTGCGCGTGTACTTCACTCTCTTCAACTCGGCGGTCGCGCGGCTGTCCGGGCAGAAGTCCGTCGTGGCCCGTGCGATCGGCGTCTACGTCGAGCCGAAGATCCAGCGGATGGCCGATGAGCTCGTCGCGGAGGTCTGCGGCGCCGCCTGATCCGACCTCTCGAAGGGTCCTCCCGCTGCTGATTGCGGCGGGAGGGCCCTTCGTCGTCCCCGCGCGCGATCCGCGCGCCGGCCGCGCCGAGCCGTCTCTCGTCGACGCCCATCATGTGCACCATCGAGGCGCCCTCGGGTGTCGCAGTGCGCACCCGGCCGGACCAGGAGATCCGGAACGTTGTGCTGGTGCACGACGCGGTCCCGGACGGCTCCGCGTGGACGACAACCTGACGGTGCGCGGCCACACCGCGACGACCGTCCAGAACCCGCTCACCTCGCTCGAGGACCACGTGGCCGCGACTCGGCGGATCCTCGACCCGCAGGACGGCCCCGCGGTCCTCGTCGGCCACTCGTGGGGCGGCACGGTCATCACCGAGGCCGGCGTCCCCCGAAGGTCGCCGGCCTGGTCACGTCTCCGCTCTCGTGCCTGACGCCGGCCCGACGACCGCCCAGCTGGGCGGTCATCGCCACCGAGGACAAGTCGTTCGACCAGGCGATGCTGCAGCCATGGTGGCGCGCGTCGGCGCGAGGATCACGAATGTCTCCGCCAGTCACGCCGTGTTCCTCACCCAGGCGGGCGTGCTGGCGGACACCATCGACGACGCCGCCAGGGGCGCGGGCTCCGCGGCCAGCTGACCCCGGGTCTGCCGGCCCACTCCCCACCCGCATCCGCCCGGAAGACTCCGTCCGACCGTCCCGTTTCCGGTGGCTCCCCCGCCCGCTCGGCCGGTGGGGGAGGCCGGGACGGGCCGAGCGGGCCTGAGCGCACCGCAACCGGCGCCGGCAGCGGCAGCGCCGAGACGCCAGCCTCGTCAGCCGCCGGTGCGCGTGCGCGGCCGCCGCCGACGGGGGTGCGGATCGCGTCGATGTGTGCGGGCGGGGTGAACCGGGGGCCCCGTCGACCAGCTTCAAGGTCCGACCGTCTTCGTCGTAGCGGCGGTGGGGGAAATGGCGGAGCCGGGCCCCGTTGGCGGAGGTCGGTGGTGAGGCTGATCCGCCACGGGGTGACGTGGGCGGGGTCGCACCAGCGTGGGGGAGCGTGCGGTTCGATCTTCTCCAACGCTGCAACTACCGCCTGCGCCGAGCGGGCCGGCAGGTCCCCGGCGGCCAGCGCGTCGGCGACGAGCGGGAAGAACGACGGCAGCACCTCGCCGGTGAGGCTCTCCCGGCCGGCCGGGGCGAGGCCGAGCCGTGCGTGGACGGCGGCGTCGGGCTCGTGCTGCCGGGAGCGCGTCGCCGGCAGTGCCGCGGCGTTCTTCTCCCCGTGCCGGCGGGCGAGCGAGTCCGGCAGGGCGCTGCGCTGCGCCACCTCACCGGCGGTGGTCACGACGGCCGCCGCGGCCGGCTGCCGCACCTCACCGCGGCCCGATGGAAGTCCAGCAGGTCGGTGTCCGACGCCGCCATCAGCGCGTCCGCGACCGGCAGCCGGCGATCGTCTCGACCCGCACCACGAGGCGGCCGGACTGCTCCGCCAGCAGCGTCGCGGTCGGCGGAAGAGCTGCCATCGCCGCACCCTGCCAGCAGCCACCGACACCGCACCCGGGGCCGGCGGCGTCGAGCGGACAAAGAGCCGCAAGACCCCGCCGACCCCGGCCGCCCCTTTCTGCCGACACTCGATTGCGGGATCACCGCGGCGAGCCGCGCCCCGTAGCGTCGTGCGTGCGGGAACGCACGTCCCGGGCGGCATTCGGGGGAACAGCTGCCCGGCCGCGACCACCCCGGCGAGGCGCAGTGCGCCGTCCCCCGAACGGGCAGCCCCCGTTCGTGGACCTGTCGCCGTCGTCGGCGCCGTCCTAGCCTCGGGTCAGGCCGGACCACCCATTCGGCCCGCGACGCGACCACCCATCGCGTCGGCTCTGCTACCCGAACCCGAGCCGTGATCACGAACCCGAAATCCGTGGTCGGCGACGCCTCCCCGAGCGTCCTTCCGACCCTTCCGCGTCCTTCCCTGTTGGACGCCGTGCTCGCCGTGCGCGCCCTCGGCGGCTCCGATCTGCATCTCGCCTCAGGGGCGAATCCGCGGGCCCGCGTCGACGGCGCCCTCGTGGAGCTTTTGGGCGGAGCCTGGAGCGCCGACCTGCTCCGCGACGAGCTGCGCGGCCTCCTCACCGACGCCGCCTGGCAGCGCTTCGAGCGCGAGCTGGAGCTCGACTTCTCGGCCGAGACCGCCGGCGGCCGGCTGCGCATCAACCTGTTCCTGCAACGCGGCGAACTCGGCGCGGCCGTCCGGCTCGTGCCGGACACCGTGCGCTCGATCCGCCAGCTGGGGCTGCCCGACGCGGTCGCCTCCCTCGCCGACCTGCCCCGCGGCCTCGTCCTCGTGTCCGGCCCCACCGGCTCGGGCAAGTCGGCGACGCTCGCCGCGATGCTCGACCGCATCAACACCACCCGGTCCGGGCACATCGTGACCATCGAGGACCCGATCGAGCACGTCCACGAGAGCAAGGGCTGCGTCGTCACCCAGCGCGAAGTCGACCGCGACACCCGGGACTACGCGTCGGCGCTCCGCCAGGCGCTGCGCCAGGACCCGGACGTGCTGCTGCTCGGCGAGCTGCGTGACCGGGAGACGATCGCCGTCGCCCTGAACGCGGCCGAGACCGGTCACCTCGTCCTCGCGACCCTGCACACCCCGGACGCCGCACAGACGATCGATCGCATCCTCGACGCCTTCCCGGGCGGCCAGCAGGAGCAGGTGCGCGCGCAGCTGTCGCTGACTCTGAAGGGCGTGGTCGCGCAGACCCTCATCCCGCGGGCGATCGGCGCCGGCCGGGTCGTCGCGGCCGAGGTGCTCACCGTGACCCCGGCGATCGCGCACCTCATCCGCACCGGCAAGACGCACCAGATCGGCTCGGCTATGGCGTCGGGGGCCGACCTCGGCATGCAGACCCTCGACCAGCGCCTCGCCGAGCTCGCCGACAGCGGCGCCATCTCGCCCGGCGAGGCGATGAAGCTCGCCTCGTCGCCCGACGTGCTCGCCCGGCTGCTCAGCGCCTCGCTCGCCGAATGGGATGCGCGCGCACAGGGCGGGGGGACCCGCTGATGCGACCGCCCGTCCTCCCGCTCGAGCGGGAGATCGACCGGATCACCGCCGCGTGGATCACCGACCTCGCCGGCTGGCACCTACCCGCCCCCTCCGCCGAGCGCACGGTCTGCGTCGCCTGCCGCCGAGCCGCGGAGGAGCTGCAGCTCGACGAGCTGCCGCACGACGCGCTGCACGCGCTCGTCGGCGCGATCTCCCGCACCCTGTGGGAGCACAGCGCGTCCGGCTACGCGACCGGCCTCGCCTACGCCCGCGTGCTCGAGCGGCACGCGGACATCGCCTTCGCCCAGCGCGCTTACATCGAGCCGCGCATCCGCTCCTACGCCGACGACCTGACGGGGGACATCGATGCCTGCTAAGAAGAACCCGGCCCCCCGCTCGGGTGCCGCTTCTACGGGGGATCGCCCTGGTCAGGCCCGGATCAGTAGCGTGAGCGACTGGGGGAGCGACGGCTTCTCCGGGGGACGCCGATTCGAAGAGGTACTCGTGACATCGCTCACCGAAGTGCTCGTCGTGCGCGGTCATCTGCCCGTCGACGCGATCGACCGCATCGGGCAGGGCACCGACGACGAGTCGCGCGTGCGCGGCTACCTCGCCGACGGCACGGTCACCCCGCAGCAGGTCGCCCAGGCGCGCGCCGCCCAGCTGGGCATCTCCTTCGTGGAGCTCACCGACCGTGAGCCGGACCCGGCTGCCACGGCCCTCGTGCCCTCCACCCTGTGCCGCAGGCACGCCGTCCTGCCGCTTGGCATCGACTCCGGCCGCCTCGTGCTCGCCATGAGCGACCCGAACGATGTCCTCGCCCTCGACGACGTCCGCGCCGCCGCGGCCCTGCCGATCCGGCCGTCCGTCGCCGAGCACACCGACCTCGTCGCCGCCATCGACCGCTTCTACCGCGCCGACGGCGAACTCGACGACCTCACCACCTCCTTCGAGCGGGACAGCGCCGGCAGCGCCGACGGAAACACCGCCATCGAGTCCGCCGACGACGACGCGCCCATCGTTCGGTTCGTCAATCTGCTGGTCAGCCAGGCCATCAAGGACAACGCCTCCGACATCCACATCGAGCCGGGCGAGGAGGAGCTGCGCGTCCGGTACCGCATTGACGGCGTCCTGCACGAAGTCCAGCGCGCCCCGCGGAACATCCAGGCGGGCGTCATCTCGCGGCTGAAGATCATGTCGGAGATCAACATCGCCGAGCGCCGCCGCCCGCAGGACGGCCGCATGTCCGTCTCGCACGGCGGCCGCCAGATCGACCTCCGCGTTGCGACCCTCCCCACCGTGTGGGGCGAGAAAGTCGTCATGCGCATCCTCGACAACTCGAACACGAAGCGGGCCATGTCGGACCTGCACCTGCTCGAGCGGAACTTCGAGGTGTACCAGAAGTCGTACACGAAGCCGTACGGCATGATCCTCGTCACGGGACCCACCGGCTCCGGCAAGTCGACCACCCTCTACACGACGCTGCACGCCGTCTCTCGGCCCGAAATCAACGTGATCACGGTCGAGGACCCCGTGGAGTACCGCATGGAGGGCATCAGCCAGGTCCAGGTGAACCCCAAGGCGGGCCTCACCTTCGCGAGCGCGCTCCGCTCGATCCTCCGCAGCGACCCGGACGTGGTCCTGCTCGGTGAGATCCGTGACAAGGAGACGGCGCAGATCGCGATCGAGGCCTCCCTCACCGGCCACCTCGTGCTGTCCACGCTGCACACCAACGACGCTCCGAGCGCGATCACCCGCCTCATCGAGATGGACATCGAGCCGTTCCTGGTCGGCAGCGCCCTCGACTGCGTGGTCGCTCAGCGCCTCGCGCGCCGGCTCTGCGACAAGTGCAAGGCGCCGCACGAGGCGGAGCCGGGCGAGCTGCTCGCGCTCGGCTTCCCCGAGCGGGTGCTGGACGCCACCGAGCCGTTCTTCCGCGCCGTCGGCTGTGCCGCCTGCTCCGGCACCGGCTACCGCGGTCGCATCGCGCTGCACGAGGTCATGGAAGTCTCCGAACAGGTCGAGCGTCTCGCCGTCGCGCGCTCGTCGAGCGCCGAGATCCGCCGCACCGCGGAGAGCGAGGGCATGATCACGCTCCGCCAGGACGGCTGGGCGAAGGTCCGCGCCGGCGTGACGAGCGTCGACGAGGTGCTCCGCGTCGTCGCCTGACGCGCGGGGAAACCGATTCGGGGGAATCGAGGGGGACATGGACGAGGCACAGCAGGATCGCCGCGCGCACACGGTGTGGGACATCGGGGTCGAGGAGACGCCGCGTGGCGCCGACTTCGTCGGCACGCCGCTCGGCCTCGGCGAGACCCGTCCGCGGGGACGCCGTGCCGCCATCGTCGATGACGCGACCATCGCCGCGGCGGCCGCCGCCGTGGCAGCCCGCCAATCGATGGGCGCCGCCGAGCCGGAACACGAGCCCGCCGCGCAGTCGGCCGCCGAGCCGACGCCGGCCGACGAGCCGCAGGAGCAGCTCGATTTCGCCATCCTGACGCCGCCCCGCAATCCGATGGATGTGGGCGCGAACCCGGAGGACGCGCTGCGCGCGGCCCTCCAGCAGGTCGTCGACCGCAGCGCCTCCGACCTGCACGTCGGCGCCGGCTCCGCACCCAAGGTGCGCATCGACGGCTCTCTCGTGCCCATCCCGGACGCCCCCGCCTGGAGCGGGACCGACGTGAACGCCGTGCTCCGCTCGGTCATGAACGAGACCCAGCGCCTGCGCTTCTCGAAGGATCTCGAGCTCGACTTCGCCTACTCGCTCTCCGCCGAGTACCGCTTCCGCGTCAACGTCTACCAGCAGCGCGACGCAATGGGCGCCGCCTTCCGGCTCATCCCGACGAAGATCAAGACTCTCGAGGACCTCGGCGTGCCCGACTCGGTGACGCGATTCGCGAGCCTGCCCCGCGGCCTCGTGCTCGTCACCGGCCCCACCGGCTCCGGCAAGTCGACGACGCTGGCGTCCCTCATCGACCTGGCGAACCGGACCCGCGCCGACCACATCATGACGGTTGAGGACCCGATCGAGTTCCTGCACAGCAACAAGCGCTCGCTCGTCAACCAGCGCGAAGTCGGCAGCGACACACACAGCTTCGGTGCAGCGCTCAAGCACGTGCTGCGGCAGGACCCGGACATCATCCTGATCGGCGAGATGCGGGACCTCGAGACGATCAGCGTCGCGCTGACCGCCGCCGAGACCGGTCACCTCGTCTTCGCGACCCTGCACACGCAGGACGCTGCCCAGACGATCGACCGCATCATCGACGTGTTCCCGCCCGCCCAGCAGGGCCAGGTGCGGGCGCAGCTCGCCGGCACCCTGCAGGGCGTCGTCTCGCAGACCCTCGTCCGCCGGGCCACCGGCACCGGCCGCGCGGTGGCGACCGAGGTGCTCGTCACCACGCCCGCCGTCGCGAACCTGATCCGCGAGGGCAAGACCTACCAGATCGCCTCGGCCATGCAGGCCGGCCGCGACCTCGGCATGCACACCATGGACCAGCACCTCGCGGAGCTCGTCGGCGACGGGACCATCACGCGTCAGGCCGCCGCCGAGAAAGCGCACGACCTCGACGCGCTGTCCCGGCTGCTCGGCCGGGCCGGGGCGGGCATGGGCGACGTGGATCTCAGCTACCCGGCGCAGGACGCGGACGGCTTCGCCGCGCTCTCCTACGCCGCGATGGAGGGCAGGGCCTGATGTCGATCGCCGTCCGCACGTACACGCACCGCAGCCGCAACGCGACTGGCAAGCTCGTCAAGGGCCGCGTCGACGCCGCCACGGAGGCCGCTGCGCTCGGCAAGCTCCGCACGATGGGCCTCGCGCCCGTCGCGATCGCCGAGCACGCCGCCGGCACCGGCCTGCAGCGCGAGATCGAGATCCCCGGCCTCAACAAGGGTGTCGGCCTCAAGGACCTCGCGGTGTTCAGCCGGCAGATGGCCACCATGCTGGCGGCCGGACTGTCGCTGCTGCGCACCCTCGCGATCCTCAGCGAGCAGACGCAGAACGCGAAGCTCAAGAAGATCGTCGGCGAGGTCACCCAGGACGTCGAGACCGGGAACGCGCTGTCCGCCGCGCTCGGCAAGCACACCCGGGTGTTCCCGCCGCTCATGGTCAACATGGTCCGCGCCGGCGAGACCGGCGGCTTCCTCGACCAGGCGCTCGCCTCCATCGCCACCAACTTCGAGAAGGAGGCGAAGCTCCGCTCCTCGATCAAGTCGGCCATGACCTACCCGGTCATGGTGCTGTTCATGGCGCTCCTCGCCGTGGTGGCGATGCTGCTGTTCATTGTCCCCGTCTTCCAGAACATGTTCGAGGGCCTCGGCGGAGCGCTGCCGGCACCCACCCAGTTCCTGGTGACCCTGTCCCAGAACATGGTGTGGATCCTGCCCCTCGTCGCAGTCGTCACGATCGGCTCCGCCCTCTGGTGGAAGGGCAACAAGACCAAGGAGAGCGTGCGGAAGGTCGTCGACCCGCTGCTGCTCAAAATGCCCGTGTTCGGTCCGCTGATGTCGAAGATCGCCGTCGCGCGCTTCACTCGCAACTTCGCGGACATGATCGGCGCAGGCGTGCCGATCCTCACCGCGCTGAGCGTCGTCGGCTCCACCTCGGGCAACTGGGTGCTGGAGAACGCGTCGACCAACATGGCGGAGTCGGTCCGGCAGGGCCGGCCGATCGCGGAACAGCTCAGCCAGGAGAAGATCTTCCCCACGATGGTCGCCCAGATGGTGGCCGTCGGCGAGGACTCGGGCGCGCTGGAGACGATGCTGCTGAAGGTCAGCGAGTTCTACGACGCCGAGATCGAGGCGACGACCGCGGCCCTCACGTCGCTCATCGAGCCGCTGCTCATCGCCTTCCTCGGCCTGGTCGTCGGCGGCATGATCGTCGCCCTCTACATGCCGATCTTCAGCATCGCGACGATGGTGCAGTAGCAGGCTCAATCCTGCTGGAGTGACCCGTTCGAGGGTCGCGGCGTCCCCCGGAATGGGTGCGTGACCAGGGCAAAAACCCCCCATTCGCGGACTTCGGCTGCGCGCGTGCGGACCCTAGCGTTGGTGTGTCGGAGCACCAGAACACTCGGGGGGAGTGTCGCGCCGGCGCTTCAACCAACCGAAGGGTAGACCGCACATGATCCGCATCGCCGACGCGCTCGCGCGTTTCCGCGACCGCCAGAAGAGCGATGAGGGCTTCACACTCATCGAGCTCCTCGTGGTCGTCATCATCATCGGCATCCTCGCCGCCATCGCCATCCCGGTCTACATCGGAGTGCAGAACAACGCGACCGACTCGGCCGCGCGCTCTGACCTGACCAACGCGAAGACCGCCGTCGTCGCCTACTACACGGAGGCCGGCAGCACCGCCGCGGTGCCCGCTGTGGCGGACCTCACCGACTACGGCTACAGCAAGAGCACCACGGCCAGCGTCGACGTCAGCGGCATCGCCAGCTCGACGAGCTTCTGCCTCGACCTCGAGAGCGACACGGGCAAGGACTTCCGCGTCACCGAGTCCGCAGGTGTCACCGACGGGGCTTGCGGCGCCGCGACGCCGTAACAACGACACCCAGCTGCACCATCTGTGGGGCGTCGCGGACACCCGCGGCGCCCCACAGCGCATCCTCCAGTTCCAATCCCCATTCCCGACCGCAGACTCCAGGGGGTGAACACGTGGTCGATCTCCGCTCCGTCCTCCGGGACAACGCGACGCAGGACGACGACGGCTTCACCCTCGTCGAAGTAATCGTCGCGATGATGGTGTTCGCCCTCATCGCCCTCGGCGTCGGCTACTCGACGCTCACCACGATCCGGCTCAGCGCCGACACGCGCGCCCGCGAGACGGCCACCAACCTCGCCGCCTCCGAGATCGACGCGGTGCGCGCGATCGGCGACCCGTTCGCCGTGCTCGACGAGGTCCGCACCCGCACCATCGCGGGCACCGAGTTCACCGTCCGCCGCGACGCCGGCTGGGTCACCGGCCCCGACACGTCGAACGACTGCGGAGTCGGCACCGGAACCCTGAAGTACAAGCGCGTGAACGTCCAGGTCTCCTGGCCGCGCGCCCTCGGCGACGCGCCCGTCGCGGCAGCCGACACGATCATCTCGCCGAAGACCCGGCTGAACGACCCGGCGTTCGGCTCCATCCTCGTCTCCGTCGCCGCGGCGGACGGCACCGGGGCCCCCGGCGTCTCGGTCAGCATCGTCCCGACCTCCGGCGGCGCGGCGCTCACCACCGCGCCCGCCGCGACGGATGCCGACGGCTGCACCTTCGCCTTCAAGGTCGCGCCCGGCACCTACAAGGTGTCGATCAGCCGCCCCGGCGGCATCGACGAGACCCAACAGGCCACGCCCAACCGCTCGGTGTCCGTCCTGGCAGGCGGCGCCGGCTCCGCCGCGTTCCAGTACGACACGGCCGGCTCCTTCACCGTGCGCTACGCCGACGGCGCGAACCCCGCGCCGCTGCTGCCGAGCCTCGGCTTCTCCACCAGCTGGTTCTCCAGCTACGGCGTCGTCGCCAAGAGCGGCGCACCGGCCGTGGTGAGCCTGCACCCGTTCGCCTCCGGCTACCGGGCGGCCGCGGGCACCTACGTCTCGCCGTCGGATTCCTCGACCGGCTGCATCGCCGTCGACCCCGGGTCCTGGCCGGCCGGCACCGTCGCGGGCAAGCCTCTCGCCGCCGGTGCGCAGACGCCCGCCGTCGCCGCCGAACCGGGCGGGTCCGCCACGGCCGACGTCCGGCTCGGCACCGTCCTGGTCACCGCCGAGGGCGCGGCCAGCGTCCGCGCGGTCCCCGTCCTCTCCGGCACCGCCGACCCGGCCACCGGCTACCCCGGCTGCTCCGTCGCGAACACGCTGCGCTGGGATGCCGTCCCGGCCGCCGGCTCGGTCGCGCTCGGTCTCCCGTACGGCGCGTGGACGATCCAGGAACTCAAGAACGGCGTGTGGGTCGACGTCGCACCCGCCCGGCTCACCGTCTCGACCAACGCAGCCGACCCCGTCGTCACCGGCCCCGTCGTCACCGTCGACCCGCGGGGCCTCGCGTGAACCGCCTGCTGCGGCGCCTCCGCGCCGAGGACTCGGGCATCTCGATGATCGAGCTGCTCGTGTCGATGATGCTGAGTGCCGTGCTGCTCACCCTCGTCGGCACGATGTTCGTGAACGTCGCGCGCGCCACCACCAATGCGAACACCACCCGGCAGGCCGCGACGGTCGCCGGCACGATCGCGAACGACGTCGCCCGCAGCATCCGGTTTTCCGTGCAGAACCCGGTGCAGAATCAGCTCGCACTCGACCCCGCTGTGATCGCCGCGACGCCCACGTCGCTGACCCTCTCCGCCCTCGTCGACACCAGCGCGACCACCCCGGTGCCCACCAAGCTCCGCTACAGCATCGTCGACGGCCGGCTCGTCGCCGAGCGCTGGACCACCACCACCACGGCCGGCGGCTACTTCCTGTTCGGTACGGGCACGCCCACGTCGAGCCGCGTGCTGGGCGGCACCATCAGCTCGCCCGCCGGAAGCCCGCTGTTCACCTACCTCGACGGCACCGGGGCGACCCTGACCCCGGGGGCCACCGGCCTGACCGCGGCGCAGCGCGCAACCGTCGCCGCCATCCGCATCACCGTGCAGGTACAGGCGCCGGGCGGCTCCGCCGCGCCCGTCATGCTCGAGAACACCGTCGGCATGCCGAACCTCGGCTACGCGGGGGAGGGCGCCCCGTGATGACGCGTCTGCTGCGCCGGCTCCGCGGCGAGGAGGAGGGCTACGCCCTGCTCACCGTCCTCGGCGTCGGCATCGTCCTGCTCGCCATGGTCGCCGCCGCCCTGTCCGTCTCCTCGAGCGGCTACGTCAAGGCGAAGACCGACGACGATGCGAACGCGGCGCTCGCCGCCGCCTACGCGGGCGTCGAGGAGTACCAGAGCCGGCTCGCGAACGACAGCCGCTACTTCATGTACGGCAACCCGTCCGCGGCGTTCAGCGCGTCGAGCGCCGCGACGGTCAGCCTGCCGACCGGTGCGCTCGAGAACCCGGCGTTCGGCGTCGGCGCGGCCGGCACGTGGGCGACCATCCCGGGCGGCACCTCCGCATACCGCTACGAGATCGACAACTCCGACTACGACGCCACCGGCATCCTGCACCTGCGGGTCACCGGCCGCGCGGGTGACAGCACGCGCACCGTCGTGACCGACCTCAAGCAGGACGGCTTCCTCGACTTCCTTTACTTCACCGACTTCGAGATCCAGGACCCCGTCTTCTCCGGCCAGACCTCGTGCGCCAACAAGTACGCCTGGGCGCGGTCCTCGAACTGCCAGATCATCCAGTTCGGCGCGATGGACGTGATCAACGGCCCCCTGCACAGCAACGACCAGATGCAGATCTGCGGCGCCAAGTTCAAGGGCGCCGTCACGACGGCGAGCACGATGTCGCCGAACTGGTCGCGGCCGAGCGGCTGCGCGTCGCCCACCTGGAGCGTCGGCGCCGGGCCCGTCAGCTCGTCGACGATCGGCATGCCGCCCACCAACGGCGACCTCAAGAAGGAGACCCGCACCGACCTCGCCGACGTGCCGCGTCCCGGCTGCCTCTACACCGGCCCGACCACCATCACCTTCAACGCGGGCGGCACCATGACCGTCGTCTCGCCGTGGACGAAGCGCACCAACGTCGCCGCGACCGCCGCGGGCAGCAGCAACCCCGCGCAGTGCGGCCAGCCGGGCACCGGCACCGGCCAGCTCGGCCACAAGAACGGGGCGACCATCCCGGTGCTGCCGAGCAACCTGGCCTACGTGCAAAACGTGCCCGTCTCCTCCGCCGACCCCAACTACTGGGCGAGCGGCGTCCGTCCGGCCGACGTGACCTGCACGGGCACCTCCGACTTCCCGGGGTGGTCGTTCCACGACACAAGGTACCCGGCGACCGACGAGACCCAGCCGAACGGCACCAACGCCGCCAACCCGGCGTACCAGTGCACCTACGGCGACGTCTTCGTGTCCGGGGTCGTCAACGGCGCGATCACGGTGGCGTCCGAGAACTTCGTCTACATCACGGGCAACATCACCTACGCCGACCCGCAGGACGACATCCTCGGCCTCGTCGGCAACAACGCGGTGCAGGTCTGGAACCCGCGGAAGGCGAGCGGCCTCGTGCACACGACGCTTCACCGCACGGTGCAGGCGGCGATCCTCTCGGTCGCCCACACGTTCACCGTGCAGAACTACGCCCAGGCACCCGCCCGGGGCACGCTCACCGTGCTCGGCGCGATCGCCCAGAAGTACCGCGGACCGGTCGCCACCACGAGCGGCGGCTCGCTCGTCTCCGGCTACGCGAAGAACTACATCTACGACACCCGGCTGCGCTACACCGCGCCGCCCAAGTTCCTGACGCCCACCTCCACCACCTACGGGGTCACCCAGGTGGCGAGCGTCCGCTCCGCGTTCGACGCGAAGGGAGCGGCCTCGTGATCGGCTTCGTCGTCGCCGGGTTCGCCGGCCTCCTCGGCCTCGCGGTCGGCTCCTTCCTCAACGTGGTGGCCTACCGGGTGCCGCGCGGGCTCAGCGTTGTCGCGCCGCGCTCCGCCTGCCCCGGCTGCGCCACCCCGATCGCCGCACGCGACAACGTGCCGCTGCTGTCCTGGCTGCTGCTCGGCGGCCGCTGCCGCACCTGCGACACACGGATCTCCGCCCGCTACCCGGCCATCGAGGCTCTCACCGCGGTCGCCTTCCTCGTGGCTGCCGCGCGCTTCGTACCGGCCGTCGGCGAGGCCGGCACGGTCCCGGCCGCCGTCGCCGCGCTCCTCGCGGTCGCCGCCTTCACCTACCTCGCCGCCGTCACCGTGGTGCTGAGCGCCGTCGACCTCGAGCGGAAGCGGCTGCCGAACCGCATCGTGCTGCCCGGCTACGTGGTGGGCGCGGTGCTGCTCGGCGCCGCGTCGCTCCTCACCGGCGATCTCGTCGCGCTCGGCTCGGCCGCGCTCGGCGCCGCCGTGTCGTTCGCCTTCTACCTCGCCCTCGCCCTGCTTCGCTCCGGCGGCATGGGGATGGGCGACGTCAAGCTCGCCGGCATGCTCGGCCTCTTCCTCGGCTGGCTCGGCGCCGACGCGCTCATCGTCGGCCTCTTCTCCGCGTTCCTGGTCGGCGGCGTCGTCGGCCTCGCCATGCTCGCCAGCGGCCGCGGCGGGCGCCGCACGGCTCTGCCCTTCGGGCCGTTCATGTTCCTCGGCGCGTGGATCGGCATCCTCGCTGGCTTCCCGCTCGCCGCCCTGTACCTCTCCCTCACCGGACTGAACTGAGGAGATAGACCCATGAAGAAGACCAGCGTGGTCGGCATCGACTTCGGCAAGGGGGTGGTGCGCGCGGCAGAGGTGCAGGATCCCACCGGCGCCCGCCCCATCCTCCTGCGATCGCACGAGCTGCCACTGCCGCAGGGCGCCGTGGTCGGCGGCGAGGTGCGCAACATCGACGCCGTCGCGGAGGTGCTGCGGCTGCTCTGGAACCAGGCCGGCTTCAAGACCAAGAAGGTGGTGCTCGGCATGGGCAACCAGCGGGTGCTCGTGCGCGAGCTGGCCGTGCCGAAGATGCCGCTCGACCGGATCCGCGAGGCGCTGCCGTTCCAGGTGCAGGACCTGCTGCCGGTCCCGGTCGGCGACGCCCTGCTCGACTTCTACCCGATCGTCGAAGGCGAGGCGGACGGCCAGCCGGTCATCAACGGCCTCCTCGTCGCCGCCGTCCGCGGCGCGGTGGAGAGCAACGTCGAAGCCGCGGTCGCCGCGGGCCTCGACCCGATCGCGGTCGACCTGATCCCCTTCGCGCTCACCCGCGCGCTGCTGCCGCTCGGCGACGAGTCGCACAGCGCCCTCGTGCACATCGGAGCGACCACGACGAGCGTCGTGTTCGTCGCGGGCGGAGTGCCCCAATTCGTGCGCATCATCCCGGCAGGCGGCGACGACGTGACTCGGGCACTCGTGACCCGCTTCGACATCGACCCGGCCGCCGCTGACGTGAAGAAGCGGGAACTCGGGCTCGGTAAGCCGTCCTCCGCCGCCGACCGCGCCGCCGTCGAGGCGATGTTCGAGACCACCGGCGAGCTCCTCGCAAGCCTGCGGAACACGTTCGCCTTCTACCTGAACACGCGGAGCCTCTCCGGCCTCGACCGCATCGTGCTGAGCGGCGGCGGCGCCCGCCTCGACGGACTCGCCACCGCCCTCGGCGAAGTGAGCAACCTGCCCATCGACGTCGTCGACCCGGTAAGCGGATTCACCGTCGCCGACACCGTGGACACCGCCGTGTTCGACGACCGGCACGGCGAATACGCCGTCGCCCTCGGTCTGACCCTGAGGAGTGCCGCATGAGCGCCACCATCGAGGCCCCCGTCCGGCAGGACGGCCCGGTCGACCCGGTCCGCCGTCCCGCCATCGGCGGGGTACCACGCGTCGACCTGCTGCCGGCATCGCTGCGCGAGAAGCGCATGCAGAAGCGCTTCCGCCGCGGCATCTACGTCGGCATTGGCGGCGTCGCCGTGCTCCTCGCCGCAGGAATCGCCGGGGCCACGGCGTTCGGCGCCGTCGCGAGTGCGAACCTCGCCGCGGAGCAGGCGGTCACCCTCGACCTGCTCGGCCAGCAGGCGCAGTACGCCGAGCTGAGCGCCGTCCAGGAGCGCATCGTGCTCGCCGAGGCGGCCCAGCAGGTGGGCGCCGGCACCGAGATCGACTGGAGCGACTACCTCGGCAAGCTGCGTGCGACCCTGCCCGCCGGCGTGACGCTCACGAGCGTCACCGTGGACGCGGCCACCCCGCTCGCGGTCTACGAGCAGGGCACCGGCCCGCTCGAGGGCGCGCGCATCGCGACGCTCACCTTCACCGCGTCGAGCCCCGGCCTGCCCGACGTGCCGGTGTGGATCGATGCGCTGCGCACCCTACCCGCCTTCGTCGACGCGATCGCCGACTCGGTGACACTCGACGACACCGGTTCCTACGCCGTCAACATGACCCTGCACATCGGCCCGGACGCGTACGCGGGCCGGTTCCTTCCCGAGGGGAGTGGGTCCGAATGACTCTCGCACTCGACCACCGCGTCAAGGTTCTCCTCGGCGCGCTCGTCATGATCGCGCTGCTCGCGGGCGGCTGGTTCCTCGGCGTGCAGCCGGCGCTCGCCGCCGCGTTCGACGCGACTGGGCAGCAGTCCGAGGTCCGCACCCAGAATGAGGCGCTGGGCGCGAAGCTCGCCGCGCTCGAGGCAGCGCAGGCCGACCTGCCCGAGCTCGAGAAGCGGCTGGCGACCCTCGACGCGTCCGTCCCGGCGGGCGACGCGCAGGCGGCGCTGCTCGACAGCATCGACGGCCTGGCGGCCGCGGCGGGCGTGACCGTCAGTCGCGTCGCCGTCGAGGCGGCGCTGCCCTACAGCGCCCCCGGTGCCGCAGCGGACGAGACCGAGGACACCGCCCCGGCCGCCGCCACGCTGATGCCGCACACGGACGCCCGGATCACGGCCGACAACCTCGTCGCGATGCCCGTCACCGTCGAGGTGACCGGCAGCCTCGATGCCGCGCTCGGCTTCCTCGACGGCGTGCAGAGCGGGCCGCGCCTGTTCCTCGTCAACAAGGTGTCGAGCGTCGCGGACAGCGCGAACGGCGGCTCCGGCGACGCGGTCACCGCGACCGTGGCCGGGTACGTCTACGTGCTGCTCGCCGCCGCCCCGGCCGCCGCATAGCTCATCGCACCGAGGGCCCTCAACCGCCGACCCGGCGGGGGAGGGCCCGTCGCGCCCCCGCCTAGACTGACGGGCGACCGGGCGACAGCCCGTGCGCGAGCGGAGGCACCATGACCGACGAGAAGCCGGCCCCCACCTCGGACACGCCGGTGGAGCCGGTGCCGAGCGCCGACCCGGCCGCGGTGGGCGAGACGGCCGTCGTGCCGACCGTCGGCGAGCCGATCCCCGCTGGACCCGACGACGAGGTCGTCGTCGCGCACGCCCCCGTCGACGCGATCGCCGCCGCTGACGGGCCCGCATACCGCGGCACCACAGCTCCGGGAGAGGCCGGCACGCCGCGCACCTCCGCTGCTCCCGAGGACGCCGCCGACGCCGGGCCCGCCGCCGTCGCGGCTCCGGTGCCCGCACGCCGCGCCACGCATCAGGGGTCGTCCGGGCTGCCCGACGGTGCCGGCTCCGTCCAGCCCGAGGTGACCGCGCACCCGCACGCCGAGCGTGCCCCCGTCGTGGCCGTCGCCCAGGAGCGTGGGGGCCCCGCCCCCGTCGCGGACGCCGCTGAGGAGTCCCACTCGGATTCCGACTCGCGCGAGGCCGAGCTGAGGGCCGCCACCGAGCGCACCCGGGTCCTGCCGGTGCCCGACCGGAGCGCAGAGCGCACGGAGCGGCTGCAGACGGCCGGCGGGGTCCCCGCACCGGCCGCCACCGCCGCCAGGTCGGCACCCGTCGAGGCCGTCGCCCCGCGCACCATCTACGTCGAGTCGCCGACGCCGCCGAGGCCCAACGGCAACCGCGGTTTCGGTGTCGGGATGGCACTCCTCTCCACGCTCGTGTTCGCGCTCGTCTGGGCCGGGGTCGCCGCGCTCATCATCGTGCTGGGCGTGCCGGAGCGGTTCGGTCAGTCGTTCACGACGTTCCTGTCGAGCTGGGCGTTCTGGCTGCCGGTCCTCGGGTATGCGCTGGGCATGGTCCTGCTCGCCCTGCTGATCGGCAGGGGCGGGTGGGCCTGGTGGCTGATCGGCGGCTTCCTCGTCGCGGTGCTCGTCTACTTCTCCTACCTCGGCGGGGCGGTCCTGACCGTCGCGCAGCAGATCACGCCGAACGAGGTGGAGAGCTTCCTGCGCGGCATCGCGCTCACCCCGCTCTCCCTCGGGGCGGCCGTCGTCGCCCGTGAGGTATCGATCTGGACGGGACTCGCCATCGCGGCCCGCGGCAAGCGGGTGAAGGCAAAGAACGTCGAGGCGCGCGCCTCGTTCGACCGCGAGCAGGCGGAGCGCCGCGCACCGGCCTGACCCGCCTCATTGAGCGCGGTCCGTCCACCACTCTGCGCGGTACGAGGCGCCGAGCGCGGGTCGTGCACCTACCGCGCTCGGCGCCTCGTACCGCGCTCGGTGAAAAGGGAGCGGAGCGTCAGGTGGCGGTCGGCGGCACCAGGGCGGCGCGCAGCGGCCAGCGGGAGTCGTCGAGGATCACCTGGGCCGCCGTGCGGGCGGTCACGTTCACCAGGATCGGCGCGAGCAGGTTCACGATCGGGCCGTCATCGGTGATCGTCGCGACCACGTACGCCTCGACCAGGTCGTCCGGCCCGCTGCCGAGCGCGTCGAGGTGCTCGTCGGTGATCCGGGGCGCGTAGTCGGGCACGTAGACCGACGGGTCGACGAGGAAGAGGCGGACGCCCGCGTCGCCGGTGTCGCGCAGCGTGTAGAGGCCCTCGGCCTCGGGCACGGCGGACAGCGCGAAGTCGACGATCGGGGCGAGCCCGGGCGGGGGCGCCGTGAAGGTCAGGTTCATCGTCGTGTCGGGCAGTGTCGGGGTCATGGCGCTCACCGGAGGTAGTCGAGAAGAGTGGGCTGGAGGGCGCGTGCCGTGACCGCGAGAGCGGTCTGGTAGGTCAGCTCCTGAGACTTGAGGTCGATGATCACCTTGGCTGGATCGACGTCCTCGATGCCCGATCGCTGAGTCTCGAGGGCGATGGACTGGCTGAGGTTCGCATCCTGGGCGCGCTCCATCCGAGCGTAGCGAGTGCCCACCACGGCCTGCTGCGTGGTCACCCGGGTGAGCGCCGCGTCGACCTCGGTGATCCGGGCGGACACTTCGGCGCCCGCGCGCAGGTCGGCCACGATGCTGTCGAGAAGCGCGAACACCGAGCCGGCACCGTCCCCGAAGGTGGCCCCGCCGTTCACATCGACTGTCACCGATTCGGCCGCGGAGATCCGGCGGGTGACGGGTGCGTCGGCCCCGCCGGTGAAGGCGTACGTCGGAGCGGTGGCGGGCGGCACCGCGGCAGTAGTGGTGAAGGCCGACCCCGCGTCCGAGTTGCCGGCGAAGATCGTCCGCCCGAGGTACGACGTGTTGGCCTGCTGGAGGAGGTCGGAGCGCAGACCCTCCAGATCGGCCGCGAGCGCTTCTCGCGACGCTGGCGTCATCGTGCCCGAGTTTGCCCCGCGCACGGTGAGGTCGCGCACCTGGTGCAGCAGGCTCGCCGACGAACTGAGGGCGTTGTCCGCGGTCGCGAGCCACGCGAGCCCGTCGGTGATGTTGCTGCCGTACTGCTCCACGGCGCGCTGCTCCGTGCGCACGCGCATGGCCGCAGCGGTCCCCGCAGGGTCGTCGGACGGCCGCGAGATGGTGCGACCGCTCGATGCCTGCTCCTGGACGTGCGCAAGCAGCGCGCGCGAGGTCTGCAGGTTGCGCGTGGCGGATGCCAACTGCTGATGGTTGGTGATGCGACCGATCATGGCTCTTACCTCCCGACGATCCCGGTGCGGTTGATGAGCACGTCGAGCATCTCGTCGACGGCGGTCAGGACGCGGGCGGCGCCCTGGTAGGCGTGCTGGAACGTCAGCAGGTTCACGTTCTCCTCGTCCATGTCGACGGTGGAGTTGGCCAGCTGCTGATTCTTGGCGGACGTGGCGGCGACGTCGGAGAGCACCGAGTGGAGCGACTCCGTCTTCGCCGCGA
>JAODAX010000024.1 GCA_025463675.1 Naasia sp. | reverse complement strand
CGATCCTGGCTGCGGCACCGGCTGCGGCTGCTCGACCCCCGTGCCCGGTCCGGCCAAGCGCCATTAGAGCGATTCTCGCGTGCGAAGCCTGCGGCGCTCGGCGCTCGGCTGCTCGTGCTCGGCTGCTCGTGCTCGGCGGTCTCACGCGGAGCCGCGGAGGCGCGGAGAACTGCATTGGGCTCGGCAGGCGCGGCTCACGCGGAGGACGCGGTGGAGGCGAGCGGATGGCAACCGACTCCACGCTCCGCCAGTACCGCCGCCACCTCGAACCCGCCGCCCGCGCGGGGCCGACGGCTGGCGGTACCGACGAGCCGGTTCTACCCTTGTCCCTCAGCTCTCTCCGGGGTGCTAGGCATGGAAACCTCCGCAACTCACGGTCGGCTGCAGCGCACGGTG
Organism: Naasia sp.; assembly: GCA_025463675.1. Classification (GTDB taxonomy): domain Bacteria; phylum Actinomycetota; class Actinomycetes; order Actinomycetales; family Microbacteriaceae; genus Naasia. The sequence continues at coordinate 2,132 of JAODAX010000024.1, read as the reverse complement.
GCCGAGCGCTATCGCCTCGGGCGCGAGCTCGGGCGGGGAGGCATGGCGACCGTCTACCTCGCCGACGACCTGAGACACCGCCGAAGCGTCGCGGTGAAGGTGCTGCGGCCGGACCTCGTCGGAGGGATCAGCGCCGACCGATTCCTGCGCGAGATCGAGATCACCGCCCAGCTCCTCCACCCACACATCCTCACCCTGATCGACTCGGGCGAGGCCGATGGGCTCCTCTTCTACGTGATGCCCTACGTCGAGGGGGAGTCGCTCCGGCAGCGGCTCGACCGCGAGGGTGAGCTTCCGGTTCGGGACGGGACACGCATCCTGCGGGAGGTCGTCGACGCCCTCGCGTACGCGCACGGTCGCGGGATCGTCCACCGCGACATCAAGCCCGAGAACATTCTGCTGACGGCGGACCACGCCCTCGTGGCGGACTTCGGCGTGGCGAAGGCGGTGGCGACGGCGACGGGCAGCCGGCGCGCATCGGCGGCCTCCGACACGCGGTCGGGTGCCGCGCTCACCGCGCTCGGTGTCGCGTTAGGCACGCCGGCGTACATGGCGCCCGAGCAGGCGGCGGGCGACCCGAACGTCGATCATCGGGCGGATATCTACGCCGCCGGCGTGCTCGCGTACGAGATGCTCGCCGGCGCCCCGCCGTTCGCGGGCCCCACGGCGCAGCACGTCATGGCCGCGCACCTCACCCGGACGCCGGAGCCGCTCGCGCGCCTGCGCCCAGGCCTCCCTCCGGGGCTCGAGCGGCTCGTGATGCGATGCCTCGAGAAGCGCCCCGCAGACCGCTGGCAAAGCGGAGAGGAGCTGCTGCGCCGCCTCGATGCCGTGGCGGCGCCGGTCACGGAGCCGTCGGCCGCCGCGAGAGCCCGCGAGCCGGTCGAGAAGACGTTCCGGCTCACCGAGGACGTGTGTCGGAAGCTCAACCGCGCGACGCTCGACCCGCGCATGATCGGTGACGCGCAGCGCTACCTGGACAACGAGGTCGAATCCCCGGTCCTCCTCTGCTGCGTCCACGGCACCGGCTACGACCAGCGCCAGTTCGCCCGCATTCTCGAGCTGGCGCCGTACCGGGCGCTCGCGCCGTCGCTCTATGGCTTCGAGCCGGTCGCGGCTCGGCGTCGGGCGCTGTCGCTCGACGACCATCTCGTGATCCTCCGCGAGTTCGTGCACGACGCGGTCGAGCGACTGCGCCCCGAGGTGACGCTGCTGGTCGGCTTCTCCTCCGGCGCCGACGTCGTCCTGCGGCTCCTCGCCGCCGACGAGGCCTGGGAGCGGGCGGGCGAGCGGGAGCCGCGCCCGCCGGTCGACGGGGCGCTGGCGTTGGGCGCGAACCTGTCGCTCGAGACGTGCTTCGTCACGCGCCTGCTGGGCGGCATGGACGTCGACGACCCGCAGCTGACGCTGGAGGTGCTCCGGTCGCTCGGTGCGGGCGCGGACACCCTGCACGATTGGCTCAACATCCACGAGTACCTGGTCGCGACGCTGCGCAAGTTCGGCGGCGACATCGCACCGCTCCGCCGCTACTCGGCAGCCATCGTGGAACCGTTCGTCGCAGGAGGCGAGAGTCCATTCGCCACGTGGTATCGGGCGGCGAGTGGACGCGTGCGGCGCCTCTGCTGCGTCTTCGAGGAGACGGAGCAGCTCGACGGGCCGCTGCGTGAGCTGCGGCTGCGCAACCTGGACGAGCGGATCCTCGGCGCTCACTACCGCGACGACTCGGTGGTGACCGAGCCCGGGACGGATCACTTCGACCTCATCCGACCCGACCTGGTCCTCCGCCACGTGGACGCGATGGTGCGGGCGCTGCGGCAGCCCTGAGGAGAGCGGGTGTCTGGACGGTAGCGACCGCATGCCGGTGGGCGAGGACAACGGCACGACGCGCCGTCGTGCGGACACGCGACGCCGATACCGCTGGTCCCGACCCCGTCACCGTCGGATCGGTGCCCCACCCGGTCCGATCCAGCAGCGTCGGGAATGCAGGTGTCAGTGATCGGTGTCGAGTTTCGGCGGCGGCGCGTTAGGCACGTCTCCCTGAAGGATGACGACGGCCGCGGCGCTCGCGTCGCTGTGGGTGAGGGTGAGCATCGCCACCTGCACCCCCATCTCCGCCGCCCGCTCGGCCGCGC
>JAODAX010000020.1 GCA_025463675.1 Naasia sp. | reverse complement strand
CCTTGGCCTCGATGGCCTGGTGGATGCCCTCGTTGTAGCGGCGGCCCATCAGGATGCGGCCGGTGTGCTCGTCGACGATGAGCACCTCGCCGTTCATCACGACGTAGTCCTTGTCCTTCTTGAACAGCGCGCGCGCCTGGATCGCGTTGTTCAGGATGGAGATGTGCGGGGTGTTCGCCGACTCGTACAGGTTGTCGATGCCGAGGTGGTCCTCGACCTTCTCGATTCCGGCCTCGAGCACGCCGACGGTGCGCTTCTTCTCGTCGACCTCGTAGTCGACGTCGGGGATGAGCTTCTTCGCGAGGTTCGCGAACTCGGTGAACCAGCGGTTGGCTTCGCCCGAGGCGGGGCCAGAGATGATGAGCGGGGTGCGCGCCTCGTCGATGAGGATCGAGTCGACCTCGTCAACGACGGCGAAGTAGTGGCCGCGCTGCACGAGGTCTTGCGGCTGCCACGCCATGTTGTCGCGGAGGTAGTCGAAGCCGAACTCGTTGTTCGTGCCGTAGGTGATGTCTGCGGCGTACTGCTCGCGACGCTCGGCGGGCGTCTGGCCGGCGAGGATGACGCCGGTCGTCATGCCGAGGGCGCGGTAGACGCGCCCCATGAGCTCGGACTGATAGCTCGCCAGGTAGTCATTGACGGTGACAACGTGGACGCCGCGCGAGGTGATCGCGTTCAGGTAGGCGGGCAGGGTCGCCACGAGGGTCTTGCCCTCACCGGTCTTCATCTCGGCGATGTTGCCGAGGTGCAGCGCCGCGCCGCCCATCAACTGGACGTCGAAGTGGCGGAGGCCGAGCGTGCGCTTGGACGCCTCGCGGACCGCGGCGAACGCCTCGGGCAGGAGGTCGTCGAGCGACTCGCCGTTCGAGTAGCGCTCCCGCAGGACACCCGTCTCGGCCTTCAGCTCCTCATCGGTGAGGTGGCTGAAGTCCTCCTCCAGCAGGTTCACCTGCCGGGCGTAATTCTCGAGCTTGCGGAGGAGTCGGCCTTCACCGACGCGAAGGACCTTTTCCAGTACGGATACCACCGAGACTGACTCCCTACGTGCTCGTGGTGCGCCAACCTGCCGCGGCGCAGCCAGCCGCCCATGCTACCAGCGTCACCCCACCGCAGCCCGGGAAGAGCACAGGCCCGGGGCACGCGTCGGCGCGGGCCGTCCGGCACGGCGGCCAGCGTCCAAGGCCGGCCGCCGAACCGGGCGCCGTCGGTCAGCGCCGGTAGGCGCGGGCGGCCGTCGCCGCCTCCTGCACTTCCTCGGCGGACTCGTCGATGGCGATCACGCCGTAGTCCCAGCCCTTGCGGCGGTACACCACGCTCGGCCGGCTCGTCTCCGCGTCGATGAAGAGGTAGAAGTCGTGGCCCACCAGCTCCATGTAGTAGAGCGCGTCGTCGACGCTCATCGGCTGGGAGGAGAACACCTTCCGCCGGATCACGACGGGCGTGTAGTCCTCGTAGCCGGTCGGCTCGTTCTCGGCGGAGTCCGGTGACGTGCTGCCGTTCGCGCTGAGAAGCTCGGACGCGTCATCCCGGACGATCGAGATGGCCCCGGTCTCCGGATCGACCCGCCGCAGGGTCTCCGCGTCGACGGGACGCACGTCGGCGAGCCGGAAGTCGGAGTGGTCGACGTTGCGCACGGTGGGTGGACGATGCTGTCCGCGATGCACCTTCCGCCGGTCCTTCTGCCGCTTCACCCGCTGCATCAGCTTGTCGAACCCCAGCTCGAAGGCCGCGTACTTGTCGGCTGCACCCGCTTCCGCACGGATGATCGGCCCGGGCCCGATGAGCGTCAGCTCGACGCGATCGTCCCCCTTGGGTGCCCCGTTCTGCTGCTCGTGGTGCCGGCACAGCCGCACCTCGAACATCGCATCGGGATCAGCGAAGATGGCCAGCTTCTCGGCCTTCTCCTCGACATGGGCGCGGAACCGATCCGTGATGCCGCAATTGCGACCGATGACCGTGGTGTCCATGTTGACCTCCCTCATCGCGGCGCGTCGCCCTCGCGGAGGTCCTCGACACGGAAGACGAGTCCTTCCCGGGGGTCGCTTCGCGTCGAGGGCGGGCGATCTGGAACGCCGTGTCCCGACCCTAACCGTCTGGACCCGCCCTGTCACCGGGTTCCCGGCACCCTCCCCGGGACGCCTCCCGCCCGCGGCGACCGGAAGGGCGTCGCGGTCACGGTCGCAGCTCCCAGCACCCGCGCACCCGCCGCGCGCAGGGCGCGCGCCGCCTCGCACAGGGTCGCGCCGGTCGTCACGACGTCGTCGAGGAGCACCACGGGCACGCCCGCGAGGTCACCCACCGCCGCCATGCTGCCGGCCGCGTTGTCGCGCCGGGCGACGGCGCCGAGCGCCGCCTGATCGGCGACCCTCCGGGTGCGGATGAGGCGCGGCGAGAGCCGGAGCCGGCCGGCGCGGGCGAGGAGCGCGAGCGGGAGGAAGCCCCGCCGCCGGTACGCGACGCCGGCGCCGGGTATCGGGACGAGCACGGGCGCAGGCTCAGTCAGGGCCGGCACGACGGCCCGGCGGAGCGCGGGTCCGAGCACAGCAGCGGCCTCCGTGCGCGCCTCATCCTTGAACGCCACCACGACGCGCCCGGCGACCCCCTCGTGCGCCGCCGCGCTCCGCACGATCAGTCCGCCCGGCAGCCGCCGCTCGAGCAGCTCGCCCTGGAACGCACGGCGACAGGAGGCGCACACCGGGCGGTCCGGGGCGCCGCAGCCCGCACAGGAGACCGGGAGGACGAGGGCGAGGGCGTCGAGCACGGCCTCGCGGATGGCGGCGGACACGGGCATCCGGCCACCCTGCCGGGCATCCCGCGCACATGCCGCCTCGGCCGCCGATCGGTGCGAACCGGCAGGACGGCACTCGCTGGGGAGGATCGCCGCCGAACGCCCGGCCGAAGGACCCGGCGCCGGGAGGTCAGGGCCTCCCCGTCACCGCTGGGTGGCGAGCAGCGCCACGCCGGTGCCCGTCGTCTGCCAGGTGGTGCCGCGCAGCACCCGGATGTCGCCATCGGCCGTCAGCACGCGCAAGCCGCTGAGGCCATTGCCGCCGACCAGCGCGATAGCGCCGGGGACGTCCGCGACCGGCTCGAGCTGATGCCCGCCCACCTCCTGGGTGAGGACCGCGCCCACACCGTCCGCGTCGACCCCGAGCGAGCCGACCGCCGTCTCGCTCACCCACGTCGCACCGATCGGCGTGCCCTCCGGCGGAACCAGCTCGAACCCGCTCGGCGACAGCGCGACCGGCGCACCCGTGTCGTCCCGGACGATGCCGTGCACACGCAGCCGAGGCCCCTCGTCCGTGGTGAGCAGGACGAGAAGACGGGTGGAGTCGCGCGAGACGGCGAGGGAGACGATCCCGGAGGCGTCCGTCCACGGCACGGCGATGCCCGCGATGCCTCCGCCGATGGGGGTCACCGACAGCCCGTCCGGCGCTCCGCCCGGCACGGTCCACACATACCCCTGATTGTCGAGGCTCGGGCCGATCAGCCCCGCCCGCGTGTCGATGGGCGCCGCCTCCTGGTCGGTGCCCGCGGCCAGCACCCCGGCGAGGCTCAGCCACGCCGCGCGCTCCGAATCGATGGCGTAGACGACGGACGTCGCCCCGGATGCGCCGATGGCGTCGCTCAGCGACCCGACCGGTGTCACCTCGTCGCTGACCAGGAAGCCGAACTCGCCGTTCCGCAGCACCAGCGGCCGCGGGTTCACCTGTGGCTGCAGAATCGGGATCCCACCGCCCGCGGGCGTGGTCGGCTCGGTGCCTTCGACGCTGATCCGCACCGCGATGACGTTGCGGCCGATGAGGCTGCGGGCGAGCTGCACCTGCATCCGCTGGCGGGTGAGCGGGTCTGCCCGCACGACCTCGTCGGAGAGCTCGACGACCGCCTCGCCCGCGGTGGTGGTCACCGACTGGCGTGCGAGCGTGGTGCCCTCCGGGAACGCGGTGGCGAGGACGGGGGAGGCCAGCGGAGTCGACGGCCCTTCGAGCAGCGCCTCGACGATGCGGGTCGGCGCGTCGGCGGTGGCCGGGAACCAGCGGAGGTCGGGGACGAGGTAGTCGAAGCCGGGGTCGTAGAAGTAGAGGGCGCGCTGGGCGAACAGCCGGTCGAAGAGGCTGCGGGCGACCACGGTGCCGCCGGGCGCCTGGCTGATCCGCCACTCGCCGTTCTCCTGCTCGAGCCGGAACGGCAGTTCGGTGGTGACCGCGGAGCCGTACTCCTCGTACCTGCCGATGCCGTCCACCCGCCCGGACGCGGGCACGACGAGGCGGAGCGAGTCGTCGGAGTCGAGGAGGGTACTCGTCGAGCGGCTGTGCACGAGGGTGCCGGCGTTGGGGTCCCACTCGGGCGCGAAGGTGCTGGTGAGGAACTCGCGCGCCACCGAATAGTTGTCCTGCGGGCCCGCGCCGGCCGCGATGAACCCGGTGAGGATCTCGAGAGGAGTCGCACCGGCGGCCGGCTCCTGCGGGCGGAAGTCGAAGCCGAGGTCCTCGCCTTCGGTGATCGGGCTGCCCTCGTTGACGGGGCCGGAGACCGGGATGCTCGCACAGCCGGCGAGCACGGCGACGAGGGCGGCGGCGAGCGCCGCGCGCAGCGATTTCATGCGTCCTCCGGGGGCAGCGGGATCGGGGACTCGCCGACCGGCCGGCCCGGGTCGCGCGGCAGGGTCAGCCGGAAGCAGGAGCCTTCGCCCTTCGCCGACCATGCCTCGAGCAGCCCGCCGTGCAGTACCGCGTCTTCGAGGGAGATCGCGAGGCCGAGCCCCGTGCCGCCCGTGGTGCGCTTCCGGGAGGGGTCGGCGCGCCAGAAGCGGTCGAACACTCGGTCGGCGTCGACCTTCGTCATCCCGACCCCGTAGTCGCGCACCGCGATCGCGACCGCCGATTCGTTGCTGTCTACCGTGACGACGATGGGCCGGCCTTCGCCGTGCTCGATGGCGTTGGCGACGAGGTTACGGACGATGCGGCGGATCCGCCGGGGGTCGACTTCCGCCTCGAAATGGCCGCCCGGAGCGACGAGGTGGATCTCCGACCCCTTCTCCTCGGCGAGGGTCTCGACCGCGCCGATCGAGTCCTCGGCGAGCCGCACGAGGTTGACCGGCTCGCGCTCGATCGCTACCGCCTGCGCGTCGTAGCGGCTGATCTCGAGCAGGTCGGTCAGCAGCGACTCGAACCGGTCCACCTGGGTGTGCAGCAGCTCCGCGGTGCGCGCCTCGGTGGGCTCGAACTTGTCCCGCGAGTTGTAGAGGACGTCGCCGGCGAGCCGGATGGTGGTGAGCGGGGTGCGTAGCTCGTGCGACACATCCGACACGAAGCGCTGCTGCACCCGGGAGAGGTTGGCGAGCTGGGTGATCTGGCGCTGCAGGCTGTCCGCCATGCCGTTGAACGAGTGGGCGAGCTTGGCGATCACGTCTTCGCCGTGTTCGGGGATGCGCTCCTCGAGCTGCCCGGCGGCAAGCTTCGAGCTCGTCTCGGCTGCGACGCGCACCGGTGCGATGACGATCTGCACGACCACCCAGGTGACGGCACCGATGAGGATCATCAGCGCGAGCCCGCCGATGACGATGGTGCCCTGCACGAACGTGAGCGTGGCCTGCACCTCCGAGAGGTCGTAGAGCAGGTACAACTCGTAGGCGCCGGCGCCGGGCACGTCGATGGCGCTGCCGACGATGACCCCGGGCCGGAGGTCGGCGCCCGCGTCGATCCCGATGGACTGCCAGTAGTACTCGTCCTGGCCGGCGAGCACCCGCTCGCGCAGGGCGTCGCCCACGTACCGGTCGGCGTTCTGCGCGCTGTCCGGGCCGCGCACGATATCGGGCAGGCCGAAGTTCGCGTCGCTGCCCTCGGCGCGCAGGAACGCGATGCCCGAGTAGGAGGGCGCCGCGGCGCCGATCCGCTCGATGACGGAGATCTGCAGCGCCTGCAGGTCCGCCTCGCTGGCGGCGGTCGTGGTGGCGAAGTTGGACTGCGCCACCCGCACGGCGCGCTCCGACTCGCCGCGCACCTGCTCGACCCGGGTGTCGTACAGCCCATTGCCGATCGAGTAGGTCATGTAGGTGCCCGTGCCGAACATCGCGATCGCGCTGAGCAGCACCGTGATGGCGACGATCCGCACCTCGAGCGAGCGACGGAAGGAGCGGATCACCGACTCGGCGACGGTGCGCGGCAGGCGCGAGAAACCGCCGATCCGGAAGCCGAGCGGAACCTGCCGGGCGCCGGCCGCGGCGGCGCGGTCTGCGGTCATGTCAGCCTGATGCGCCGGCGCGGTAGCCCACTCCGCGGACCGTCATCACGATGCGCGGGTTCTCGGGGTCCTCCTCCACCTTCGCGCGGAGGCGCTGCACGTGCACGTTCACGAGGCGGGTGTCGGCCTTGTAGTGGTAGCCCCACACCTGCTCGAGCAGCATCTCGCGCGTGAACACCTGCTGCGGCTTGCTGGCGAGGGTGAGGAGGAGGTCGAACTCGAGCGGGGTCAGGTTGATGCGGGCGCCGCCGCGGCGCACCTCGTGGCCGGCCGCATCCACGGTGAGGTCGCCGATCGTGAGCAGTCCGTTGTCGGGCACGCTCGGCCGCAGGCGGGCGCGGATGCGGGCGACGAGCTCCTTCGGGTTGAACGGCTTCACGACGTAGTCGTCCGCGCCGGACTCCAGGCCCTTCACGACGTCGGAGGTATCCGACTTGGCGGTCAGCATGATGATCGGGGTGCCGGATTCGGCGCGGATCTGCTCGCAGACGGCGATGCCGTCAAGCGTCGGCAGCATCAGGTCGAGGAGCACCAGGTCCGGCTTCGCCTCGCGGAACGCCTCCAGCGCCTCGCCGCCGTCTGCGCAGAAGCTCGGTTCCAGGCCCTCCGTGCGCAGCACGATGCCGATCATCTCCGCGAGGGCCGTGTCGTCATCGACCACGAGGATGCGCGGGGGCTGCGTTCCAGTGTCGGTCATGGTGCCGGACAGTGTAGTGCGCGCGCGTGCCCGCAGCCGCTCCCCCGACGGGGCAGCGACCGGCGACAGGACGGCCGCGTCGCGGGCGTCGTCGCTCCCCTCCGCCGGGTACGGCTGTGCCACGATAAGCGGGTGACCGATTCGGGCAGCGGCGGCTGGGAGTCGCCCGGCGGCAGGCAGAGCCCGGATCGCGACGCCCCGCGCCCGCAGCCCCGCTACGGCGAGTACGCGCCGGCGGGCGCTGCACCTCCCCCGCCGCCGCTCGCGCAGGCCGCGTGGACCCCGCCGCCCAAGCCCGGCCTCGTGCCGCTGCGGCCGCTCGGGTTCGGCACGCTGCTGCTCGCGCCGTTCCAGCTTCTGCGCAAGACCCCCGGCCTGATCGGGGTGGCAATCCTGCTGCAGTTCGCGGTGCTCGTCGTCGGCGGCGTCCTCGCGGCCGCGGTCATCTTCGGCGGCTTCGCGCGCATCACCGACTGGGAGGACCCGGACCAGCAGTCGCTCATCGCCGGCTCCATCGCCGGCGGCGTGCTCGGCAGCCTCGCGCTCGTCGCGTTCAGCTTCGTCATCTCCGCATTCCTGCAGGGAATCGTCGTGGAGATCGTCGCGCGAGCGAGCCTCGGCGTGGTGCCCACCGTGCGCGCCGCGTGGCAGCGGGTGAAGCCGCGCCTCGGACCGCTGGTGCTCTGGACGGTGCTCGTCGGGGTGGCCGTCTTCGTCATCCTCCTAATCCTCACCGGCGTGGTCCTGATCGGCGTGGCCTTGGGCCCGGTCGGCATCGCGGTCTCGATCGGCGTGGCGATCCTGCTCGGCCTCGGCGCGCTGGCGCTGTGGATCTGGATCGCCACGAAGCTGTCGCTGGTGCCGAGCGTGCTCGTGCTCGAGGGCGGAAAGCTGCGCGCCGCGATCAGCCGCTCCTGGCGGCTCACCGATGCGAACTTCTGGCGCACCCTCGGCGCACAGTTTCTGGTCGCCGCGATCGTGAACATCGTCGCCCAGATCACCACCACCCCGATCTCCGTCCTCGGTGGCCTCGCGCCCGCCCTGATCGACCCGAACATGACCGGCTCCGGGGTCGCGGTGCTCGTGATCACCCAGATCGTGATCTACGCCCTGGCCACCGTGATCGGCGCGATCAGCGTCATCGTCACCTCCACGGTCGCGGCGCTCCTCTACCTCGACCTGCGGATGCGCAAGGAGGGCCTCGACCTGGTCCTGCAGCGCCATGTCGAGGGCGGCGGCACCGGCGACCCGTTCACCCCCGGCGGGGCGTGAGCGCGCTCGGCCTCCTCCGGGAGGCGCCCGTCCAGCCGGACGGCGACGAGGCGCGCGACTGGCTGATCGACGAGCTCACGAAGCGCCCGTACCAGGAGGCGCGCCCCACCTGGTTCGACCTGCTCGCGCAGGCGATCGGCGAGTGGATCGACGACATCCTCTCCCGGCTCGGCGACGGCTCCGGGCCGACCTTCCTCATCGTGGTGGTGCTGATCCTGGCGGCGATCCTCGTCATCGCCTTCCTGCTGTTCGGTCGGCCGCGGCTCAACCGGCGGCGCCGCGCCGCCGCCGATGCGCTCTTCGGCCACGACGACGGCCGGAGCGCCGAGCAGCTGCGCGGCTCCGCGGAGCGCGCTGCCGCCGCCGGCGACTGGACGACGGCGATCGTGGAGCTGTTCCGCGTGCTCGCCCGCGGCCTCGCCGACCGTACCCTCGTGGACTTCTACCCGGGCATGACCGCGCGCGGCTTCGCGCGGGCGGCGGCGGTCGCGTTCCCCGGATCCCGCGCCGAGCTCACCGCGTCCGCCGAGACGTTCGACGACGTGCGCTACCTCGGCCGCCCCGGCACCGCCGAGCAGTACGAACGGCTCGCCGCGCTCGAGCGCTCCCTGCGAGCGGCACGACCGGAGCTGGCGGCGACCCGATGACGCTGACCGACGCGCCGGCCGTCACCCCCACCCTGCGCCGCGCGTTGCGCCGGGGCCGGGTCTGGATCGCGATCGTCGCCGCTGTCCTCGTTCTCGCGCTGATCTCCCTCCTGGCCGCGGGCGGCTCCTCGCTGGGCGGCGCTCCGCTCGCCGCCGACAACGCCGCACCGGACGGCGGACGCGCGCTCGCCGAGGTGCTGCGCGCGCAAGGCGTCCAGGTGACGGCGACGGGCACCCTCGATGAGACGGACGCAGCCGCCGGCCCCGACCCCGCGGGCACGACGATCCTGCTGTACGACGCGTCCTGGTTCCTTGATCGGGAACGCATCGACCGGCTCGGCGAGCTGGCCGACCGGATCGTCGTCCTCTCCCCCACCGCCGACGTGTTCGACGCGTACGCGCCGGACGTCGCGTTCGCCGGCTTCCCGGACGCGGACGCCGCACTGCGCGCCGACTGCGACGTGCCGGCCGCCGTGCGGGCGGACGCGGTGACCGCGGGCGAGTCGTCCTTCTCATCGGTCGGCGACGCCGGTGACACCGAGTTCTGCTTCCCCGACGATGGCGGCGGCTACCAGCTCGCGCAGGCGCCGCACGGGCCCGGCACGGTCACCCTGCTCGCCGACGCGGCCCCGTTCGACAACGAGCACATCATCGAGGCCGGCAACGCGGCACTCGCGCTCAATCTGCTCGGCGAGACCGACCAGCTCGTTTGGTACCTGCCCAGCTTCCTCGACCTGGACAGCGCGGGCGAGCAACCCACCCTCGCGGACCTCACGCCGGAGTGGGTGACGCCCGTGCTGGTCCTTCTGATCGCGCTCTTCGTGGCCGCCGCGGTGTGGCGCGGCCGGCGGCTCGGCCCGCTCGTGGTGGAGGACCTGCCCGTCGTGGTGCGGGCACGCGAGACGATGGAGGGCCGCGCGCGCCTCTACCAGCGCTCGTCGGCGCGCGGCCGGGCGCTCGACAATCTGCGCGTCGGCACCATCCGGCGCCTGAGCGGACTGCTCGGGCTTGCGCGGGCCGCAACCGTGGAGGACGTCGTGCGCGCCGCCGCGTCCGCGCTCGGCCGTCCCGCCGACGACCTACGCCGGCTGCTGCTGGACGACGACCCGGCGAACGACGCCGCGCTCCTCGACCTCAGCGATGCCCTGCTGCGCCTCGAGCGTGACGTGCGCGCCGCCACCGACCCGACCCGACCCGGATCAGAAGGAAGACCATGACCGACGAACTCCGCCAGCGACTCCGCGATGTGCGCACCGAGGTGGGCAAGGCCGTCGTGGGCCAGGACGGCGCCGTGACCGGCCTCATCGTCGCCCTCCTCGCGCGTGGCCATGTGCTTCTCGAGGGCGTCCCCGGCGTCGCCAAGACACTGCTGGTGCGCACCCTCAGCCACACGCTCGACCTCGACACGAAGCGCGTGCAGTTCACGCCGGACCTGATGCCGGGTGATGTGACCGGCTCGATGATCTACGAGGCCGGCGCGTTGGTTTTCCGGGAAGGACCGGTGTTCACCAACATCCTGCTCGCCGACGAGATCAACCGGACGCCGCCGAAGACGCAGTCCGCACTGCTCGAGGCCATGGAGGAGCGGCAGGTGTCGGTCGACGGCGAGACGCGTCCGCTGCCCGCACCGTTCCTCGTCGCCGCGACCATGAACCCGATCGAGTACGAGGGCACCTACACGCTGCCCGAGGCGCAGCTCGACCGGTTCCTCCTGAAACTGGTGCTGGAGGTGCCGCCGCGGGACATCGAGTTCGAGGTGCTGCGCCGGCACTCGCTCGGCTTCAACCCGCGCGACCTCGCCGCCGCCGGCGTCACCGCCGTCCTCGGCGCCCGCGAGCTCGAGCAGGCGCAGGCGGCCGTCCGCGCGGTCGGCGCCTCCGACGACGTGCTCGGCTACGCGGTCGACCTCGCCCGCGCGACCCGCATGTCGCCGTCCATCAAGCTCGGCGTCTCCCCGCGCGGATCCACCGCGCTCCTCGCCGCCGCGAAGGCGTGGGCGTGGCTGCAGGGCTTCGACAGCCTGACGCCCGACCACATCCAGGAGATGGCGCTGCCCGTTCTGCGGCACCGCATCCAGCTGCGCCCGGAGGCGGAGCTCGAGGGCGTCTCGGTCGACGCGATCCTCTCCGGCATCCTCGCGCAGGTGCAGGTGCCGATCTGATGACCCGCTCGGCGCGACGGACAGGGCGGGACGGCTGATGGCGGTCACCGGCCGATTCGTCCTGCTCGTCGGGCTCGGGGTCGTGCCCGTCCTGGCGCTGAGCATCCTCGCCGATGCGGGCGGCTGGGCCCTGCTCGGCTGGCTGCTGCTCTGCCTGCTGCTCGGCGCGGTCGACCTCGCCGCCGCGGCATCCCCCCGCCGGGTCGCGATCGAGCGCAGCATCCCGCGGCGCATCCGCCTCGGCGAGACCGCGACCGCGCGGCTGCTGCTCAGCAACACGGGCATCCGCACCCTGCACGCGCTCGTGCGGGACGCCTGGCAGCCGTCGGCCGGCGCCGCCCGCACGCGCGTGCGGCTCACCCTCCCCGCGGGCGAGCGGCGGGCCGCCGACATCCCGCTCACCCCGTTCCGCCGCGGCGAGCGTCGCACCGAGCAGGTCACCGTGCGCTCCGTGGGGCCGCTCGGGCTGTGGGCGCGGCAGGCGACCCTGTCGGCGCCGGGCGCCATCCGCGTGCTGCCGCCGTTCAACTCCCGCCGGCACCTGCCATCCCGGCTCGCCCGCCTCCGCGAGTTGGACGGTCGGACCAGCCTGATGATCCGCGGCCAGGGCACCGAGTTCGACTCCCTCCGCGAGTACGTGCGCGGCGACGACGTGCGAAGCATCGACTGGCGGGCCACCGCACGCCGCGGAGCGGCCCGCCCCGGCCAGGAGGTGATGGTGCGCACCTGGCGCCCGGAGCGCGACCGGCGGGTGGTGGTCGTGATCGACTCCGGCCGCACCTCGGCTGCGCGCGTCGCCGACGAACCGCGCCTCGACACCGCGTTCGAGGCGTCGCTGCTGCTCGCCGCCCTCGCCACCCGCGCCGGCGACCGCGTCGACCTTCTCGCCTACGACCGCCGGGTGCGCGCGCGAGTGCACGGCGCCACCGGGGCTGAGCTGATGTCGCGGCTGGTCGACGCGATGGCGCCGCTTGAGCCGGACCTGATCGAGACCGACTGGGCGGCCGTGCCCGCGCAGGTGCGGGCGCTCACTTCGCAGCGCTCCCTCGTCGTGCTGCTCACCTCCATCGACGCGAGCGGCGCGGCCCGCGGCCTGCTGTCGGTGCTGCCGCAGCTGACGCGGCAGCACGTGGTCGTCGTCGCCTCGGTGGCCGACCCCGAGGTGGTGGCCGCGACGCGGGACCGCTCCGACCGCGCGAGCGTCTACCGGGCGGCCGCCGCGGAGCGCGCGATGCTCGATACCGACCGGGTGGCGGCTGCGGTCCGGCGCCTGGGCGCAGAGGTGGTCACCGCTCCTCCGGCCGACCTGCCGCCGGCGCTCGCCGACGCCTACCTCGCCCTGAAGGCGGCCGGCCGCCTCTGAGGAGTACGTTCCGGCGCGGATTGCGCGCTACGCCGTACATTCTGCGCGGGAACGTACAGCTGGGGCAGGGTCAGGCGGCGGTGATGCGGCGCGCGCCGGACTCGAACTCGTCGAGGTCCCCCGTCTCGCCCGCCCGGTAGGCGCGGCCGCCGAGCACCACCATGTAGGCGATGAATGCGCCGAGCGCGACCGCGCCGACGCCGATTTTGAGCCACACCGGCCACGGCGCGGGCGTGACGAAGCCCTCGATGACGCCGGAGACGAACAGGACGATCACGAGCCCAAGGGCGACCGTGAACAGCGCGCGGCCGTCCTCGGCGAGCGCCTGCGAGCGGGAGCGCGCTCCGGGCGCGATCCACGCCCAGAAGATGCGCAGTCCCGCGGCGGCCGCGACGAACACCGCGGTCAGCTCGAGCATCCCGTGCGGGAGGATGTAGGAGAAGAACACGTCGCCCCTGTCGTAGGCGAACATGACGCCGCCCGAGATGCCGACGTTCTGCGCGTTGGTGAGGATCACGTACGGCACCCAGACGCCGGTGATGCCGAACGCGACGCACTGCGCGGCGATCCACGCGTTGTTCGTCCACACCTGCCCGGCGAACGACGCGGCCGGGTTGGCGCTGTAGTAGTCGACGAAGTCCTCGTCCACGAACCGCCGCAGGTCCTCGTCGTCGCCGATGTTGGCGAGCACGCGCGGGTCGCCCGCCACCCACACGCCGTAGAGCACGGCGATGACGACGGTCGCGAGCGCCACCACGAGGGTCAGCCAGCGGATCCGGTACAGCGCAGCCGGCAGCTGCGCGCCGAAGAAGAGGGGCAGCTGGCGGAACAAGTTGGTGCCCGCTCCGGTGAACCGCAGGCGCGCCCGGGAGAGGATCACCGAGAGCCGGTCGCCCAGCACGGTCGAGCCCGCAGTGGTCTTGATCGCCGACAGCTGGCTCGCGCCCGACTGGTAGCGCTCGATCAGCTCGTCCGCCTCCGCGCCACTGAGGGCCCCCTTGCGGGCGAGCGCCTCGAGCCGCTCCCATTCCGCGCGGTGCGCGGCCGCGTACGCGTCGAGGTCCACGCCTACGATGATGGCATGGAGGTCCCAGCTCGGACCGCTGCGCCCGCGCCGGCCGGTCCGTCGATCACCGACGACGAGGTGCTGGTCGGCGAGGCCGTCGCCCTTGACGTGCGCCCCGCCAGCGTGATCCTCCGCGCGGCCGGCTCCCTTATCGATGTCGCGGCGTCGGTCTCCGTGCTGATCGCGTTCATCCTCGGCATCGGCTGGGCGATGCAGTGGTCCACCGACAACTCGCTGTTCGCCGCCCTCCTCATCGCGATGCTGGTGACCGTGCTCATCGTGATCCCGACCGCCGTGGAGACCGCGACGCGCGGCCGCTCCCTCGGCAAACTGGCGATCGGCGCCCGGATCGTGCGCGACGACGGCGGCGCGATCGGCTTCCGGCACGCGTTCATCCGCGCCCTGGTGGGCGTGCTGGAGATCTTCCTCACCTTCGGCGGCCTCGCCGCGCTGGTGTCCCTGCTGCATCCGCGCGCCAAGCGGCTGGGCGACATGCTCGCCGGCACCTACGCCCAGCACGAGCGCGTGCCGCGGGTCGTGGAGCCGGTGTTCGGCGTGCCCGCGGTGCTCGAGGAGTGGGCGGCGACCGCGGACGTCGGCCGCATGCCGGACCGCCTGTCGCGACGCATCGCCGCCTTCCTCAAGCAGGCGTCGCGGATGACGCCTGCCGCCCGCGAGCAGCTGGCCACGGAGCTTGCCGCTGAGGCTCGCCCGTTCGTCTCGCCGGTTCCGGACGCGCACCCCGAGTACCTGCTCGCCGGGGTCGCCGCCCTCCGCCGGGACCGCGAGTACCGCGGCCACCTGCTGGAGCGGGAGCGGCTGGAGCGCCTCGGACCGGTGCTGGCCGGCCTGCCGCACGGCTTCCCCGACCGCTGACGCGCGTCGCCGCGGACGCGGATAGGTCACCGGAACCCGGTCGTTAGCGAGGCTAATGAGTTAGGCTAATCGCATGGCCGATTCGCACCTGACCCCGGAAGGGGAGCTGCGCATCCTGCTCCAGAAGGTGGCGCGCCGTATCCGCGCCGAGCGCAGCGACGACTCCATCTCGGACAGCCAGCTCAGCGTCCTCCGGCACCTCGACCTCACCGGCGACAGCACGCCCGGCGAGCTCGCCGGGGCGGAGCGGGTGAGCCCCCCGTCCATGAACCGCACCGTGAACGCTCTCGAGGAGGCCGGCTACGTGCTCCGCCGCCCCTCCCCCGACGATGCGCGTAAGGTCCTCGTCTCGCTCACCGAGGCTGGCCGCGGCATGACGCTCGAGACGCGCCGACTGCGCGCCGAGTGGTTCGCCGCCCGCCTCGGCGAGCTCGACGACGACGAGCGGGGCCGGCTGCTCGCCGTCCGGGACGTGCTGCGGAAGCTGGCCGATTCGTGAGCGCCACGTTCCGCTCCCTCGGCATCCTCAACTACCGCCTGTGGTTCTTCGGCGCCCTGGTGTCGAACATCGGCACCTGGATGCAGCGCACCGCGCAGGACTGGCTGGTGCTCACCGAGCTCACCGACCACGACGCGTTCGCGGTCGGCATCACCATCGCCCTGCAGTTCGGGCCGATGCTCGTGGTCGGCCCGATCGCGGGCGTGCTGGTGGACCGGATGCCGGTCCGCCGTCTCCTCGTCGCCACCCAGGCGGCGCAGGCCGCGCTCGGTCTCGGACTGGGCGCGCTGGTCCTCGCCGGCATCGCGCAGCTCTGGATGGTCTACGGATTCGCGCTGCTCCTCGGGGTGGTCGCCGCCGTCGATGCCCCGGCGCGGCAGACCTTCGTGGGTGAGCTCGTCGGACCGGGCGAGCTGCCCAACGCGGTGGCGCTCAACTCCGCCTCGTTCAACGGCGCCCGGCTGATCGGGCCGGCCGTCGCCGGGCTCGCCATCGCCGCCGTCGGCACCGGCTGGGTGTTCCTGCTCAACGGGGTCACCTACGCAGCCGTGCTGATCGCCCTCGGCATCATGCGGAAGTCCGAGCTGCACACCAGCGCGCGGTCGCCGCGCGGGCTGAACGGGTTCCGGGAAGGCGTCCGCTACGTGCGCAGCCGGCCGGACGTGCTCGCCATCCTCGTCATGGTGTTCCTCATCGGCACCTTTGGCCTCAACTTCGCGATCTTCACGAGCACGATGGCGCGCATCGAGTTCGGCCGCGACGCGGACGCCTACGGGTTGCTGTCGTCGATCCTCGCCATCGGGTCGCTCTCCGGCGCGCTGGGGAGCGCGCGCCGCGGGCAGCCGCGCATCCGCGTCATGGTGCTCGGGTCGGCCGGCTTCGGCATCGGCTGCGCGGTCGCCGCGGTGATGCCCGGCTACTGGAGCTTCGCCGCCGCGCTCATCCCGATCGGCTGGTTCGCGATGACCATCACCACGAGCGCGAACGCCTACGTGCAGTCGACCACGCCGCCCGCGCTGCGCGGCCGGGTGATGGCGCTGTACATGGCGATCTTCGCCGGCACCACACTGCTCGGGGCGCCCATCATCGGCGCCGTCGCGGCGGCCGCCGGACCGCGCTGGTCCGTCGGGGTGGCGGCGGCCGCTGGCCTGCTCGCCGCCGCCGTCGGGTTGATTTGGTGGGCGGTCCAGCAGCGGGTCCGCATGCGCCGGCACCCGGTATCCCGCTGGATGCTCACCCTCGAGACGGACGCCGCGCGGGCCGAGCGGGCGCGCATGGACTCCGAGCGCGACCTCCGCGATGCGGTGACGGCGGCCGAGGCGACCACGCCCCGCTGACCCTCGTTCACGGATCCGGAGAAGTTGCACGGATCCGGAGCCACCGACCGACACGCCGCTTGGCACCTGTGGAACCTGGCGCGTCGCCGCCCCGCTCCGGATCCGCGAACGAGCTCCGGACCCGTGAACGACGCGGGCTTCGCGCAGCGAGGCCTCAGTAGCGGTAGTGGTCGACCTTGTAGGGGCCCGCCGGGTCGACGCCGATGTAGGCCGCCTGCTCCGGGCTGAGCTCCGTGAGCTCCACGCCGAGCGCGTCGAGGTGCAGGCGCGCGACCTTTTCGTCGAGCCGCTTCGGCAGCACGTACACGCCGACCGGGTACTCCTCCGGCTTCGTGAACAGCTCGATCTGGGCGAGCACCTGGTTGCTGAACGAGTTGCTCATCACGAACGACGGGTGCCCGGTGGCGTTGCCGAGGTTCATCAGCCGCCCCTCGGACAGGACGAGCACGCTGCGGCCCGTCGGCAGCCGCCACTCGTGCACCTGCGGCTTGATCTGCACCTTCTCGGCGCGGCCGTCCGCCGCGAGGCCCTCGAGGCCCGCCATGTCGATCTCGTCGTCGAAGTGGCCCACGTTCGCCACCACGGCGAGGTGCTTGAGGCCGAGGATGTGGTCGAGGGTCACGACACTCGTATTCCCGGTCGCCGTGATGAGGATGTCGATCTGGTCGAGCACCGTCTCGAGCTTCGCCACCTGGTAGCCGTCCATCGCCGCCTGCAGGGCATTGATCGGGTCCACCTCACTGACGATCACCCGGGCACCCTGGCCGCGGAGCGCCTCCGCGCAGCCCTTGCCCACGTCCCCGTAGCCGGCGACGAACACGACCTTGCCGCCGACGAGCACGTCGGTCGCGCGGTTGAGGCCGTCGAGCAGCGAGTGCCGGATGCCGTACTTGTTGTCGAACTTGCTCTTCGTGACCGAGTCGTTCACGTTGATCGCCGGGAACAGCAGCTTGCCGTCGCGCGCCAGCTCGTACAGGCGGTGCACGCCCGTGGTGGTCTCCTCGGTCACGCCGCGGATGTCCTCCGCGATGCGCGTCCAGCGCTCCGGGTCGCGATCGAGCGAGCGGCGCAGGAGGTCGAGGATGACGCCGTACTCGACGCTGTCCGTCTTCGCGTCCGCCGGCACCCGGCCGGCGCGCTCGAATTCCGCGCCCTTGTGCACGAGGAGGGTCGCGTCGCCGCCGTCGTCGAGGATCATGTTCGGGCCGATCCAGGTTTCGCCGGCCTCGGCCGCCTCGGCGGTCCAGTCGAAGATCCGCTCGGCGAGCTCCCAGTACTCGGGCAGTGACTCGCCCTTCCAGGCGAACACGGGAACGCCGGCGGGCGCGTCGACGGTGCCGTCGGGGCCGACGACGACAGCGGCGGCCGCCTCGTCCTGGGTGGAGAAGATGTTGCAGCTCGCCCAGCGCACCTGCGCGCCGAGGGCCACGAGCGTCTCGATGAGCACGGCCGTCTGCACCGTCATGTGCAGAGAGCCGGCGATGCGGGCGCCGGCGAGGGGCTTGCTGTCCCCGTACTCGGCGCGGAGCGCCATCAGGCCGGGCATCTCCTGCTCGGCGAGGCGGATCTGGTGCCGACCGGACTCCGCGAGGGAGATGTCGGCGATGTGGTAGGCGAGGCCGCCGGCGGTGTCGGCGGCCGGGGCGGGGGCGATGCTCATCCCGGTATTCTCCCACCGCCCGCCGCCGGTGCGGCCCGGGTTACGCCCTCGCCGGGATCCCGTGCTCGCCCTCAAGAGGCGGATGTGCCGTCAACAGGCGAAACTTCGGGAATCCGTCCCGGTGAGGGCAGGAGGACCTGTTCAGGGCCAGCGGAGGCGGGGCGGGTCAGACGTCGTGCTCGAGCGAGACATGGCGCAGGATGTGCCAGCCCTGCGGGGCGGAGAGGCGCTCGGCATGCGGCTCGCACAGGTCGTAGGTGTGCGGCTCAGCCTTCTGGCTGAGCGGGCCCAGGACGGCCATCGAGTCCGCGTACACGTACGTCAGCGTCGCGACCACCTCGTTCCGGCAGCCCGTCCTGGAGCACGGCCTCTTGTCCATCGCGTAGTCAGAATAGCCCCGCGACGGTCGCGGAGTACCATGGCACCATGGCTCGCTCACGATCCGCAGCGGGTCGGATCCGCGCTCCGCGCGCGCGGGGACGCGACCGTCATGGCCGTGGGCTCCGCTCCCCCGTCACCGGGCCGCATCTGCCCATCCTTCGGGGCCGCGTCGACGTGTTCGAGGATTCGGTCGCCGACACCGCGGAGTACCTGCGCGGGCTCTGGCCGGAGCTCCACCAGGTGAGCTTCGAGGTGGCCGGTCTGCCGGGCACGGTGAGCGGCGCCACAGTGAACCGCTGGAGGGTGCTGCCGCAGGAGAACCGGATCATCCTCTACCGGCTGCCCATTGAGCGACTGTCGAAGCTGCACGTCAACGACGAGGCGCACCAGCGGATGCTCGTGGAGAGTTGCGTGCTGCGCGCGGTCGGTGAGTTGCTGGGCCGCGATCCGTGGGATCTGGCTCCCGACCGCTTCCGCCACTTCTAGCGGGGGGCGGCTCTTCCCCGCCTCACGTGCACGTTGCGGCGGGGTGATACCTCACACCGGCACAGGGCGCCGCAACGGTGCACATCAGCGGTAGATGGTGAGGGGCGTCGCCAGCGGATTCGCGGGCCGCACCGGGTAGGACGCCAGCTGCCCGTCGCCCGCATAGCTGACCGCCGCCTCGATCGGCGCGGTGCTCGTCAGCACGTGCACGGTCGCGCCGGCCAGGTCGACGCCGATGCTGGAGCCCGGCGCCACCTCGTAGACGCCTTCGCCGTGCACCGAGGCGATCGTGACGGTGGCCGGCTCGTCGCCCGGGTTGACGACCGCGAGGCGCGGTCCCGGCGCGTCGACGGTGGTGAACGCGACGGGCCGCGTGATGGCGCCCGTCGCCACGAACCAGGCGAGGTCGATCCGCTCGCCGACGACGACGCTGACCGGACCGGTGCCGGGTCCGACCACGTCGAAGCCGATTCCGCCGTCGAGCACCTCCTGCTCGGCGTCGTCCGACTCGTCGCGGCGGGTGTCCTCGTCGTCGTCCTCGTCGCGCTCGAGCGGCGGCGCCACCGTGGACGCCCGCGCAGACGCGAGGATGGGCTCGGATGCGGTGATGGTGGCCGTGTAGACGCCGTCCGCCAGCGAGTCGATCGGTACGTCGACGACCTCACCGGCGTGCACGTGGACGTCGAGCACCGCGCCCTCGCCGGCTCCCGCCTCGGGCGCGAGGCCGATGGTCACGTCGACCTCGTCCACCCCGCGCGCGTCGGGAGCGAGCAGGCGCACCACGGTTTGCACGTCCTGCGACCCGCCCGCCTGCGCGCGGCCGGCGGCGGCGTTCGCGGTGGTGATGCGGAGACCGGGGATGATCTGAGTGGTCGCGGCGGGGGCGGTGGGGCCCACGAGGTCCACGCCGCCCGGCTCGAGCCCGCGCACGATCGTCTGCTGAAGGGTAGCGGAGACGAGGCCGCCCCGACTGGTCACGCCCACGGCGAGCTGGGCGTGGCCGAGGGCGTAGCCGGCGAGCGACAGGGTGCGCTGGGTGCCCGCCGGCACGGCGATGTCGGTGAGGCCGGGCGCGGTGACCTCCCCGCTGCCGGTGATGATGGTGACGTCGACGGCGGCCGTCACCGCCGTCGGGTTCGCCAGCAGCAGGAGGCTGGTGCGGCCCGTGTCGGTGGCGCCGGCGAGGATCCAGCTGCGGGCGGCGCCTTCGGTGCAGGCGGCGGCCGCCAGGCCGGCGGTGTCGTCGAAGCTGCTCTGAGCCTGGGCGGCGGCGAGCAGGCCGGTGGGCTCGGCGGCGCTCGGCGCGACCACCGCTTGCGGGGTGGCCCCATCGCGGGCGGTAGGCACGTCCACGGAGTTCAGAGCCGCCAGGGTGGCCGGTCCTGTTCTCGTGCCGGCCGAGATGGTGGGGAAGCCGAACGACGCGAGAGCCGTGCCTCCGTCGCTGGTCGTCAGGAGCGGTCCGGGGCAGGCGCGCTGCTGCTCGACGGAGACGGGCTCGACGACGGTGCCGTCTGCGCCGGTCGCGGTGTCCGGCGCTGGCAGCAGGGTAGCGCCGATCGCGAGGACGACGGCCGCGCCGGCCGCGCCGAAGCCGGCAGCGAGCCGGCCGCCGACGCGCAGGAGTTCACTGGGCATGGGTGCCTCCGCTGAGGACGAGCGGTGCGCGCCGTGCCGACGGCTCGGCGGCGCGCAGGCCGGAGCCGCGACGTACCTCCCGCTCGGGCCGCACCATGTCGGCGATGCCCCCGGTCGGCAGGGCGAGGAGCAACGTGAGGATGAGTACGAGCAGCTGCACGCCGAGCATGCCGGCGCCCAGCGGGGTGCCCAGTGCGTCCGGCCCGGTGGGCGCGGCGAAGGGCAGGCCGGCGTCGAGGCCGGTGTAGCGCCAGAGGCGCCCGGCGTCCGTCTCGGTCACCGGGGTGAAGAGCGGGTTGCCATCGAGGGCAGCCGCGGCGCGGTCATGCATGCCGCGCGTGCCGGGTGCCGCCGGCTGGAGCAGCACGAACCCGATGCGTTGCTGCTCGATCGTGGAGAGGGGATCGTAGCCGCTGCGCGATGCGAGGTTGGCGGCAAGCTCGGTGATGCCGCCGATAGCGCGATCGGCCGAAGCGGCGGAGTAAAGGGTGCTCTGCTGGTCGAGGCGCACGCCGGCCCCGCGCTGGAGGGACGCGGCGAGGCCGGGACCTGTCTGCGCGTCGAGCACCAGCGTGCCGAGGCCGGGGTCCGAGGTGGAGGAGGCGGCGACGAGGGCGGGCAGCGTGCGCTCGCTGCCGGGGACGGCCGAGCCGGAGCCGCTGAGCCCGGCCCAGAGCAGCGGCGCGGCGGCGGCGGCGACCGCCACCGCGACGACAACCCCCGCCGTGGCGCGGACCATCCGGATCTGGATCGCCCCGGCACCGAGGCCGAGAAGGGCGGCGCCGCCGAGGCCGAGCCAGGCGAGGCTGAGCCCCGCACCGGGCCAGGCGCCGAGGATCATCTCGCCGCTCGTCGCGACGGTCAGTCGGCTGCCGATGACGGCGGTGCCGAAGCCGGTGCCGGCCAGGGCGAGCATGGCGACGGCGCGTGACGCGCCGGGCAGGAACGCCGACGCGAGCGCCAAGACCACCAGCGGGGCGGCGAGGGCGACGGCGAGGGAGACCGCGACGCCGGCGGGGATGCCGGACCCGGCGAGCGAGCTCCAGGCGGTCGCCGAGGTGTCGGGGATGCCCGCCAGGAAGGCGAAGACCGTGCCGATCTGGCCGTCGAGAACGCCGCCGGTGCCGGTCGGAAGCTGCACCCCCGGGTCGGCGAACACGCCGAGCGGGGTGCCGCGCACCACGTGCTGCGCGGCGAGGGGCAGGAACAGGGCGAGGGCGGGGATGGGCAGGGGCAGCAGCCGGTGCCAGCCCCGCCCGCGCCGGCCGGATGAGGCGAGGACGGCGGTGCTGACGATCCAGATCCCCGCGAGCGCCGGCCAGAGCGAGGGCGCGGCGGCGAGGACGCCGGCGGCGAGGAGCGCTGCGGTTGCCGCTGCTGACCAGGACCGTCGCGCGGCCGTCGCGGCGTAGACGAGCCAGGGCAGCAGCAGATGGGCGAGGACCGCACCGAGCCGGCCGGTCTCGAGCGCGATCAGGAATGTGGGGGCGAGCGTCCAGAGCACGGCGCCGACGATGCGCAGCCAGGGCCGGGCTGCCACGCGCGCAGCGGCGAACCAGCCGCCGAGCGCGGCGAGCGGAAGCGCCAGCAGGTAGAGCAGGACGATGCTCTCGGAGGGAGACCAGAACGTCACGGTTCCGAGCAGCGCGAGGAGCCACGCGAAGGGATCGGCCACACCGACGAAGCCGGTCCCGAGTTCGCGCCAGCCGTAGCCGACCGCGCCCCACAGCTGGCCGAGGTCACCGAGGGGCAGCAGCCCGGGGGCGGCGACGGAGCCGGCACCGAACAGCGGGGCGTGCACGGCGAGGCCGACGACGGCCGTGACCGCGACGGTCGCGGCGCCGCCGCCGGGGAAGAACTGCAGCGCGGGGCGGCCGGCCCGGCGCACCGCGACGCCGTCCTCGCGGGCGAGCGCCCGCCGGCGGCGGATCTCCGCCCACGGCACGCGCAGGGTGGCGATCGAGGACCACGGGAGCGCCCGGGTGCGTCGCAGCCGTCGCCGGGCGGCTGCCACGGAGCCGACGTGCCCGAAGGCGACCGCGAAGGCGGCGGCGAGCTCGGCCCAGACATTGCCGGGGCGTTTGCGCAGGAGCTGCCCGAGCGCGCGGAGGATCGCGAGCGGCACGAGGGACAGCCAGTGCAGCGGCACGGCGGCCGGGGGAGCGTAGACGAGGCGCCGGTGCAGCTGGGCGGTGCGGGCAAGCCGCTCCCGCGCACCGCGCGAGGTGCGCGGACCGATCCTGCCGGTGCCTGGCGCCCGTCGGCCCGCCGAGAGGATGCGTGCGTCGGGCACGACGCTCACGCGGTGGCCGGCGAGGCGGGTACGGACGCAGAAGTCCAGGGCGTCGTCGATGGCGGGCAGCCCCGGGTCGAAGCCGTCGAGCTGCTCCCACAGGCGCTGCCGGACGAGCATCCCGCTGGCCGCGACGGCGAGGACGTCGCTCTCCTTGTCGTACTGGGCCTGGTCGAGGAGCGGCTCCGCGAGCTCGACGGCGTGCCCGTGCGGCGTCATGCTCTCGCCGAATGAGGAGATGTACTCCGGGTCGGCCCACTGCATGAGCTTCGGCCCGGCGACGGCGACGGACGGCGACACCTCGAGCGCGTGCAGCAGCGCGGCCAGCGCGCCCGGCTGCGGGGCGCTGTCGGCGGTGAGCAGCCAGAGCCACGAACCGTCGCCGCTGGCGGGGGCGATGCTCCGCACCGCGACCTGCACCGCGGCGCCGAAGCCGAGTTGCGGCGACGCGGACAGCTGGGTGAACGGCACCGGCGCGCTCATCGCCTCGGTGATCCGCTCCCGGTCGCCGATGTCGACGAGGACGACCGAATCGGGCAGCCGGGTCTGGGCGGACAGCGCCTCGAGAGTGCGGTCCAGATAGACGCCGGCGTCATGGGTGACGACGATCGCAGTGACTGTGGGACGCACGCATCCACGCTAGGCGGCAGAGCCCCTCTCCCCCAGGCGACACCCCGGCTCCCGGGCTTCTGGCGGCGCCGACCGGCGGAGCCCGTTCGCCTTATATAAGAGGAGCGCCGCGTTAACGACTGAGGCGCCCGCCGGGGGCGCCTCAGTTCGTGGTGATCGCGTCAGGAGGTCGACTCGACGGCGAGCCGACCGATGCGAGTGGATCAGACGGCGATCTTGCGGAGCTTGCGACGCTCGCGCTCGCTCAGGCCGCCCCAGATGCCGAAGCGCTCGTCGTTCTGCAGCGCGTACTCGAGGCACTGTGAGCGAACCTCGCAGGACGTGCAGATCTTCTTCGCCTCGCGGGTGCTGCCACCCTTCTCCGGGAAGAACGCCTCCGGGTCGGTCTGGGCGCACAGCGCGTCCGCCTGCCAGGCAAGAGCGGCATCCTCGTCGAGGTCGTTGTTCTTCCGAACCCCCGGTACGCCGAGCCGAACCGGGTCAACGAACCAGTCCTCCGGGACCCCGGCCCGAATGTCAGTGATCGCCATGAAAATCTCCCCATTCGCACTGTGAGCTGGGTGCCCGTCGTGCGCCTCGAGGTAATTACACCGGTGGAATTACATCCGCGTCAAGCGCGGAACCATAGGCCTTCGACCGCGACTTGAGACTTCCGACGCGCCGGTAACACGAGCGAAACACAGGAGCAAATCGACTGGTCCACAGGCGAGTTCCAGATTCCGGCAGCACCCGGCGCCCGACACGCCGGGCGACCGCGATTGGGGCGCGGATTCTCGGGCGGGGGCGCCTCGTCATCCAACGCCACCCCCGGCCGATCGGCTTACTCGGCGCCTCGTGGCGCGACGGCGATCCGACACGCGGCGAAACATGATCGTCACATGTGGACATGCGTCCGACGCGCCCGAAACGGAGGAACGGGAGTCACGCGGATCAGGACCGCCCCGCACGCCGGTCGGCGCACCGTCCTGATCCGTGCCCGGACCGGGCGGCGGAGCCTGAGCCGTGCGCGATCTCCTGATCCGCGCAAACGGGCCGGAGGAGACCGGGTGAGAGCGCGGCGTCAGGCGGCGGCGCTGCGCGCCTCCCAGGCGCTGCGCACCATGTCGGCGAGCGTGTGCCGCATCCGCCAGCCCAGGTCGCGGGCGGCCAACTCGCCGGAGGCGACGATGCGCGCCGGGTCCCCGGGGCGGCGGGGAGCCATCTCCGGCTGGAACGCGATCCCGGTCGCCTCGGCGACGGCGGTCATGATCTCGCGGACGGAGACGCCGTCGCCACTGCCCAGGTTGTAGACCCGCTCCAGCGGTTCCCCCGCCTCGAGGCGCTGGGCCGCCGCCACGTGGGCGGCGGCGAGGTCGGCGACGTGGATGTAGTCGCGCACACACGTGCCGTCCGGCGTCGGGTAGTCCGCGCCGTTGATGCGCGGCACGCGTCCCTCGAGCAGAGCATCGAAGACGAGCGGGAAGAGGTTGTGCGGGCTTGCGTCGTAGATGTCCGGGTAGCCCGACCCGACGACGTTGAAGTAGCGCAGCGAGGTGTGCCGCAGGCCGGACGCGCGACCGACGTCACGGAGCAGCCACTCGCCGATCAGCTTCGACTCGCCGTACGGCGACTCCGGGGTGGTCGGCGTCGCCTCGGTGACGAGGTCGGTGTCGGGGGTGCCGAACACCGCGGCGCTCGAGGAGAACACCATCCGGTCGACGCCGGCCTCGGCCATCGCGCCGAGCAGGGTCGCGGTGCCGGTCACGTTCTGCGCATAGGTGCGCAGCGGCTCCTGCACCGAGACCCCCGCGTATTTGAAGCCGGCGAGGTGCACGACGCCGGTGACGGCATGGTCGGTGAGCGCCCGCCCGACGAGCGCGGCGTCGAGGATGCTCCCCTGCACGACGGGAACGTCGTCCTGCACGAAGCCGCGGATGCCGCTCGACAGGTCGTCGAGGACGACGGCGTCGATTCCCGACTCCCGGAACGCGCGGACCACGTGGGATCCGATGTACCCGGCACCGCCGGTGACCAGCCAAGCCATGCGGCCAGCCTATCCGCGGGTCACAGCGTCCTTCCGGCATCTCCGGGTGAGGCGGCGGATCCGACCGGCGGACGCGGCCCGTGGCCGTAGCCGTCGGCGCGGACGGCGATGGCGGTGTCCGCGATGGCTGCGGCGACCAGGAGGGCGAGGAGAAGAAGGAGAATGAACATGGCAGGAACGCTACGACCGTCGAAACGGTGTCGCGAGTGGCCGGAATTCCGTCTATCGTGCAATTCCGGCCACGCGAATCGAGAGGTGTCCCGATGCTCCGGAAGATCGTCTGCATCGCCCTGCCCGGGATGGCGCATTTCGAGTTCGGCACCCTCTGCGAGGTGTTCGGAGTCGACCGCTCCGACATGGGCGGCCCCAGCTTCGAGTTCCACGTGGTCGCCGCGCAGCCGGGCCTCGTGCCGATGAAGCACGGGCTCGGCCTGCTGGTCACCGAGGAGCTGTCCCAGGCGGCGGACGCGGACCTCATCGCGATCCCCGCCTACCTGTGGACCGGCTTCGACGAGCGGGTGCTGCAGACGATCCGCGATGCCGCCGCGCGGGGTGCGTGGGTCCTGAGCGTCTGCAGCGGAGCCTTCTACCTAGCCGAGGCCGGCATCCTCGACGGGCGGCGGGCCACCACCCACTGGATGTACACGGAGCGGCTCGCGGAGCGGTACCCGGCGATCGACGTGGACCCGGACGTGCTGTTCGTCGACGAGGGCCGCATCGTCACCGGCGCCGGCACCGCAGCCGGGATCGACGCCGCCCTGCACATCGTGCGCAAGGAGTTGGGCGCCGCGGCGACCAACGTCATCGCGCGGCGCATGGTGGTGCCACCGCAGCGCGACGGCGGGCAGGCGCAGTACATCGACTCCCCCGTGCCGGAATGCCAGTCCGATTCGTTCGCCGAGGTGATCGAGTGGATGCTGCAGCACCTCCAGCAGGACCTCCCGATCGACCAGCTCGCGCGCCGCGCCCTCATGTCGACACGCACCTTCGCGCGCCGGTTCCGGGCCGAGACGGGCACGACCCCCGCCGCCTGGCTGAACCGCCAGCGCGTCATCCGCGCGCAGCACTTGCTGGAGGAGTCGGACCTGGGCCTCGAGCAGATCGCGCAGCGCACCGGGTTCGGCTCGGCCGCCGTCATGCGCCACCACTTCGTGAAGGTGCTGCAGACCAGCCCGCACGCCTACCGACGCACCTTCGGCGGGCGCGCGACGGGGAGCGCCGCCGGCGAACCCGAGCTGCAGACCGCCTGACCGCGGGGGTGGCCCGCCCCGCCCTGGAGGGGTTCGGACGGACCGGGGCGCCGGCCGACCCCAATCGTGCGGTTCGGCGCCCAGCCCGGGGCCAGGCTGCGAAAAGCCCGCCGGCAGCTGGTGCTTCCGGCGGGCCTCGTCGGCGTTCGGCGGTCCGGCCCGAGATCCGGACCGCCGGCGCCACCCGGCCCTATGGGCGGCTTTCGGCCTCTCGCGGCGCAAGGCGTGCGCCGACCGAGGCGACCCAGCGGAACAGGCCCAGCCGGCGGGCCGCGAGCAGCCCGAGCATCAGCCCGAGCAGCAGGAGCCCGGCCAGCGTGTCGCTGCGCATCGCGAAGCCCTCCTTGCCGAACAGGCGGATCTCGCGGGGCGCCGCGACGACGTCCGGCTGACCGGCGACGACGTCACGGGGCAGCGCCATCGCCTGCGGCAGGAGGCTGTCGAGCACGGAGACCGGCGCGTTCAGCTGGACCGCCTCGGGCGCGAGGGCCTCCGGGGTGCGCGCCTCCGGGACCGCGATCGTGGTGGGCGGCTGCTGCCCCGTCACCGTGAGCAGCGTGCCGGGCATCGTAACCCGCGGCACCGTCACCGTCGGCACCGTCACCCTCGGCGTCGCCACCGTGGGCGTCGTCACGGTGGGCTTCGCCGCCTGCGGCGTCACTCCCTGGATGGCCGCCGGGGCGCCCGGAGGCACCGGCGTGTTGTTCTGAGCAGGGGCGACGACGGCCGCACCGAGCGGCGCGCCGCCGGGGATCGCGGTCGTCGTGTTGGCGCCGGGCAGGACCTCGATGGCGGCGATCGACGGCTGGTTCACCGATGCGGTGAAGTCGATGTCGAGGTTGCCGCCGGTGACGGTCACGTTGTGCGCCGTGACGTACGCCGCCATGCTGCCGACGCTTGCGAAGATGTCGCGGTTCACGACCTCCGTGGTGCCGCCTTCGAAGTTCGCGCTGAACACCCGGTTGCCGTTGCCCGCCGGGCCGCCGCTCGTCGCGCCGAACCAGATCTCGGCGTGGTGCAGGCGGACCGTGTAGGTGCCGTTCGCCACCGGGATGTCGTACGAGAACCCGCCGCCGTTCGCGGTCGCACTGCGCTCATTGACGTACAGCGCGTCCGCGGTGGTGCGGGAGATCCCGGTCACCGACGCGTTGCTGAACGTCTTGCCGCCGCTGAACGCGGTGTCCGCGGCGAACGTGACGCCGCCGACCGTGACCGCGCCGCCGCCGGTGTTGATCCGGACCGGCTGCGGTGCGGGCGTCGCCGTACGGGTCACCGTGGCGGTCGCGCTCGGTGCCGAGCTGCCGGCCGCGTTGGTCGCGACCACCCGGTAGAGAGCGGTCGGGACGAACGTGGCGCCCGCGGTGTCCGAGAAGGAGGTGCCGGTCTGAGCCGTCGTGTTCAGGCGCGTCCAGGGACCCGCCGCGGCGGTCGCCCGCTCGACGAAGTACCCGGTCGCTCCGGACACGGCAGTCCAGGACACCGTGTTCGCGGTGCCGGCCGCCGCGGCCGTGACGCCCGTGGGCGCTGCCGGAGCGGTCGGTGCCGGGGCAACGGTGCCGGGCAGGATTTCGATGGCGGAGACCTTGGGCTGGTCGACGCTCGCCGTGAAGTCGAGGTCGAGGTTGCCGTCGGTCACGCTCACCGTGTTGGTCGTGATGTACGCCGTCATCGGACCGGCCACC
>JAODAX010000019.1 GCA_025463675.1 Naasia sp. | reverse complement strand
GCTCGGCACACTGAACCTCATCACCCCGGAGCGCGTCGCGGAAGCGGGGGCCGAGATCCGCACCGGTCGGACATTCCCGCTCGGCATCACCTTCGACACGGACGGTGCGTGGGGGGACGACACGTTCCGCATCAATACTCGCCACTTCCTGACCGTGGATGGCGGCGACGAACGGGGGCTCGTGGATGCACTCGACGAGCGCGAGATCGTGTCGACGGCGGACAGGATGCTGGCGAACTCGTGGAGAAAGTCCATGCGCTTCGCCGACGACGTGGTGATCATGTCACTGCAGTCGGCGACTCAGTGGGACGGCCTGGCCCACGCCTGGTATGACGATCGTCTGTACAACGACGTTCCGGCGAGCAGTGTGACGTCGCGGGGTGCCGGACGGAACGGGATCGAGCACGTGGCACGTCGCGGCATCGTCGGTCGCGCGGTGCTGCTGGATGTCGCCGGCTTCCGCGGTGTGGATCATCTGCCCGCGAACGAGGCGATCTACGCCGATGAACTGGACGCCGTCTGTGCGACCCAAGGGTCGACGGTCACACCGGGCGACATCCTGCTCGTGCGAACGGGATGGTGGTCCACGTACCGCGGGCGCCAGGATGCCGCCGCCTGGCGGGCCGGCTGCCCTGGACTGTCGTGGACCGCCGCGGAGTGGCTGTTCCAGAAGGACGTCGCCGCGGTCGCGGCCGATAATCTCGCCGTCGAGGCGAGCGGGCAGGGGCACGAGTGGGCCGGGCTGCCGATGCACATGCTGGCCATCCGCGACATGGGCCTGACGCTGGGTGAGATGTGGAACCTGGACGACATCGCCGCCGACTGCCGCGAGGACGGCCGGTACTCGATGTTGCTCGCCGCCCCACCGCTGGCCATTCCGGGCGCCGTCGGCTCGCCCATCAATCCGGTCGTCGTCAAGTAGGAGGGCCAGTCAGGATGATCGGCGCAAGCGTTCCGCGTTCGTCGGATCTCGAGCTGCGCCCGCGCGCCGGGCGTCGCGTCGCTCCGGGTCGATGCGAGTGCCGCGCGAGGCGGCGTCCGGTGATCCGGGCACGGCGGCAGACCTGATGGCCGGGCGGTTGCACACCCCGGACTCGCTGTTCGGCATTCGACGACACGAGGGGCGGGCTGGTCGAGTCGTTGCGAGGGTCGGCACACCCTGGCTCGGCATGGGGAACGAGCCCCGTCCGGGCGCTCTTGCCGTGCCCCTCGACGTGAATCTCGGACTCGAGGTGGTTCGCGGCTCGGATATCGCCGGCCCGTCGATCGTGACGACGGAGCTCTCCATCGACTTCACGGACGGCACCGTCGGCCTCGGAGACACCGTCGTCGTCGAAGGGGAGGCGGTCAGCGTCAGCTCGAGCGGCGCCGTCGCGCTGGCGCGAGCGATGCATGAGTCCGGCGAACTGCTTGCCGTCGCGACGGCGACATTCCGCATGGTTCCCGGTGTCGGCGAGCCCCTCGCTATGGAGCGGGATCCCGATCTGCTCCCCGCGCCCTCAACGACCCTGCGGGAGCTTCTCGGCGTCACTGCAGCGCGACACGACCACGGAGTGGACCTCACGGCCATGTGCGACGAATCGGCGTCGAATGCTCGGCGGGCACTGCAGGGAGGGGTCGCCGGCGCGTTGGCGGAGCTTGCGGCATCGGAACTCCTGGGCCCGGATTGGCGGTGCCGGTCACTTCGGGCATGGTTTCTGCGGCCGGTCCCCATCGGCACGGAGATGCACATCGACGCGCGGCCACATCGCGTCGGTGGCGGCTTCTCCGTCATCGACGTGACGATCAGAGCGGACAAGGTCCCCGCGAGCACATTCCGCCTGGCGTACTACCGCAGCCGTGAGCACCCATGAGGAGCGGCCACTCCGGCGATCACCCAGGCTGACTCGACCACGGCAAAGCTGGCCACGACGAAGCCCCTGTTCAGGGCTTCACGCGTACCACTCCCCCAGACGCTCCGCTATCGGGCGCGCGTTCTCCATCTCGTACGGGATCTTGCCCACTTGCACCGGATAGAGCGCCTCGATGAGCATCGAGTGGACCGGTGTCGGCACCCCGAGTTCGGCCCCCTTGCGCACGATCCAGCCGTTGAGGTAGTCGACCTCGGTGCGCCGACCCTTCATGACGTCCTGCAGCAGCGAAGCCCGGTTCGCCTTCTTCCCCACCCGCTCCGCACTGATCCCGAGCATGATGCCCGCCGCTTCCTGCCACGCCGCCCCCGACTTGGAGTCGGCCGCGACGAGCAAGTCCTGGGGAATGCGGCCGAGCACCGGCGCCGTCTTGATCCCCGCGGCCGCAGCCACCGACGCGGTCTCGTGACCGAGCGCGATGATGACGTCGAGGGTCATGGGCTCGGACCACAGTCTGTCCGACCACAGCCCAGTCAACCCGGCGAGCGCATTCGACATCGAGTTGAGCGTCAGCTTGCCCCAGCGCTCCGGCCACGCGTCGTCGACCACGCGCACCCCCCCGAGTGGCTCGAAGTGCTCAAGAAGTCGCTGTGTCACGACTGCGTCGCGTCCCTGTTCGAGGTGACCGATCACGATGGAACCGGTTGTCGCATCGCTGGTGCGCCGGACAGCGCCCGCCTCGAAGAGATCGGCGGCGAGCGCCACCACACACGCCACCATGCGGTCGTGACCGACGATGTCGCCGATGACCGCGTCGTTCATCCCGTTCTGCGATGACATCACCACCGTGCCATCGTGGAGGTGCTCGCGCGCGAGGAGCGCCTGCATGCGCGTGTCGAACGCCTTGCCCGCGACGAGCAGGAGGTCCGCAGTGCCGTAGTCGACGAGCTCGTCGAGATGGATGGCGCGCACATCCGTGACGAAGTCACCCTCGACCGCCTGCACTCTGAGTCCGTTCTCGCGCACCGCCTCGACATGCTGGAACCAGCCGTCGGCGATCGTCACGTCGCGCCCTGCCCTCGCAAGGTAGCCGGCGAGGGTGGAGCCGACGGCGCCGCCGCCGATGATGAGTGTCTTCACGTGAGAGGGACCTTTCGTATTCGGGCCTCAACGGGCCGGTGTGATCTTGAGAACGGGTCCGAGATGCGGCTCGGCTCCGGGATCGGCGAGGATCTCGCACACGCGCTCACCGACCTCCCTGTCGGTCAGCATGGGAGCGGCACCGCCGTGCCGGTCACTGTGCCCCAAGACCCTCGAGACGATCATCAGCTCGCGGATCTCGATGCCGCGCTCGGCGACCTCGGCGTGCAGGGTCCGGTAGAGCATTCGCTCGGCGGCCTGCGACATCGAGACGACCGCCTGCCCGGGCGCGACGAAGTCCGCCATCCCGCCGCCGATACCGAGCAGCACCGAGCCGGCCGGCAACGCGGGCACGAACGCCTGGATCGCGGCGACGTGTGCGCCGAGGTAGCTGCGCCAGTAGTCGGCTGCCGCGGCGTAGTCCGTGTCGAGCACGCGGACGGTCCGCCACGGCACGCTGATCGCGACCACCACGGCGATCGGTCCGTCGATGGTCAATGCCGAGACGAGGTCCCGCGCACCCTCCGAAGTCGAGACGTCCCCGGTCTGCACGGCGACCCGGCCGTCGGGATGCGCGGCCGCGACCTCCCGGAGTGTCGCGTCGCGTCGACCGACCGCCGTCACCGCCCACCCGCGCTCGACCGCCTGCGCCACGATCCCCCGGCCGACATCTCCGGTCGCTCCGAGCACGACGAGATGTTCGATCC
>JAODAX010000010.1 GCA_025463675.1 Naasia sp. | reverse complement strand
GAACAGCTCGCGGTCGTACCGCTCCTGGTCGGCGCGGTAGGTCTGCTCGCCCCGGGCGACGACGTTCTCGTAGCCGGCCGGGTCGAACAGCTCGAAGCGGTAGCCGACGCGTCGGTAGAAGTCGGTGTAGCTCGCCATCCACAGGTGCGGCTCCAGGAGGTCGAACTCGGACACGTCCTGGCGGGCGATGTCGTCGTAGTCCTTCGTCACCGAGAACGTGAGGTCGAGTCCGGGCCAATCGCTGCGCAGCTCCCGAATCGCCGTCGTCGTCCAGTCGCGCACGCGCTCGCTGCTGCGGGGCAGGATCTCGCCGGTCGTGCGGCCGTAGAGGAACGGCGCCCACAGCGGCAGGGGGAACTCGTTGCAGAGGTCGACGAACCGGACGTTGTCGAGCACGCCGGCCTCGTCGAGGTGGCGCAGGGTGACGCTCCAGATCCGGGCGTGCTCCTGGGGCGTGATCACCGTCATCCGGGTGTCGTCCCGGTCCTGCCGGAACCAGGTGGACAGCGTCACGGAGACGCCGTGCCTGCGGGCGGCGGCGATGAAGTCGATGAGCGCCGGCAGCACCTGAACCCTCACGATCGCGGGCGCCCCCCAGTCCTGCTGGTTCCACTGGGGCAGCAGCTCCCAGGTCCGCTCCGGGCCCGCCGCGACCAGGTGCGGGTAGGCCTCGATGCGCACCGTGTCGTAGCCGCGCTCCACGAGCTCGCCGAGCGCCTGATCCCAGTCCTCGAAGCCCGCGCCCGGCCAGCGGCGCTCCAGCCAGGAGAAATCCCACATGGTGATCGCGTAAGGGCTCATGCGGCACCGTCCGTTCCGGCGAGCGCCGCCTCGCGCGCCTCGCGGCGCTCCCGTTGCCGGGCGGGGTCCGCGACGGGGGCGGCGCCGAGCAGTGTCCGCGT
Source organism: Naasia sp. (assembly GCA_025463675.1). GTDB lineage: Bacteria > Actinomycetota > Actinomycetes > Actinomycetales > Microbacteriaceae > Naasia. The sequence continues at coordinate 30,880 of JAODAX010000010.1, read as the reverse complement.
GTACGGATGCTCGGGCGAGGAGGTCACCTGATCGCCGTCGCCGAACTCGACGACCTCGCCGCGGTACATGACCGCGACGCGGTGGCTGATGTGCCGCACGACCGAGAGGTCGTGCGAGACGAAGAGGTAGGTCACGCCGGTCGCCTCCTGGATGTCGATGAGCAGATCGAGCACCCGCGCCTGGGTGGACAGGTCGAGCGCCGACACCGGCTCGTCGCAGACGATGAGCTTGGGCCGCAGGGCGAGGGCGCGCGCGATGGCGACGCGCTGCCGCTGCCCCCCGGAGAACTCGCGAGGGAACCGGTCGCCGGCGTCGGTGGGCAGCCCCACCTGGTCGAGCAGCTCGCGGATGCGGGCGCGGGCCGCCGCTGCGGGTGTGCCCTGGGCGAGGAGCGGCTCGCTCAAGATGTCGGACACGGTCAGCGCGGGGTTGAGCGAGGAGTACGGATCCTGGAACACGACCTGGATGTCGCGGGCGAGCTCGCGCCGCTGGCGGCGCCCGAGATCCTGGATCTCCCGGTCCTCGAACCGGATGGTGCCGGAGGTCACCGGGGACAGGCCGAGCACTGCGCGGCCGAGCGTGGTCTTGCCGGAACCCGATTCGCCGACCAGGCCGACGGTCTCCCCTCGGCGGATGTCGAGGCTCACGCCCTTCAGCGCGCGGAACGGCTGCGAACGGAAACCCCGCGTCGGGTACTCGACCACGAGCGAGTCGATCTCGAGGAGTGTCATGCGCGGGCCTCCTGCGGGGCGGCGTCCGGTTCGCGGTACGCGGGCCGGGCATCCGTGTCGTCGAGCGTGGAGCCGAGGAGCTTCCGCGTGTAGTCGTGCCGCGGATTGCCGAACAGCTCCGTGACCGGGGCGACCTCGACGATGCGACCGTTCTGCATGACCGCGACCGAGTCGCAGAGGTCCGCGACCACGCCCAGGTTGTGGGTCACGAGGAGCACGGCCATCCGCCGCTGCTGCTGCAGCCGCCGCAGCAGCGCGAGCACCTCCGCCTGGACCGTCACATCGAGAGCCGTGGTCGGCTCGTCGGCGATCAGCAGCTCCGGGTCGCCGGAGATGGCGTTCGCGATGAGCACGCGCTGGGCCATCCCGCCGGAGATCTGGTGCGGGTATGCGTCGAAGGTGCGTTTCGGATCCACGATGCCGACCTCGGCGAGCAGCTCGAACGCGCGCTTCGTCGCCGCTGCGCGCCGCAGGCCGCGCGTCATCATGGGCTCTACGAGCTGCTGTCCGATCCGGAACGCCGGGTCGAGGTTCGACATGGGCTCCTGCGGGATGTACGAGATCGCGCGGCCGAGCAGCCGCCGGCGCTCCCGCTCCGCCAGCCGGACCACGTCGGTGCCGTTCACGAGGATCGACCCGGCGAGCACCTCCCCGCCGCGCGGCAGCAGACCGAGGATCGCGAACGCCGTCTGGGTTTTGCCGGAGCCGGATTCCCCGACGAGGCCGAGCACCTCGCCGCGTCGGATGGCGAGGCTCACGTCGTCGACGACGACGCTCGTGGTTTCGCCGTGCGGGTAGCCGACCCGCAGGCTGCGCACTTCCAGCACGAGCTCGCCTGGCCCGTCGGAGACGGCCACGGGAGCGGCCGAGGCGGTTTCGGAGGCGGGAACGGCCACGGCCGCAGCGCGCCGGTGGCGCCGGCGGGGTGCGCGTCCGCTGGTGCCCTGCACGGCGTCCCGCAGCCCGTTGCCGACGAGCACGAGCGCCGCGACCGTCACACCGATGGCGACGCCAGGCCAGATCATGGCGGTGGGCGCAAGGTAGAGGACGGCGAACGCGTTGCCGATCATCGAGCCCCAGGTGGCCTGGCCGGGATCGCCGAGACCCAGGAACTCGAGACCGGACTGCACGATGATCGCGATCCCCGCCAGGTTCGCGGACTGGATGATGACGGGCGCCCGAACCACGTACAGCACGTGCCGCGCGATGATGCGCGTATCGGAGAGGCCGGAGACGCGCGCCGCGGCGATGTAGAGCTCGTTCTTCACCGCGATGGTCTGCGAGCGCACGAGTCGATAGAGGTTCGGGGCGAGCAGCACACCGAAGGCGGTCATGGTGATGAGCACGGACGGGCCGAATGCAGCGATCACCGCGAGCAGCACGACCTTGTTCGGCACCGACAGCACGACGTCGGAGACCCAGCTCGCGACGGCGTCGAACTTCCTTCCGGTGTAGCCGGCGATGAGCCCGGACGGCACCCCGATGACGACGGAGACCCCGACCGCGAGGGCCGCCGACAGCAGCGTGAGCCGGCTGCCGAAGATGAGCCGGGACAGGATGTCCCGTCCGGCGCCGTCACCGCCGAGCGGATGGTCCGGCGTGCCGGGAGGGGCGTTGACGAGGGCGAGCTCCGGCTTCAGGGGGTCCCACGGCGCGAGCAGGTCGGCGAACACCGCCACGAGCACCATCAGCAGCAGGACGATGAGTCCGGTGAGCGCCAGCGGGTCGCGGACGATCATCCGGATGATGCTCGTCCTGCCGGCTCCGAGCGCCGGGGCCGTGGGGACGGGCGGGGTCAGATCGGTCATCGCAGGGTCACCTTGGGGTTCACCCAGCCGTTGGCCAGGTCGATGAGCAGGTTGACGGCCACGACGATCACGACCGTGACGGCGACGACGCCGAGCAGCACGGGGACGTCGCCCTGGAGGGTCGCATTGACCGCAGTGGTCCCGAGCCCCGGCAGCGCGAACACTTTCTCGATGACGATCGCGCCGCCGAACAGTCCGATGAACTGCAGCGACAGCACGGTGAGGGCGGGCGACGCGGCGTTCTTCAGGGCGTGCCGGAACAGGATCGAGCGCTCGCGGACTCCGCTGGCGCGCAGGGTGCGGATGTAGTCGGTGTCGAGCACGTCGATCATCGCGCCGCGCACCTGCTGGGTGGCCGCAGCGATGCTCGCCACGGCGAGCGCGATGACGGGCAGGGTGATGCTCGCCAGCCAGCCGCTCACCGACTGGGCGGGCGACACGTAGCCGGTCGCGGGCAGCAGCCGCCAGGTGACGGCGAATACGACGACGAGCATGAGTGCGACCCAGAAGTTCGGCAGCGCCATCCCGATCACCGAGAGCACCTGGACGATGCGGTCGATCACGCCGCCGCGCACCGCGGCGAGGATGCCCAGCACGGCGCTGACCAGGGCGCTGACCAGCACCCCGACCGCGACGATGGAGAGGGTGACGGGGACGCGGCTCACCAGGATGGAGGCCACGCTCTCGGTCGAGAAGTAGGACTGCCCGAAGTCGCCGGTGACGGCGCCGCCGAGCCAGTCGAGGAACTGCACCAGGATCGGCCGGTCGAGTCCCATCGCCGCGGCGCGGGCATCGAGGTCGGCCTGGGTCGCCCCTTCGCCGAGGATGTTGCGGGTGACGAGCGAGGCGTCCCGGTAGACCAGGAAGAAGGTGGCGGTCGTCGCGAACAGGATGAGGCTCAGCCCGAACAGCAGGCGCCGCAGCGCGAAGGCGATCATCGCGGGTGGATCTTCTTTCCTCGAGGACGGTGTACGGGGGCGCTGCGGGACAGCGCCCCCGTACCGGATCTCAGTGCTCAGTCAGCGGCGGGACGGAACTGCCACAGCGACGGCACGGCGTTCTGCGCCTGCATGGTCACCGTGGTCTCCGCGTTGGTGCCGAAGACCTGATCCTGCCGGAACAGCGGGGCGAACCACGCGTTCTCGACGAGCCACGTGCCGACCTCCTGGAAGGCCTCCTCCTGCTCGTCGCCCTGCGCGTACTGCGCCTCCTCGATGAGCTGGTCGAGCTCGGCGTCGGTCGCGCCGAGCATGTTCCACGGCGCGTCCGGCGCGACCCAGGTCTGGATGTCCTGCCACGCGCTCGCCGAGGCGAGCGGGAAGAACACCGTCGGGTAGTCGCCCGAGAGGGCCTGCGCGACGGCCTGGTCTGGCGGGATGGTCACGTACTCGAGCGTGATGCCGATCTCCGCGAGTTGGTCCTTGAGGATCGGGAACAGGTTCGTCCACGGCCCACTCCACTCCGGCGCGGTGATGGTGAAGCCGTCCACGCCGGCCTCCTCCATGAGCTCCTTGGCGCGCTCCGGGTCGTAGGTGTAGTACTCGTCGAGCTCGGCGTCGTAGGCCTGGCTCGCGGTGTTGAACACCTGACTCGTCGGCTCGCCGTAGCCGCTCATGATGGCGGTCACCATCGCTTCGCGATCGAAGGCGTGGTTGATGGCCTGGCGGACGCGCACGTCGGCCAGCTCCGGCACGACGGTGCCGTTGCGGTCGGCGAGAAGCCAGCCCACCCATGCCACCGACAGCGTGTTGACGGTGATGCCGGCGGCTTCCACCTCGCCCGCGACCTGCGGGGTGAGGAGCGCTGCATCGACCTGGCCGGTCTTCAGTGCGTTGACCAGGGCGGTGACGTCGTTGATCGGGCGCACGATCACTTCCTCGTACGGGAAGTCGTCGGCGTTCCAGTAGTCCGGGTTCTTCGTGTAGATGTACTCGGTCCCTCGGACGCTGCCGGCGGCGTCGTACAGGTACGGTCCGGAGCCGACGGGCGCGTCGCCGATCGTCCCGCTCTCGAGGGCGGCAGGAGAGGCCTGCACGCCGGCCACCCAGCCCAGGTAGGACACGAGCGGCGGCACCGGCTCCGACAGGCGCAGCTCGACCTCGGTCGGCGAGCTCACGACGACCTCTTCGATCGCCTCGACCATGAAGCGGTTCTGTCCCGTGCCCGCCTTGATGTGCTCGATGTTGGCCTTGACCGACTCTCCGTCGAACGCTTCGCCGTCGCTGAAGGTGACGTCGTCGCGCAGCTGCAAGGTCAGCACCGTGCCGTCGTCGTTGTAGGACCACTCCGTCGCGAGGTTTGGCTGCGGCTGTCCTTCGGCGTCGAGCCGGATGAGGGTGTCGTAGACCGGCTGCCAGTACTGGACCCGGTTGCCGATCTCCAGGTTGGCCGGGTCGAACGAGTTGTTGTCGACGCGGGCGCCGATCGTGAGGGTTCCGGCGCTGACCACTTCGGTGTCGGCGGCGCCGGTGTCTTCGGGTGCCGGTGTCCCCGTGCTGCAGCCGGCGAGGGCGACGGCCGCTGCGATCGCGAGCACCGCGCCTCGTTGCGCGAACTTCGTTGTCATTGCTCCTCTATTCGTGAAGGGTCGACCGGCCGGGTCGGCTTCCGACGACATCGTCGGGATCACGCGAAGAGGTTCCGCGGCCCCGCCATCATCGGCGGACAGTCCGGGTCGTGCGCCGGGCTGGGATGCATATTACATGTAACTCCGTGCGTTACCATCGCTGTATGCCGGATCGTCACGCCCGTGTCGCCGCGGGCGCCGACGAGCGCCCGAACGTCCTCTGGATCTCCACCCACGACATCAATCCCGACCTCGGCGCGTACCGGGGCGTGTGGCCCGGCGCACAGTACGCCGACACCCCGCACCTCGACGGTCTGGCCGCCGAAGGCGCCCTGTACGAGCACGCGTTCGCGAGCGCGCCTGTGTGCGCCCCCTCACGCTCGGCGATCCTCACGGGATGCCACCCGACGGCGATCGGCACAATCCACATGCGGACCAAGGCCGCGACGCCGCCGGAGGTGCGCCTCCTCCCCGAGTACTTCCGCGAGGCCGGTTACTACACGACCAACAACGTGTTCACCGACTTCCAGGTGCAGACGCCGCCGACGGTCTTCGACGAGTGCAGCACCGGCGCACACTGGCGCAACCGTCCCGACCCCGATCAGCCGTTCTTCGCGATGTTCCACAGCAGCATCACCCACGAGTCACGGCTGTACCTCGACGAGGAGGACTTCGCGACAGCGACAGCCGATGTGTCCCCGGAGCGCCGACACGACCCCGCACTGGCCCCGCTTCCCCCCTATCACCCGGACACCGAGGTGTTCCGCACAACCTGGGCGCGTTACGCCGATCTGATCACCCAGATGGACTCGTGGGCCGGCGAACTGCTCCATCAGCTGGACGAGGACGGGCTCGCCGACGACACCATCGTCGTCTTCTGGAGCGACCACGGCGCGGGCATGCCCCGAGCGAAGCGGTGGCTGCGCGAGGCGGGGCTGCGCGTGCCCCTCATGCTGCGCTGGCCCGGCAGGGTGGAGCCGGGCCGTCGACCCGAGCTGGTGCACCTGCTCGATCTGGCGCCGACCATGCTCCAGGCATGCGGCATCGCCGTTCCCGATCACATGCACGGGCGGCCGATCCGCGATGCGGCGGGCGGGCCGCTGGCGCCCAACGAGCATGTGTTCGGCGCCCGTTCGCGCATCGACGAGCAGGAGGACGACTCCCTCACGGTTCGGGACCAGCGGTTCCGGTACGTGCGGCACGCGCACCCGGACCGCTCCCCCATGCAGCACAGCGAGTACCCCGACCGCTTCGCCACCTGGCGTGAGCTGCGGGCCCTCGCCTTCGCCGACGCCCAAGCGATCGCCGGCGGCGTCGCGGGCCGCGTCCTCGACGCCCCGCAGCGCTCGGTCCTCGCGGCCGGCCGACCGGCCGAGGAGCTCTTCGACCTCGAGGCCGACCCGTACGAGGTGGACGACCTCGCCGGTGCTCCGACGTTCTCCGGCGAGCTCGACCGCCTGCGCGGGGCGCTCGACGCCTGGCTCGCCGTCCAGCCTCTGCCGTGGCCGATCTCGGAGGCCGAGCTCCTCGAGGCATGGCGTCCCGGCGGAACGCAGCAGCGCACGGCGGATCCTGAGCTGTCCATCGGGGGCCGGGACGCGACCGCCGCCTGCGCGACGCCGGGGGCCTCCATCGGCTGGACGACGGACGAACCCGGCCCGCTCCGCGAGCGGAGCGAGGTGGAGATCGTGACGGGGGCGCCCGAGGACGATGGCCGGCACTGGAACCTCTACACGGGGCCTGTCCGGCTCGGCGACCGCGCGGTGCGCTTCCGCGCCTGGCGGCTCGGCTTCGAGCCGAGCGACGAGGTGATCGTGCTCCCCGATGGCACCGCGGCTACACTCCGCGCAGAGGCGGCGCCGTCGTGACCACGATCGACCGACGCGGAGCCGAGCAGGAGGCGAACATGATGGACGGCAGCGGCGCTGAAGCGGCACCCGACGGGATGCTGCCCGCGCTGCCGCAGCTGCCCCAGCTGCGTCGCGTCGCGGACAGCGTGCACGATGTGCTGCGCGAGGCGATCATCGAGGGCCGGCTCCCGCCCGGGAGCAGGCTGAGCGTGCCCCTGCTGGCTCAGCAGTTCTCGGTGAGCCGCAGTCCGGTGCGGGAGGCCGTGCAGCGGCTGGTGCAGGAGGGGCTCGCGAAGGAGGAGCCGCACCGCGGGGCCGCCGTTGCCCGGCTGCGACCCGAGGAGCTCGTCCCGCTGTACGAGATCCGCGAGGCGCTGGAGGGGATGGCCGCCCGCCTCGTCGCCGAGCACGCCCGGCAGGACGAGCTCGCCCACCTCAGCGCGGCGTACGAGGCGCACGCGTCGGCCCTGGGCCGCGGCGAGGCGTCCCGGCACGTGGGGCTTGACCTCAACTTCCACGCCGCGCTGCGCGCGGCCTCCCACAACGAGGAGCTGCAGCGCTACCTCGAGCGCGTGCAGGGGAAGATCGCCATCGCGATGCTGGGCGGGCGGCCCCAGGAGTGGTCGAAGCAGGCGATCGTGGAGCACCGCGCCATCCTCGACGCCGTGCTCGCTCGCGATCCGGACGCCGCGGAGGCCGCCGCGCGGGCGCACATCCGCCGCGTGCGGGCCGACATCGCGGCACTCAATCCCCGGCGGCGCGCCACGTCCGCGAGCGCCTGAGCGTCAGCCCACTGAGAGGCCCCGCGCGAGCAGGCACGCGCCGACGACCGGGTCCTGTTCCGGAGCGACCAGTCTCACGTCGGGAGCACGCTCGGCAAGGGCCGACCGCACCCGGCGGAGCACGGCGTCGGCGGTGAAGAGCCCGCCGACGTAGACCGCCTCGACGGGCGCGACGAAGCCGAGTCTGCGCCGCACGGCCGCCACCAGCGCCGCGAGGTCCCCGGCGGCGGTGTCGAGCAGGTCGATGGCGACCCCGTCACCCGCCTCCGCCTCCCGGAGGACGAGGGGTGCCAGCGACGCGATCCCCGCGCGGCCGCGTCCCTCGAGATGCACGCGGTGCATGAGGTCGTCCGGGTCCGCAGCATCGAGCGCCGCGAGCAGTACACCGGTGAGCGCGGTCGCGGGGCCCCGTCCGTCGATGGCCATCGTGACCGCGCGCAGCGCGTCGACAGCGATCCGGTAGCTGCCGCCCTCGTCACCGAGCAGCCCGCCCCAGCCGCCGGCACGCCAGCGCTGGCCCTCCGCATCGAATCCGAAGGCCGCGGAGCCGGTACCGGCGATCAGGACGATGCCCGGTCGGCCGGACAGCCCGCCCGCGAGCGCGACGCGGCAGTCGTGGTCGACCTCGAGCCGCTCGGCCGGCGCCAGGCGGTGCGACTGGACGGCGTCGCGAACGGCCGCGCGATCCGTCTCGCTGACGACCCCCGCGACGCCGAGCATCGCCGCGTCGAATGTCGTTCCCGGGGCGATGCCGGCGGCCCGCCGGGCCGCGTCCGTCGCCTCCGCGATGGCGGCGGCGGTGCCGGCCGGCCCAGCATCGTCGAGGTTGCCCGGCCCCGCGGAGCCGGATCCGAGGATGCGGCCGCTGCCGTCCGCGATGGCCGCCCGGGTGCTCGTCCCGCCTGCGTCGACGCCGAGGACGAGTGTCACCCGGGGCCCCGGCCGGGCTTGATGAAGGCGGTGAGCACGGTCGCCGCGCCGCGGTCGGCGTGCACGCGGAACTCCTGGGCCGCGGCCGGGACGGCGAAGGTCTCGGCGAAGGAGAACCGCCGGGTCACCCCGCCGGCCTCGACCAGCACCGATTCGCCGCTCACGACGCTCATCACCTGGACGCTGCCCTCCGTCGCGAACGTGGCGGCGGCACCCGCGGCCAGTTCCCAGCGGTTCACATCGTAGAAGTGATCGGGATGCGTGGGCAGGTGCCATCGCGCCCAGCCGTCGCCCCGGTCGAGCTCCGCCGGCCGCGAGATGAACTCCTCCCGGACGCGCGCGCCCTTCCGGTCGAAGAAGGCGTTCTCGAACCCGCGCTCGAGGTTGATGGGCCGCGGCTTGCCGTCCAGGTCGAGGCGCAGCCAGTCGTACAGCTTGAACGTGAAGATGTAGGGCGTCGCGCTGATCTCCAGGACGAGGTTGTCGATGCCCGAGCTGTGCACCGTGCCGTGCGGGATGAGGAACAGGTCGCCCGGACGCGAGTCGTGGGTCATCACGTAGCGCTCGATGTCGACCGGCACCGCGTCGCGCTGGCTGCGCTCCAGTTCGGCCCGGAACTCTCCGGGATCGATGTCGTCCTGGAACCCGAGGAACACCTTCGCCCCTGGCGCGGCGTCGAGGATGTAATAGGTCTCGTCCTGCGTGAACCGCTCCCCGAAGGAGGTGCGGATGTACTCGGGCCGCGGGTGCACCTGCACGGAGAGGTTGCCGCCGTCGAAGGTGTCGAGGAAGTCGAACCGGATGGGGAACTCGGCGCCGAACCGGGCCGCGGATTCGCCGAGCACGGCGGCCGATTGCGCGAACATCAGCAGGTCGAACGACACCTCGAGCGGTATCCCGCCGCTTTCGAACAGGATGCCGTTCTCGGGCACGATCATCTCGAACGACCAGGCGTAGTTGGGCACGTCCTGCGGCAGCTGCGGGATGCGCTCCTTGATCCACTGCCCGCCCCACGGGCCCGGCTCGAACCATGGCCGCACGCGGAACATGGTGAGCGACAGCTGCGCGAGCCCCTCGCGCACGGCGTCCCCGTCGGCGAAGGTCGGCCGGTCCGAATGCTGACCGTCGACGAACACATCGAGGCGCGGCAGCAGCTCCTGCTTGTGCGCGGCGAGCGCCGGCCAGTCGAGGAAGTAGCTGCGCTTGTACGCCGGCTTCGGCGCCAGCGCAGTCCGCAGCCCGAGGTTGATCGGGTTGCCCGCGCGCGCCCGGAACTGGATCTCGTTCTTCGGCACGTCGACGAAGACGACGCACCCCTCGCCGCCGACGAGCGCCGCGCCGCTGCCGAACACGATCGTCACGTCGGCATCCGTATCCGGCCGGAACGCGGCGAGCCGGGGGCCGTCGAAGAGGTCGCTCAGCGTCCCGGTGAACGCGGTGCCGAAGATGGGGTCATCGCCACCGAGGAAGGGCTCGACGAGTGCCTCGAGCGCGTCGGGCGCGAGCATGGCGTCGGCGGCCGCCTGCCATGTGACGCGTCGACCGCGCGCGGTCAGCGCGCCGTCGAGGCCCGCACGGAAGTCCCCCCAGCGCACGCCGGCCATTCCGTCGAGCAGCACGAGCCGTTCATCCGCGAGCCGGTCCGCGAGCGCGTCGTAGCCGGCGCGCACCGCACCGAGCGGGTGCGTCGGGTAGATGTCGTACCCGTCCCCGCGCGGCGTGATCCGCCCGGGCAGCAGGTCCTGGGTCGTGACCCGGACCGACGCCTCCTGCGGCTCAGTCTCCATGGCCGGGCCGCGCGTAGTCGTCGTCGTAGCGGACGATGTCCTCCTGCTGCCAGTCGCCGAAGGCGATCTCCAGCACTCGGACGGTGCCTTTCTCGCTCGACAGGCGGTGACGCCCGTTCTGCGGGATCCACAGCTCCTCGCCGCGCTCAGGTCGCCAGATGCGGTCATCCACCTGCACGACGGCGCCCTCGTCCAGCACGATCCAGTACTCGCCGCGGCCCGGGTGGGACTGCAGGCTCAGCCGCTGCCCCTCGTTCACCGACATGAGGCTGACCGTCACCGGCCGATTGTGGGCGTACTGCCGGAAGGAACCCCACGGACGGTGGACGACGTGGACATCCGGACCGCCCTCGGGGATCTCTCCGATGATCTGCTCCGACATGGTCAGTCCTTCCCGCTCGGGACGAGCTCGGATCGGTTCCGGACGACGGGCGCGCCGTTCTCCCCGGCGAGCACCACCTGCCGGAAGTTGTCCGCCGCGATCGCGGCGTAGTCGTGCCCGGCCTTGGCCGAGTAGACGCCCAGGTAGACGAGCGGCTCGGCACCCGTATTCACCGTGCGATGGGCCGTCGATCCCGGGACGTAGACGAGCTGACCGGTGCCGAACGGCACGAGGCGGCTCAGCCCCTCCTCGTCCTCGAGCAGCAGGCCGCCGTGGCCGCGCAGTCCGATGTAGTACTCGCCCGCCTCGCGCCAGGAGTGGTAGTGCCCCTTGGTGAGGAAGAACTCGTCACCCACCCGACCGGGCATCAGCACGCCGAGACCGAGGTGCAGGTCTCCGTCGCCGGAGCCGGGCTCCAGGGCGCTCACCGTGTACACGACGGGGTCGCCCTCGGCGAGCGTCGCGTCGAGGGCGGCAGCGTCGACGAAGCACCCTTCCAGGTCGCTCAGCCGGCGTTCGACGAGCGCGCCGCCCGCCAGCCGGCCGGTTTCGGCGTCCATGTCGATGGCGGCGGCGTAGGCGGCGGCGATCGAGGCGAGAGTCGTCATGATGTTCGATCCAAACATCATGCCTGTGCTTCTGCAACAGAAATCGCCGTCGTTATGCTGACTGCGATGACAGCAACGCAGCGCCGCGCGGAAATCCTGCGGGAGCTGGAGCAGGCCGGCTCGGTGGCGATCACCGCACTGAGCGAGCGCTTCGGCGTCTCCGACATGACGGTGCGGCGCGACCTGGAGGCCTTGCAGGCGGACGGCCTCATCCAGCGCACCTACGGCGGAGCGATTCCCGCAGGCACTCCCGGCATCGAGCCGGGGTACGCCGCCAAGCAGCGCATCAACGCGGCGCAGAAGTCTCGCATCGCCCGCTACGCGGCCGAGAACCTCGTCACCGAGGGACAGGTCCTCCTGCTCGAGGGCGGCACCACGGTGACGAGCATGGCACGCCACCTGACGGCGCACCGGGGCCTCACCGTGATCACCAACGGCCTCTACACCGCGAACGCGCTGCGCGAGCTGATGCCGGAGGCCACGGTCATGTCCACCGGGGGCATCCTGCGTGACATCTCCTACACGTTCGTCGGCCCGAGCGTCGGCGCCTTCCTCCGGGACCTGAACGCCGACACGCTCTTCGTGTCCGCGACCGGCCTGACGCTCCGCCACGGGTTCACCGACCCGAATCCGCTGGAGGCGCAGGTGCGGCGGTGGATGGCGGAGTCTGCCGGCCGGATCGTCGCCCTGCTCGACTCCAGCAAGTTCGGCGTGGTGTCGACGACGACCGTCGCGGCCGCCGCAGAGATCGACGTGCTCGTGACCGATGAGGGCGCGCCGGAGGACATGCTGGACGCGCTGCGCGAACTCGGCGTCGACGTGCGCGTGGTCTGAGGCACGCCGCTACGGCGCGTCGCTTCCGTGCTGCTCGGCGAGGGTGAAGACCGCGTCGATGACGTACCGGTCCGGGTGGTAGACGGTCGTGGTCCGTTCCAGGGGCGCGTCGTCCTGGTCGGAGATGATGCGCTTCTCCACCAGCACCGCGGACCGCGCGGGCAAGCCGAGGCTCTTCGCCTCACCGGCGGTGGCCCCGCGCGCGCTAATCCAGGTGAGGGCCGTCACGGGGATGCGGCCGAGGCCCCGCAGGGCCTCGTGCAGCGATCCGTTCTCGAGGTCGTGCGAGAGCACCGGCGCACAGTCGGGGGTGAGGCTCGTGTGCTCGATCGCCATGGGGGTCCCGTCCGCGAGCCGCAGCCGGGCGAGGGAGACCACGCGCTGGCGCTCGCCGAGCCGGAGCGCGTCCGTCTCCGCGGCGGTGGGCTCCCGCAGGCTCGCCTCGAGCAGCCGAGATGACGCGGTCAGGCCCCGCCGCTTCATGTCGGCGCTGAAGCTCATCAGCGGGCCGGAGTGCCGATGCATCGGCTTCGGCGCGATGAAGGTGCCGGACCCCCGCTGCCGGCGGACCAGCCCTTCCGCGGCGAGGTTCTGCACGGCCTGGCGTGCGGTCATCCGGCTGACCCCGAAGCGGGCGCCGAGCTCCGACTCGGATGGCACGGGATCGCCTTCCCGGCCATCGAGCACGCGGGCGCGGAGCCAATTCTCGATCTCCTGGTAGCGCACCGTGGTGCCCGGCGCCGGGCGCCCGTTCGCGTCGACCATGATCCGCAATCCTAGACAACCGGTGGGCACGCGGGTATACAACTGCTCGGGCGGGCGAGGGCCGTCGCTACGCGCTCTGCAGGCCCGTGCCCACCGTGGCGGGGTCGACGGCGGCGCCCGTGCGCAGCGACTCCTGCGCCGCGAAGGCGAGCGCGAGACCGGGCAGCGCCGTCGCGGCGTCGTTCGAGGGTGGCCGCTCCGCCCGGATGGCGGCGATCACCTCCGCCATCGGGCCGAGCATGCCGCGCGACCACCAGTCGCCGTCGAGCGCGACGACCAGCTCGCCGGCCGAGGTCACCGCCCGGACGTTGTCGCCACCCAGGCTGGACCCCGCGTGCAGAACGACCCCCTCCGATCCCTCGATGCGGAACGCCCCCGACTCCGCGTGCGCGGCGGACGCCCGGAAGAGCAGGGTCGCCGCGGCGGACTCGAAGTCGATGAGCACCTCGACGTCGGTCGGCACGGCGATGCGTGCGCTGTCCCGGCGGCGGGCCGACGCGAACACCCGACGGGCGGGCCCAGCATCGGCGAACAGCTGCGCGACGAGGTCGAACCAGTGGATCCCGAAGTCGAAGATCACGAGGTCCTGCATGGTCGAGAAGTGCGGGTCGTCCGCGAAGATGCGGTCGTGCGGCCAGTACACCGCGAAATCCGCCGAGGAGACCGCCCCGATGTCGCCCCGCCGCACCAGGGCCAGCGCCGCCGCGAAGTGGGGCGCCCAGCGGCCGTTGTGGTGGACGGCGAGCACCCGACCGTGCGCGCGAGCGAGCCGGATCAGTCGCCTCCCCTCCTCCAGATCCCGCACGAACGGCTTCTGCGACAGGACGTGCTTGCCCGCGAGTAGGGCCGCCTCGATCAGGGCGGGGCGCCCCGTCACGTGGGTCGCGATGTCCACGACGGCGACGTCCGGGCGGCCGAGCACCTCCGCCGCGTCGGTCGTGACCTCGGCGGCCGGCGCGAACTCCGCCCGCCGGGCATGCGCCTTCGCCAGCGTGCGGTCGCAGAGGATCAGCACCTGGAGACCGGCATCGCGGTAGGCGGCGAGGTGCATGGCACTGATCGAGCCGCAGCCGATGAGCGCGACCCCCGGGGCGCCCTCGGGGATCGACGCGGGCAGGTAGTCCGGCTGCTCCACGCGTCGGTCGGCGCTCACTCGAGCTCCCCCAATCGCACCGCGCGCCCTTCCCGGGCGCTCACGGCGGCCGCCTCGACGATCCGCTGCCCGTCCCGGCTGGTCCCGCTGGAGAGCGGCCCGTAGAGGCGGCTGCCGCGGTCGAGGCAGTGCAGGAGGTTGCCGAGCCCCGAGCCCTCGTGCGCCGGGATGGCGTCGACGGGCACGCGCGTCGACGACGGCTGCTGCTGCGTCTGCAGCGTGACGAACTCGTCGTAGTCCCAGCTGGAGAGGGTACCGCTCTGCCCGACGAGCACGAAGCCGCACCGCGGCTGCGGCTGCTCGGTCCAGGGGTCGGTGAAGGTGCCCCAGCGGGTCTGGAAGGTGGACAGCCCTGACGGGTAGAGGCCCACCGTGACGGACTGTTCGTCCACTCGATCGCCCGCGGCGGAGTGCGCGACGGCGACGACGACATCGGGCAGCTCGCCGCCGCGGAACCAGGTGGCGAGCGTCGCACCGTAGCCGAGGTAGTCACGCAGGGAGCCACCGCCCTGCTCGGGGTCGTACCACCAGCTGCCGTCCTTGAGGGCGCGGGCGGTCATGTCGTCGATCACCCGCTTGCCGTGGCTGTGGAAGAGCGGACCGCGGTTGCCGTCGTAGTAGTGCACCTCGGTGACCGCTCCGATGGCGCCATCGGCGATCAGCCGGTGGGCGGTGCGATGGCTGGGGTACCAGGCCAGCGGCCAGTTCACGCCCAGCAGGACGCCCGCCCGCTCCGCGGCGGCGATCATGGCCGCCACATCCTCGAGGTTCGGCCCGAACGGCTTCTCCAGGAGCACATGGATTCCCCGAGCCGTCAGCCGCTCGGTCACGCCGCGATGCGCCGCCGTGGTCGAGCAGACCACGGCGACGTCGGGCGCAGCACGATCGAGCATCTCGTCGAGGTCGGGGAACAACTCCCCCGCCTCGATGGCCAGCTCCTCGCCGAACCGCGCCAGGCGCTCCGGCGACGCGTCCCACACGCCGGCGAGCCGGGCCCCGTCGATGTCGCGGATCACTCCGACCTGGTCGCCCGCGTGCATGTGGTCGAGACCGACCACGCAGACGCGTCGCGGGACGGCGGTCACCGGGCGCCGCCGGCCACGGACCGGAAGGGGTTGGGGAAGGTGGAGGCCACGGCTTCCGTCCGGCCGCTCCGCGCCGATGCGCCAACCGCCTCCAGCACCTCCACGATGTGCGCCGCATGCTCCACCGAGGTGCGGTGCGGCCGCTCGGTGCGCAGGGCGTCGGCGAGGTCGAGAACGCCGAGACTCCAGTCGACCTCCAGCGTCTCGCCGGGCGGCTCCGCGACGAAGGGCTCGCCGAATGCCGCGCGCGAGACGGGCGCATCCGGGCGGAACAGGTCGTCGACGCGCAGGCTGCCGGCGTCGCCGTGGAAGCTGACGCTGCGGGGAACGGTCCCCGCCCCCACGTAAAAGTTGCAGCGCAGGCCGAGCAGCTGGCCGGACTCGAACGTCGCGTTGATCAGCCAGGCGTCCGCCGCGCCGATCTCGAAGTCCGCTCCGGTGAGCGTGACCCGGGACGCGAGCAGGCGCGCAGATGCGGCCGACACCTGCCGGATCGGCCCGAAGACCGCGGTGAGGTAGGTCAGCGCGTAGATGCCGACGTCGACGACGGGGCCGACCTGGTAGAAGGTCTGCGGCGCCGGATGCCAGCTCTCGATGCGGCCGTGGTTCACCTCAGCGGTGATCAGTCGCACGGCCCCGATCTCGCCGGCGAGCACCCGCTCGGCGGTGCGCTGATAGCAGCGGCCCAGCCAGAGCGACGGCGCGCACGCCACGCGGGCGCCGCGCTCGGCGGCGAGCTCGACGAGTTCCCGCGCCTGGGCGAGCGTGAGTGCGAGCGGCTTCTCGCTGAACACGGTCGCGCCCCGCTCGATCAGGGCGCGCGTGGTCGAGTGGTGGTACGGCGCACTGGTGAGGTTCACCACGATGTCGGGGTCCTCGGCGACGAGCTCGTCGAGCGTGGCGTAGGCCGCGCAGCCGTTGGCCTGGGCGAACTCGGTCGCCTTGGCGGCGTCGATGTCGTAGACGCCCATGAGGCTCAGCTCGGGGTGGCGGCGCAGGCTCGCCGCGTACGGTCCCGCGATGTTGCCCGCACCGACGAACGCGAGCCGGGTCGGGGCGGAATGCTCGGTGTCCATGCTGTCCCTCGAGTGGTTGCGGTGTCGGCGGCGGATCAGCCGGTGACAGGTCCGGCGGCCAGGCGCGCCGTGAGCCACGTCGCGCTGGCCGCGACGAGATCGAGCTCGGTGGATCCGGGCGGCGGCGTGGTCGCTTCAATGAACACGGCTTCAAGACGCGGCCCGGCGACGGCGAACGCCTCGCCGAGCGGCGCGTCCCCCTGACCGGCGGGAAGCTGATGGTCGGTGTTGGTGACGGGCGCCGCGTCGCCGGCGTGCAGGAAGCGGACCCGGTCCCCGAGCCGCCGGATGATCGCCGGCGCATCCTGGCCCGCGAACGTCGCCCACAGCAGGTCCAGCTCGGCGACGACCTCGGGGGCGAGTTCCTCCCAGAGCCGGTCGTAGGCGAGTGACCCGTCCTCGAGCTCGTTCCACTCCCAGGCGTGATTATGGTAGCCAATCCGCAAACCCGCGGCGGCGGCGGTCTGCGCCAGCGCGTTGAGCTTCTGCGCATACCGTCGCACCGAGTCGAAATCCCGGAACGCGTCCCGGCCGAATCCGGACAGACTCTCGGGCACCGCGGCGACCGCCGCGGACACCCCGAGTGCGCCCATCTCGTCGAGGAACACGCTCGCGTCGGTGGGCTCGGGCAGCGCGGTGTGCGTCGACAGGATGGCGAGGCCGGCCGAGTCCGCCGCCCGCCGGAGCCGCGCCGCGTGGGCGATCCGGGCCCCCGGGTCGATGTCGGGCCTGCCCAGGCCGAACGGCTCGACGGCGCCGACGCCGACGGCCGCCACCTCGGCGAACAGGCGCTCCACGTCGTCCAGGCGATTCCGCACGGTCCACAGCTGAAGGCCCACCAGCGTCATCGTTGGATTCTCCGTCGAAGTTGTATAGCCCAATTGCCGTCGCTTGTCAGCCTAGAAGGCACGCGTGCGGAGTTCAAGCCGGTCACGGGCGGGGAAGGCCGCCGATCGCGGCGAGGAAGGCGGCCGCAGCGTCGGCGGGGGCGCCGCGTCCCACGCCGCCGACCCCGACGGCGAGGCAACCCGCGTCCAGGAGCTCCCTCGCCGTCGCGGCCGTGACCCCGCCTGTCGCCATCAGGCTCAGGTCCGGCAGGGGTGCGAGCAGGTCGCGGATGTAGGCGGCGCCGCCCAGCCGGGCGATCGGGAACACCTTCACGGCGGCGACCCCCGCCGCGTGCGCGTGCCAGATCTCGCTGGGCGTCGCTGCGCCCGGAACAGCGGCGACGCCCAGTTCGCGCGCGAGGTCCGGCAGCCACGGCAGCCATACCGGCGACACGAGGAACCGGGCGCCCGCCGCCACGGCGGCGCGCGCCTGCGCCGGGGTGAGGACGGTGCCGACCCCCACCATCAGGTCCGCATCCGCGGCGAGCTCCCGCACGGCATCAAGCACACCCGGGGTGCTGAAGGTGAGCTCGACGACGTTCATCCCGCCCTGCGCATACCCCCGAGCGGCCGCGACCGCGGAGTCCGCGCCGGCCGACCGGAGGACCGGGACGGCCCGCACCGCGGCGAGCGCCTCGAGGACCTCGCTCATCCGACGGCCCGCCAGGCGAGGGCGCGCGCTGCGTTGTCGTGGAAGATGCGCTGCAGGTCGTCCTCTTGCACTCCTTCGCGGCGCAGCAGCGCCGGCAGCTCCGCGACGAGCCAGGCAAGTCCCGGCTCCCCGCCGTACGCGGACCACAGGGACCGCCGGGCGCCGTCGGTGCCGACGACGATGCGATCCCCGTGGCCGCCGTCCAGCAGGGTGAGGATTGCCCGCACGGTGCTGGATCCGGCGCCCTCGGTGCGCTCGCGGAGGGACTGGTCGAGTTCCAGGACCGCCCCGGTCCCCGCGAGGTCGAGCAGGTAGGGCAGGTCGTGCGCCTTGTCGACATGACTCAGGATGATCGCCGGGGCGGGCACCCCGGCCGCCGCCAGGCGCTCCACCTGGGCGCCCCCACCGAGGCCGCCCTCACAATGGGTGAGCACCGGCGCACCGGTGGCGGCGCTTGCGGCCGCCGCGGCCTCGAGATTGCGCAGGTCCCGGGCGTCCGGCCGCGCACCCGAAGTCGCGACCTTCACGATGCCCGCGCGATGCGCGGTGCGCCGCACGATGGGGCTGGTCCCGTCGAACTCGTCGACGCCGTCGACCAGGTCGGCGACGAACTCCTCGGCCAGCTGGTCGGCCCCGACCCGGTTCGTCCAGTGCAGCGGTCCGTAGTACCGGTCGTGGTGCAGTCCCGTCGCGGCGACCACATGCACACCGGTCCGGGACGCGATGGCGGCGAGCCGTACCACGTCCCGTCCGGCGGCCAGCGGCATCGCGTCGACCATCAGAGCCGCGCCGCGATCCCGGCAGGCAGCCACCTCCTCGACCGCCGCGTCGACGTCGTCGAGGAGAAGATGCGGGAAGCGGTCCGCGATCAGCGGCGAGTCGAGGATCAGGTGCTCGTGCATGTACGCCGCGCCCGAGAACCCGGCGATGTCGCCGAGCACCGTGCGGATGCTCCCGTTCACAGGATCACTCCGTCGTTCCCGAGCCGGGAGCGCAACACGTCGACGTCGATCGCAGCCGGAGCGGCACCGGTCGCCGCGGAGAGGGCAGCGGCCACCCCGGCTGCGTGCCCGTAGGAGAGGCACTGGGCGATCGACCGTGCCGACGCGTGGGCGTCGTGAGTGGCCGAGAGACAGCGCCCCGCCACGAGGAGCCCCTCGACCCCGTCCGGCAGCAGGCATCGGTACGGGATGCCGTAGGACCGTCCGGTCGGCTCCCCGCCCTCCCCGGCCGCCACATAGCGCCAGATGGTGGCCGCCCCGCCGTCGTGGTCCTCGATCGGTGCACCGCAGAGGGCGATCGCGTCGTCGAACTGCCGGGCGCCGAGCACGTCCTCCTTGGTCAGCACGTACTTCCCGACGAGCCGGCGGGTCTCCCGCGTGCCGATCCACACGGAGGTGTTCAGCAGGTACGAGTCCTCGTAGCCGGGCACCCGGTCGCGGAAGAACCGCGCGTACTCCGCCGCCTGCTTCCGGCCCTCGATCTCGGCGGCGGTGGCCGCCCACGGGTTCGTCGGGTCGATTCCGGACACGCGCGTGACGTTCGTGTGGTAGACGCCCGGCAGCACCGTGTAATGCGCGGAGCCCTCGAGTCGCGGCAGCGCGTACTCGCCGCTCGCAGCCGCTTCGCGCATCAATCGGTGCAGCTCGGCGGTCGCCGGCGGCGTGCCCACGCCGCCGAGGCGGAACGTGGTGGTCAACGGCTGCACTCGGCGCTGCGCGGTCGGCATCTCGAGCGAGCACCCCGCCGCCCAGGCCACATCCGCGTCACCGCTGGCGTCGATGATGCGCCGGGCCAGGATCCGGAACGGGCCGCGGCGGGTGAGCACCACGACCCCGCCGACGGTGTCGCCATCGAGGATCACCGCACCCGCCCGCGTGTGCAGCAGCGGCCGGACTCCGCTGCCGGTGATGCGCCGGTCCCACTCGAGCTTGAGCGCCTCGGGCTCGTAGGTGACGCCGGTGCCGGCGCCGTAGGTGTTCCCACGGAGGACGGCGTTCCCCGAGCGGAGCATCGCGTCCGCGAGCTCCCAGCCGATGCCGCCGACGATCCGGTCATCGCTGCCCGCGGGGAAGAACCCGTACATGGTGTCGAGCACGGCCGCGGCGGTGCCGCCGAGGAAACCGCCGCTCTCGATGAGGAGCGTGTCGGCACCGTGCCGGGCGGCCGCGACGGCGGCGGCGCAGCCGGCCGACCCGCCGCCGACGACGGCGACATCGGCCTCACCGAGCAAGGGCATCCTCGCCGCCTCCGTGCTGGTCAGCCGGATGAGGTCCCATGCGGTCTCCGGGGGTTCGGCGATCCGACCGGGCGCGAACGTGTCGTGTGTCATGCGGCTCCTCCGGGGCTCAGCGCAGCTGCCAGCCGCCGTCGACGGGGAGCACGGCGCCGGTGGTCTGGATCGCGTTGCCACCGACGAGCCACCGCACGGCGGCGGCCACCTCATCGGCGGTGGAGGGCCGCCGGGTCAGCGGCATCAAAGCGGGGAACCGGGCGATGATGCTGCCATCGGACAGTGCTCGCGCCGCCATGCGGGTCTCCACCAGGCCGGGGGCCACGATGTTGACGCGGATGCCGGAGCGCGCTCCCTCGTAGGCAGCGGCCTCGAGCAGCGGGACCAGGCTGGCCTTCGCGACCCGGTACGCGGCGGTCAGGAAGTCGCCGTCGAGTCCCGTCGCGAGGGCGGAGCCGATGAGCACGACCGAGGCGCCGGGCGCGCAGGAGTTGAGGCAGGCCCGGAGGAAGTAGAAGGCGGAGGTGAGGTCCACGCGCAGCACCTCGTCCCAGGCCTCGTCGGTGCAGGAGGAGACCGGTCCGTCGCCGAGTCGGCGCCCGCTCATGCCGATGGTGTGCACCGCCGCGAGCAGGGGGCCCGCGCCGGCCAGTCGCGCCGCGACCGCGTCCGCGACCCCCGGCATCGTGATGTCCTCCGCGGGCCGGTCGGAGGCGTGCACCTCGAACCCGTCCTCGGTGAGAGCCTGCACACAGGCCCCGCCGATCCCACCGGAGCCGCCGACCACCCAGGCCCCACGCGTCATGCCTGCACCTGGGTGGAAGCGGGGACGCGGAGCACGCCGGCCTTGCGGCGCGCGTGCTCGAGGTAGGCGCTCTCGAAGAGCTCGGTGGATCGCTCCTCCCCCACGATCTGCGCACCGGTGAGCACCGGCAGCTCGATGCCCCGGTCGGCAAGCTTCTGGGCGGTGAGGACCTTCAGGGTGTTCACCACGGCGATGTTGGCGATGCTGCTCACCGGCCCGACCTTGTTGTCCCAGCCGTCGATCTCGACCGCGGCGTCGCCGAGCGGGGTGCAGATGTCGATGACCACATCGGCGTGGTCGGCGAGGACGGTGCCGGACGCGTGGGTGGGCTGCACCGCGCGTGCCTCACTGATCGAGGTGACGGCGATGACCGGGAGTCCGGCCGCCTTGGCGAGCATTGCGGTCTCGACCGGGACGGCGTTGCGTCCCGTCGCACTGAACATCAGGATGGCGTCCGTCGGCCGGAGCTGGAAGTTGGCGAGGATGGCCGCCGCGAACCCCGGGACTCGCTCGATGAACATGGCCTGCCGCTGCCCGTTGGAGCCCGCGATCTCGGTATGGAAGGTCATCGACAGCTCCACGATCGGGTGCCATCCCGGGTAGGAGCCGTAGCGCGGGAACATCTCCTCGACGGGGATCCGGGAGTGGCCGGTGCCGAACGTGTGCACCACCCCGCCCCCGCCGATGGCATCGGCGGCGATGGAGGCCGCGGCCTCCATCGCGTGGGCCTGGGTGGATTCGATGCGGTCGAGCACTGCGCGTGCTTCCGTGAGCCACGTCATGGGCGTCGGGGTCCTTCCGGTAGGGCGGCAGGGCGATCGGAGGGGAACCGGGCCGCCGCGAAAGCCGCCGCGCCCAGCGACCCCGCCTCGGGCCCGTGCTGCGCGACGACGGCCAGAACGTGCCCGGTGAGAGAGCGTCGCTGGTCGAGCGCCGCCTGCACCACGGTCAGGTACAGGTCCGCGGCGGGCCGCAGCCCACCGCCGATCACGACGGCCTGGAGCTGGAGCAGCAGGGCGATGGTCGACGCCGCCTGCCCGATCGCCTCGCCGGCCCGGCGATAGGCGTCCCGGGACCAGGGATCTCCGGCACGGGCCGCCGCTGCCACGATCTCGGCCGTCAGTGGGAGGGAGCCGTTCGCGGTGAGCTGGCTCAGCAGCCCCGACTGTGCCACCGCGACGGTGCGGCCCAGGCGGGCGACGATCGCGGTGGCGGAGGCGACGGTCTCGAGGCATCCGCGCCCGCCGCAGCGGCAGAGCTCACCGAGGGGGTCCACCGGGACGTGACCCAGTTCCCCGATGGCATCGAGGTCGCCCGTCAGTATCTCGCCGCGGAAGGCGATCGCACCGCCCACGCCGGTGCCGAGGGTGACGAAGAGCGCGTCGGTGAACCCCCGCCCGGCGCCACCGAGGTGCTCAGCCCACGCGAACGCCCGCGCGTCGTTGAGCAGGGCGACCGGCAATCCGGTGAGCCGCTCGAGTTCCGAGGCGACCGGGAAGTCCCGCCAGTCCCCGGGGAGGTTCGGCACCACCACGGTCCGCCGGGCCACGGCGTCGACGGTCCCGGGGACGGCGAGACCGATCGCCCCGCATGAGGCGCGATGGTTTCGGGCGATGTCGGCCACCCGGCGGAGCACGTCCCGCTGGTCGCCGCGCGGGGTCTCGAGCGATCCGCCCGCGCTCCGCACACCCCCGTGCACCAGCGACCATTTGATCGAGGTGCCGCCGACGTCGACGCCGAGCACACCGTCGGGAGTCGGCTCGCCGAGGAGGCGGCTCGACGCTGAGCTCGCAGTCGGCAAGGGCCCCTCCGCAGCGGGACGCACTCGTGTCCCTCAAATGTCTATACATTCTGCCGACGGACGTCGACCTTATGCAAGCCGGCCGCGGCCCCGCCCGGCACCCGCCCGGAACGGCGCAGCTCGACGAATCTCCGCTCCTGCCCCAACCTTTCGCGCCGCCCGCACGTTCTACTAGTCAGGACGCCTTTCGCGGCGGACGAACTGGAGGACACCGCCATGCGGAGCACACCCCGCACACCGCCGGCCTGGCAGGCCGTCGCCACGGAGCTGGTCGCCACCCGGGGGGACGCCCTCCAGCGCTACGCCTACCTGCTCTGCGGCAGCCGCGACGACGCCGCCGACCTCGTGCAGGACGGCCTGGTGCGCACCTTCTCCCGCGCGCGCGACGACTTCAGCCTCGCGGGCGCGGAAGGCTACGTGCGCCGGGCGATCCTGTCCGCGTACCTCGACGGCGGCCGGCGCGCCAGCAAATGGCGCAGCATCCTGCATCTCGCCGCCCGCACCGACAGCGCCGACTCCCCCACCGCCGCGACCGACAGCCGGCTCGACCTGCACGGCGAACTGAGCCGCCTGAGCCGCCGCGAGCGGGCCTGCGTCGTCCTCCGCTACTACGAGGACCTGCCGGTCGACGACATCGCCGACCGACTCGGCCTGAGCTCCGGCACCGTGAAGCGCTACCTCAGCGACGGCCTGCGCAAGCTCTCCGCCTCCCTCGGGGCGGCGTCCACCAGCAGCAGCACACCCACCTCGTCGGCCGCCGCCGGCCCCCGCTGAGATCCACCCGAACGGAGCGAACATGTCCAGCCACGACCCCGAAGGCGCCGTCCGCGAATACCTGCGCGGTGCCGCCACGTCCGCCGGCACCGCCGACATCGACCTGCCGCACGTTCTCGGTCGCGTCCGCAGCCGTCGACGCACCCGCCGCATCGCCGTCGCGGGCACGAGCACGCTCGCCGTCGCCGCCATCGCGACGGCCGGGATCAGCACCGGCCTGTTCCGTCCCGCCGCCGAGAACCCCGGCATCGCGGCCGGTGAGCCCGCACCCGGCACCGCCGCCGGCCCCATCGACGGCCCGGCCGCCGGGGGCGCCGCGGCAGGCGGGGCCATCCAGCTGGCGCCCGCCGAGAAGATCAACCCGTGCGGGGCGCCGCTCGCGGACCTGGCGCCGGCGATGTCCGGCCTGGTCGCGACGGTGGCGTTCCCGGCGACCGCCCCCGCCGGCGGCGCCGTGTCCGGGACGGTCGTCCTCACCAACACCGGCAGCGAGCACCTGACCGGCTACACGGGCGCGCGGCCGGTGATGACGGTCTCCGCGGACGGCATCACGGTCTGGCACAGCAACGGCCCGATTATCATGTCCGCCATTGTCATCGACCTGCAGCCGGGCGCCTCGATGGAGCTGCCCGCGAGCTTCGACCCGATCCGCTGCGACGAGGAGGACGAGATGCAGCAATCCTTCCGCACCGACCTGCCCGCCCTCGAGCCGGGCGCCTACGGGCTCAGCGCGGTCGTCCGGTGGACGCCCGACGGCGCCGCGGCCGGCTACGTCGAGGACGTCGGCGGGCCGCTCGCCACCATCACGCTCGAGTAGCGCTGCGAACAGCCCGACAGGGCGAGCAGGGGCGCACAGCGCACACGACGAAGGCCGCCGGCACCTGCCGACGGCCTTCGTTCGTGCGTGAAGTTTGCGCGCGTGCGCTCAGCCGGCGGACTGAGTGGCGGCCTTCGCCTTCGCCTCTTCGTAGCGAGCGCGGACGTCGTCCATGTCGAGCGACTTCACCTGCCCGATGAGGTCCTCGAGCGCGTGGCTCGGCAGCGCGCCGGGCTGACCGAAGACGGGGATGCCGTCGCGGTAGACGATGAGGGTGGGGATGGAGCGGATGCCGTACTCGGCGGACAGCTCCTGCTCCGCCTCGGTGTCGACCTTGGCGAAGGTGACATCCGGGTGTGTCTCGCTCGCCGCCTCGAAGATCGGTCCGAACTGACGGCACGGGCCGCACCAGGCTGCCCAGAAGTCGATGAGGACGATCCCGTCGGCGACGGTCTCGTCATGGGTCTGCTTGGTGAGGGTCGTGGTGGCCATGACAGGTGTAACGCGCTCCCGGGCGACCTAATTCCGGTTGATTCCGGCTTTTCGCGAAGATCAGCCGGGCCGGTTGAGCCGTGCGAGCAGCCCCGTGAGCTGCCGCAGATCGTCGGTGCTCCAAGTGCGGATCCGGCGCATCAGCTCGCCCCGGTTGTGGGCCCGTACCTCGCGGAGCTTTTCCGCGGTGCCGGCCGTCAGCGTGACGATGCGGCTGCGGCCGTCCTCTGGGTCGGGCGCCATCTCGATGAGCGACAGCTCGCGCAGCTCCTTGAGGAGCCGGCTGACGGCGCTGCGGTCCATGCCGATGCCATCCGCGATCGCCGCGGGATGCGTGGGTCCGGCCACGCTCAGCCAGCGGATCAGCTGGTAGGCGGCCGGCTGCAGGTCGGCCGAGAACTCCTCCGCCGCAGCCTTGCTGAGCGAGCGGGCCGCGGCGAGCAGGGCGCCCACCTGTGCGGAGAGCTCGGCCACCGCCTCCTCGCGCTCGGGGTTCTCCTCCGGCGCCACCGGCGCTCCTTCCTGGGGATCGTCCACCCCCAGGACGGTATCGCCTCCCGCCGGGAGGAGTGCGTCAGCCGCGACGGGCCGGCTCACGGGTTCCGTCCGACGCAACGGCCTCGGTCGGCTCAGCAGTCGCCCCCGCGGCAGAACGAGGCTCGCCGAGCGCGCCGTCCTGCAGCGCTGTGCTGCCCATCTCGGCCGCGCCTACGCGGAGCGCCTCATCGGCGGCGAGCTCGTCGCTGCGCTGTTCGGCGGCCGTCTTCGTGCCGAGCGACAGGTTGGGCAGGAACGCGATGGCGATCAGAGTGATGACCGCGAGCGGCAGCGCCACGAGGAAGACCTCCCCGACGCCCTGCCCGTATGCCGACTCCACGATGACCCGGATCGGTCCAGGCAGTTCACTGACGTGCGGGATGGACCCATCGCCGCCCACGGCCGTCGCGGGGATGCCGGCGTCGGCGAACCCGTCGGTGACGAGCGCGGTGACCCGCGAGCCGAGGACCGCACCCATGACGGTCACGCCGATCGTGCCGCCGAGGCTGCGGAAGAACGCGACACCGGCACTTGCCACTCCGAGCTGGGTGGCCCGGACCGTGTTCTGCACCACGAGGACCAGGTTCTGCATGACCATGCCGACGCCGGCGCCCATCACGAACATGTAGATCGCGACCAGGACGAAGTCGGTGTCGTACCGGATGGTGCTCATCAGGGCGATGCCGACGATGAGCAGCACGGAGCCGGTGACCATGTACCGCTTCCACTTGCCGGTGCGGCTGATCACCTGTCCGATGATGATCGAGGAGAGCAGCAGCCCGACCACCATGGGAAGGGTCAGCAGGCCCGACTCCGTCGGTGTCTTGCCGCGCGCCAGCTGCATGTACTGACCGAGGAAGACGCTCGACCCGAACATCGCGACGCCCACCGAGATGCTCGCCACGACGGAGAGGGTGAAGGTGCGGTTGCGGAACAGCGAGAGCGGGATGATGGGCTCGCTCACCTTGAATTCCGTGAAGATGAAGAGGGCGGTGAGGACGACTGCGCCGCTCACCATGACCCAGGTCTGCCATGAGTTCCACTGAAACGAGTTGCCGGCGAGCGAGATCCAGATGAGCAGCAGGGACACCGCTCCGCTGACCAGGATGGCGCCCAGGAAGTCGATCTTCACCTTGCGCTTGTGCACGGGGAGGTGCAGCGTCAGCTGGAGCACGATGAGGGCCGCGACGGCGACCGGAACCGGGACGTAGAAGTTCCAGCGCCACCCCCAGGCGTCGGTGATGAAGCCGCCGAGGAGCGGACCGCCGACGGTGCCGACGGCCATGACGGCGCCCATCAGGCCCGCGTAGCGGCCGCGCTCGCGCGGGCTGACCAGGTCGGCGATGACCACCGTCACCAGGGCGGTGAGGCCGCCGGCGCCGAGGCCCTGCAGCACCCGCCAGAGGATCAGCGTGCCGGTGTCCTCGCTGAGGCCGGCGAGGGCGGAGCCCACGACGAAGATCACGAGCGAGAGCTGGACGAGCAGCTTGCGGCTGAACAGGTCGGCGAGCTTGCCCCAGATCGGAGTGCTCACGGTGGTCGCCAGGAGCGTTGACGTGATGACCCAGGTGTAGGCGTTCTGATCGCCGCCGAGGTCGGACACGATCACCGGCAGCGACGTGCCGACGACCGTGGCGGCCAGGATCGAGACGAACATGCCGAGCAGCAGACCCGACATTGCGGTGAGCACCGCCCGGTGCGTCATCGGCGCCGCGGGAGCGTCAGCCGGGGCTGCGACTGGGGAGGGTGAAGCGGAAGTCATGACACCTCGAAGAGCAGTAGTGGATGTATGTCAACTGTACCCGACAGTGGACATAGATCAATCATTCCCGCTCGGTACCGGGGGCGTGTCTCCCGCGACAAGCGCCCCCTGCCGCCGGACTCGCCGCGGGCGTAGTCTGCGGAGCGTCCTCCTCCCCGGCGCCCGCCGCCGGACGGGAAGCGCGTTCGCGCTTCCGCTGCTTCCGGCCCGTCGGACCGCGGGCCCCGTACCTCCCAGAGGAACAACGATGCTCTCCGAAATGCACCCCGTGCTGCCGGCCGCCGACCTGCAGCGCGCGCGGACCTACTACCACGACAAGTTCGACCTCGACCCGACGGACGCCGGGATGGGCATGCTGCACTACGGCGAGGCCCGTTCGGGCTTCGACATGTACGAGACGCCCAACGCCGGCACCGCGCAGAACACTCAGATGGTCTGGATGACCGACGACCTCGATGCCGACATGCGCCGGCTCCGTGAACGCGGCGTGGTCTTCGAGGAGTTCGAGATCCCCGAGATGAAGACGGAGAACGGCGTCGTCGAACAGGACGGCATGCGCTCGGCGTGGTTCCGCGACAGCGAAGGCAACTTCATCGCGATTACGCAGCGGATGGGCTGAGGCGCACGCCGGAACGGCGGCCCGGCCGAACGACCGGCGGGCCGCCCCCGGCGGCTACTTCTTGCGCTTCTCCCGAACCCTCATGTTGAGCTGGATCGGCGTGCCCTCGAAGCCGTAGATCTCGCGCAGCCGGCGCTGAATGAAGCGGCGGTAGCCCGGGTCGAGGAACCCGGTGGTGAACAGCACGAAGGTGGGGGGCCGGGTGGCGGCCTGGGTGCCGAACAGGATGCGCGGCTGCTTTCCGCCCCGGACCGGGTGCGGGTGCTCCGCCACCAGCTCGGCGAGGAAGGCGTTGAACTTGCCGGTGCCGATGCGGGTGTCCCAGCTCTCCAGGGCCTTCTCGAGCGCGGGCACGAGCCTCTCCAGGTGCCGGCCGGTCTTCGCGGAGATGTTGACCCGCGGTGCCCACGCGACGTGCGCGAGGTCCTGCTCGATCTCGCGCTCGAGGTAGCGGCGGCGGTCGTCGTCGAGCATGTCCCACTTGTTGAAGGCGAGCACGAGGGCACGGCCGGACTCGAGCACGAGGTCGATGATCCGCACGTCCTGCTCGCTGAGCTCCTCGGTCACGTCGATCATCACGACCGCGACCTCCGCCTTCTCCAGGGCGGCGGCGGTGCGCAGCGACGCGTAGAAGTCGGCTCCCTGCTGCAGGTGCACGCGGCGGCGGATGCCCGCGGTGTCGACGAAGCGCCAGACCTTGCCGGCCAGGGTTATCTGCTCGTCGACCGGGTCGCGCGTGGTGCCGGCGAGCTCGTTGACGACCACCCGCTCCTCGCCCGCCGCCCTGTTGAGCAGGCTGGACTTGCCGACGTTGGGGCGGCCGAGGATGGCGACACGGCGGGGGCCGCCCACCTCCTCCTTCGCGACGGCGGACACCTCGGGCAGCAGCCGCAGGGCGGCGTCGAGGAGGTCGGCGACGCCGCGACCGTGCACGGCGGAGACCGGGTGCGGCTCGCCGAGGCCGAGGGACCACAGCTCGGCGACGAGCGGCTCCTGCACGGCGTCGTCGATCTTGTTGGCGACGAGGAGCACGGGCTTGCCGCTTTGGCGGAGCATGCGGACGACCCGCTCGTCGGTGCTGGTGGCGCCGACGATGGCGTCGACGACGAACAGGACGGCGTCGGCGAGGTCGATCGCGACCTCGGCCTGGGCGGCGACGGAGGCGTCGATGCCGCGCGCGTCCGGCTCCCAGCCGCCGGTGTCGACGAGCGTGAAGAAGCGCCCGCTCCACTCGGCTCGGTAGCTGACGCGGTCGCGCGTCACGCCCGGGGTGTCCTCGACGACCGCCTCCCGGCGGCCGAGGATGCGGTTGACGAGGGCGGACTTGCCGACGTTCGGGCGGCCGACGATCGCGAGCACCGGCAGGGCCGGCAGGTAGCGGATCTCGTCGGGGTCCTCGACGGAGAGGTCGAGGAGGTCGAGGTCCTCGTCCTCCAGCGCGTAGTCGTCGAGGCCGCGGCGGAGGGAGGATGCGCGCTGGGTGGCGAGGTCCTCGTCGAGGGTGGCGAGGCGCTGCTCGAGGTCGTCGGGGCCCGCGTCGTACTCGCGTTCGGTGTCACTCATGGTCCCCCAATCCTGCCGCACTGCGCGGCGGGAGGCGTCCGGCGGCTTTTCCGCCCGGTTTCCGAGGGATCAGCGGGCGGCGGCGCGGACCAGCGCGACGAGGGCGTCGACGGTCTCCTGGAAAGTCAGAGAGGTCGAGTCGAGGGTGGTGACGCCCTCCGCGGCGGTGAGGAAGTCGACGACCTGGGAGTCCTTGCGGTCGCGTTCGACGACCTGGCGGGCGATCTCCTCCGCGCTCTGGTCGTCCAGTTCGCCGGCGCGGCGGGCCAGGCGGACCCGCTCGTCCGCGGTGAGCAGCACCCGGACGGCCGCGTCGGGGGCGACGACGGTGGTTATGTCGCGGCCCTCCGCGACGATGCCCGGCCGGCCGGGCGCGTCGAGGCGAGCCCGGAACTGTTCGTTGAGCCGCTGGCGCACCTCGGGCACGCGCGCGACCGAACTGACGACGGAGCTGACCCGC
The DNA here is from genome assembly GCA_025463675.1 of Naasia sp. GTDB lineage: Bacteria > Actinomycetota > Actinomycetes > Actinomycetales > Microbacteriaceae > Naasia. Next base: position 1,120 of record JAODAX010000010.1, on the reverse strand, counting down.
GGCTCGCGGATCGCGGCGGTCACGTCGGTATCGCCCACGGTGACGCGGGTGTCGTCGGGGTCGGTGGTGATCTCGTCGTCGAAGTCGGCGAGCAGAGCGACCACTGCGGCCGCGTCGTCGAGGTCGGTGCCCCGCTCGAGGCCCAGCCAGGCGAGTGCGCGGTACGCGGCCCCGGTGTCGAGGAGTTCGTAGCCCAGCGCCTTCGCGGCGGCTCGGCTGACGCTTGACTTGCCGCTGCCGGCGGGCCCGTCGACCGCGACGACCATTCGCCTCCATGCCGTCATCCGGCGATCCTCCACCCGCGCAAGGTCAGTTCACGCTCCAGCCGGTCGCGCACCTCGGGCAGCACGGCGACCTCGACGATGCCGATCTGCGCCCCCGGCGAGTGCTCCAAGCGCATGTCTTCCAGGTTGATCTCGAGCTCCCCGATCTCGGCGAACAGCCGGGCCAGCTGGCCGGGCCGGTCGTCGATGAGCACCACCAGCTGGGCGAACCGGGCGTCCTGGCCGTGCTTGCCGGGGAGGCGGGCAACGCCGGCGTTGCCGGCCGCGAGCAGCTCGGCGATGGCGCGGCGCGCGCCGGGCGCATCCGGGTCGCGCAGCGCCGCCTGCAGGGCGGCCAGGTCGTCGACGAGCGCATCGATCACGGGTGCGACCGCGTCGGCGTTCGCGCCGAGGATCTGCACCCACAGCTCGGGACTGGAGGACGCGATCCGCGTCACGTCGCGCAGGCCCTGCCCGGCGATGCCGACCGCGCCGCCCGCCGCGTCGACGAGGCGGCCCGCCATCAGCGACGCGAGCAGCTGCGGCACATGGGAGACGACCGCGACGCTGCGGTCGTGCTCCTCGGGCGTCATCCGCACCGGGGTGGCGCCGAGGTCGAGGATCAGGTCCTCGAGCGCGTGGATCTGCTCCGGCGTCGTTTCGTTGTGCGGCGTATGCACCCACGGCCGGCCGAGGAAGAGGTCGGCGCGGGCGGCGATCGGGCCGCCGCGCTCCCGGCCGGCGAGCGGGTGAGAGCCCAGGTAGCGGCCGACGTCGGCGCCGTGCGCACGGAGGTCGGCGAGCGGGCGCTGCTTGACGCTGCCCACGTCGGTGACGAGCGCGCCGGGCGTCGCCTC
>JAODAX010000002.1 GCA_025463675.1 Naasia sp. | reverse complement strand
CGAGGTCGGTGCGGATGCGCTCGGCCTCGGCGCCGCGGCGGCCGATGACGATTCCCGGGCGGGCCGTGTGGATGTCCACGCGGACGCGGTCACGGGTGCGCTCGATCTCGATGCGGGCGACGCCTGCACGGTCGAGGCTCGTCTTCAGCAGGTTGCGGATCTTGACGTCCTCAGCGACGTAGTCGCTGTAGCGCTGTCCGACCTTGGTGCTGTCGGAGAACCACCGCGACACGTGGTCGGTGGTGATGCCGAGACGGAATCCGTACGGATTGACCTTGTGTCCCATTACTTGCTCGCCTTCCGCTGTGCTGAGCCTGTCGAAGCACTGCGCTTAGTGGACGCCGCAACGACGTCGGGCGTCGCCAGCACGATGGTGATGTGGCTGGTGCGCTTCTTGATCTGGAACGCTCGGCCCTGGGCACGCGGCTGGAACCGCTTGAGGGTGGTCCCCTCATCGACGAACGCACGAGCCACGACGAGGTCCTGCTCGTCGAGGAAGCTGTTCTCGATGTCTGCCTTGACCCGGGCGTTCGCCATGGCCGAGGCCACCAGCTTGTACACGGGCTCGCTCGCACCCTGCGGGGCGAACTTCAGGATGGCGAGCGCCTCATTGGCCTGCTTGCCGCGGATGAGGTCCACGACGCGACGAGCCTTCTGAGGGGTGACGCGGATGTGTCGCACGCGGGCGATCGACTCCACCATTTCTTCTCCTCCTCGCGTCGCCTAGCGGCGACGGCCCATCTCGTCGTCCTTCACGTGCCCACGGAAGGTACGGGTCGGTGCGAACTCGCCGAGCTTGTGCCCGACCATGGTCTCCGTCACGAAGACGGGGATGTGCTTGCGACCGTCGTGCACCGCGATGGTGTGACCCAGCATCGCCGGGATGATCATCGAGCGGCGCGACCAGGTCTTGATCACGTTCTTGCTGCCTGCGTCGTTCGCGACCTGCACCTTACGGAGCAGGTGGTCGTCGACGAAGGGGCCCTTCTTGAGACTGCGCGGCATGTCCTTCTCCTACTAGCGCTTCTTGCCGACGTTGCGACGACGAACGATGAGCTTGTCGCTCTCCTTGTTCCGATCCCGGGTGCGGCCCTCGGACTTGCCCCACGGGCTGACCGGGTGACGGCCACCGCTGGTCTTGCCCTCACCACCACCGTGCGGGTGGTCGATCGGGTTCATCGCGACACCGCGGACGGTCGGGCGGACGCCCTTCCAGCGCATGCGGCCGGCCTTGCCCCAGTTGATGTTCGACTGCTCGGCGTTGCCGACCTCGCCGATCGTGGCGCGGCAGCGGGCGTCGACGTTGCGGATCTCGCCGCTCGGCAGGCGCAGCTGGGCGTACGGGCCGTCCTTCGCCACGAGGCGCACGCTGGCGCCGGCGGAGCGGGCCATCTTGGCGCCGCCGCCCGGGCGGAGCTCGATCGCGTGGATCACGGTTCCGACGGGGATGTTGCGCAGTGGCAGGTTGTTTCCGGGCTTGATGTCCGCCGACGGGCCCGACTCGACGATGTCGCCCTGGCGGAGCTTGTCCGGCGCGATGATGTAGCGCTTGGTGCCGTCCACGAAGTGCAGCAGCGCGATGCGCGCGGTGCGGTTCGGGTCGTACTCGATCTCCGCGACGCGGGCGTTGACGCCGTCCTTGTCGTTGCGGCGGAAGTCGATCACGCGGTACTGACGCTTGTGACCGCCACCGATGTGGCGCGTGGTGATCCGGCCCTGGTTGTTGCGGCCGCCCGACTTGGACAGCGGGCGCAGCAGGCTCTTCTCCGGGGTGGAGCGGGTGATCTCGACGAAGTCGGCGACCGACGAGCCACGGCGACCGGGGGTCGTCGGCTTGTACTTGCGAATAGCCATGTTCTCGTTCCTCCAGGCCCTAGCCGACAGCGGTGAAGATGTCGATCGTGCCGGACTTGAGCGTGACGATGGCGCGCTTGGTGTCCTTGCGCTTGCCGGTGCCGAACTTGGTTCGGCGCGTCTTGCCCGTGCGGTTGATGGTGTTCACCGAGGCGACCTCCACGCGGAAGATCTTCTCGATCGCGAGCTTGATCTCCGTCTTGTTCGAGCGGGGGTCGACCGTGAAGGTGTACTTGCCCTCGTCGATCAGGCCGTAGCTCTTCTCGGAGACGACGGGCGCGAGGATCACATCGCGCGGGTCCTTGTTGTAGCCGCTCACGCGGTCACCTCCGTGCTGCTCGGGGTCTTCGACGCCACGAAGGAGTCGAATGCGGACTTCGTGAAGACGATGTCGTCGGAGACGAGCACGTCGTACGCGTTCAGCTGGTCCCAGGTGAGGACGTGCAGCGACTTGAGGTTGCGCACGCTCTTCCAGGCCACCTCGTCGGCGCGGTCGAGGACCACGAGGATGTTCCGGCCGGGGGCGACGCGGGTGATCAGCTCGGCCGCGGTCTTCGTCGAGGGCGCATCCCCCGAGACGAGGGCGTCGACGATCTGGAGCCGTCCGCCGCGGGCGCGGTCGGAGATGGCGCCGAGGAGCGCGGCGGCGATCATCTTCTTGGGGGTGCGCTGCGAATAATCGCGCGGCACCGGTCCGTGCACGACGCCACCACCGCGGTGCTGCGGCATGCGGATCGAGCCCTGACGGGCGCGGCCGGTGCCCTTCTGCTTGAAGGGCTTGACGCCGGAGCCGGAGACCTCCCCGCGGTTCTTGGTCTTGTGCGTGCCCTGGCGGGCGGCGGCGAGCTGAGCGACGACCACCTGGTGCAGCAGCGGCACATTGGTCTGCACGTCGAAGATCGCGGCGGGCAGGTCGACCGTGCCGGCCGAAGCGCCCGCGGCGGTCTGGATGTCGAGCGAAGCCATGGTGGTCAGGCTCCCTTCACAGCGTTGCGGACGAAGACGAGGCGGCCACGAGCACCGGGGACGGCGCCCTTGACGAGCAGCAGGCCCTTCTCGGCGTCGACGGCCTGGACGGTGAGGTTCTGCACCGTGGTGCGGTCGCCGCCCATGCGGCCGGCCATGCGCATGCCCTTGAAGACGCGGCTGGGCGTCGAGGACGCACCGATCGAGCCGGGCTTGCGGTGGTTGCGATGCGAACCGTGCGAGGCGGAGACGCCCTTGAAGTTGTGGCGCTTCATGACACCGGCGAAGCCCTTGCCCTTGCTGGTGCCGACGACGTCGACCTTCGCGCCGGCCTCGAACACGTCGACGGCGATCTCCTGGCCAAGCGAATACTCGGCGGCGTTCGCGGTGCGCAGCTCGGTGAGGTGACGACGGGGCGTCACGCCGGCCTTGTCGAAGTGACCGGCGGCGGGCTGGTTCACCTTGCGGGGATCGATCTGCCCGTAGGCGATCTGGACGGCGGAGTAGCCGTCGACCTCGGGGGTGCGGATCTGGGTCACGACGTTGGGCGTGATCTGGATGACGGTGACGGGAATGAGCTTGCCCTGCTCGTTCCAGACCTGCGTCATGCCCAGCTTGGTGCCGAGCAGACCCTGGAAAGTCTTGGTAGCGGTGGACATCAGGTTCCTCAGAGCTTGATCTCGATGTTGACGTCGGCGGGCAGGTCGAGCCGCATCAGCGAGTCGACCGCCTTGGGCGTCGGGTCGATGATGTCGATGAGGCGCTTGTGGGTGCGCATCTCGAAGTGCTCGCGGCTGTCCTTGTACTTGTGCGGCGAGCGAATGACGACCACCACGTTCTTCTCGGTGGGCAGCGGCACCGGGCCGACGACGCTCGCGCCCGCACGGGTCACGGTGTCGACGATCTTGCGCGCCGAGGAGTCGATGACCTCGTGGTCATACGACTTGAGTCGGATGCGGATCTTCTGTCCCGCCATCTGTCACTCGCTCTCTGTGTTGATTCCACCGGGATACCCGGCGTTCCGCTGTACCGGGCCTGGTGGGCTCGGAGGTCTGTCGCCCCGTTCGGGGCGCCGCGCGCGTGGGCGCACGGAAGCTTTGCTCGCACTGTTCTTCTGTCAAATGGCCGCCCGCTCCCGGACACGCGGAAGGATTCCGCACACGCTGGGTTCGGCCTGGCCTGCACACGCCGGAACCCTGAGGTCCGGTGGCGCCTGTTCTCCTACCCGCGGCCTAGCCCTCATCCCGGAGGGGAGCTATGCACTGCCTGGCAGTGATCCGACCTCGCGCACTGACATGAGCACGCATTTACGTGAACACAGCGCACAGCGGGCCGGAATGTGGAACTAGAAGAGTTTGCCACACCCCTCCACACCCTGCAACCCGGGCGTGTCGCGTTCGGCGCGTCGCCGCTGCCCGGGCGGGCCGCGCGGTCTTTCCCCCGCCGAGCGCGGTACGAGGCACCGAGCGCGGTAGGTGCACACCCCGCGCTCGGTGCCTCGTACCGCGTTCGACGTTGGAGGCTAGAGCGCGATGCGCGGGACGCCGGCGTGGCCGAGCAGCGCCTCGAGGCGCCGCCGGTCCCGCAGGTCGGCCCAGGTCCAGCGGACGACGTCGGCACGCACACGACGGATGCGGTTCTCGCGGTCCTTCTCCTCGACCACCACCTGCTCCGCGGTCCTCCCGGCCCGCAGCTCTGCGCTCCGATACTTCCACTCGCCGTCGAACTCGCCGACGATGGCCCGGTCCGTCCACTCGAAGTCGACACGACCGATGAAGCGCCCCCGATGCCGGATCTCGGACTGCAGCTCCGGGGGACGGAAGCCCAGCTCCGCGATGACCACCCGCGACCATGACTCTCCCGGGGACTCCGAGCGCTCGTCCGCGAAACGCAGCACGCTCGCCGCCTTCCGGACGCCGCGGGCGCGCGGCCCGGTCAGCTCCAGCATCTCCGCGAAGTCCTGGCGCGCGCCGGCGTAGTTCCGGAACACGTGGTCGGCGACCACGACGCCTTCCGGGAACGACCGGGCAAGCGCGATGTCGAGGGCGGTGCGCGCCGGACTCGTGACCAGATGGCGCCCCACCTGCAGCACCTCGGCCGCCTCGAACCCGAGACAGTGGCGGATGACGTCGAGCTGGCTCCTGCCGCCGCTGCGCCGCTCGCACAGGATATGTACCTTCTCCGGCCACGGGCGCAGGGACGGCAGGCCGAGGAGGCGGAGGGCGGACTCGTGCGAGAAGACCGGCAGTCCCTCGAGGCGCGCAGCCGCTGCGGCGATCCGGATGGCGTAACGCTCATCGAGGTTGGCGGTCTGCCACTCCCCCGCGTCCGCATAGATGCCGCGCCGCAGCCGCTGTAGGTCTCCGTTCTCGCCGGCGCGGCGCTCCGGCCGCTCCTCGCCTTGCGCACGCAGCCGCGCGATCGTCAACAGCTTCTCGTCCATCCTCCGACGGTGCCGCGGGCCGATCCGCCCGTGCGGCCGCGGCCGCGCTCCCGTGGACGGCACGCGGCCCCTGACGGCTGGGGAGGAGCCGGTGCGGCGTCACCGAACGCGGTGCGTCCACCACGGTGCGCGGTAGGAGGCACCGAGCGCGGTGTGTGCACCTACCGCGCTCGGCGTTACGTACCGCGCTCGGTGGGTGCGCGGTTTACTAGGGGGATGAGCGAAGGCGCCGCGGTCGTCGGGCGGCTGAGGGCCGCATACGAGTCCGGGATCACCAAGCCGTACGCGTGGCGCGTCGCCCAGCTTCGGGCGCTGCGCCGGATGCTCGACGAGGAGGAGGACGCCTTCGAGGCGGCCCTGCTCGCCGACCTCGGCAAGCACCCCGTGGAGAGCGTCGTCACTGAGATCGGGCTGGTGCGCCTCGAGATCGACCACGTCCTGAAGCACCTGCGCGGCTGGCTGCGGCCGCGGCGCGTGCCGGTGCCGGCGATCGCCCTGCCGGCGACCGCCCGGACCATGTACGAGCCGCTCGGCGTCGCCCTGGTGATCGCGCCGTGGAACTACCCGGTGCTGCTCTCCCTCTCCCCCGCGATCGGCGCCCTCGCCGCGGGCAACGCGCTCGTGCTGAAGCCGAGCGAGCTCGCCCCCGCGACGAGCGCGCTGCTCGCCGAGCTGCTCCCCGCGCGTCTCGACCGGCGGGCGGTCGCGGTCGTGGAGGGCGGCGTCCCGCAGACCACGGATCTGCTCGAGCAGCGCTTCGACACCATCTTCTACACCGGCAACGGCCGGGTCGGCCGGATCGTCGCCGCAGCTGCGGCGAAGCAGCTGACCCCGGTCACGCTGGAGCTGGGCGGGAAGTCGCCCGTCTACGTGGACGGCACCGGCGACCTGCGAGCGGCCGCGGAGCGCATCGTGTGGGGCAAGTTCCTGAACGCCGGCCAGACCTGCGTCGCCCCCGACTATCTGCTCGCGACCGCGGACGTCGCGGCGCGGCTTGTGCCGCTGCTGCGGGAAGCGGTGCTCGCCCGCTACGGCGAGCATCCGGAGTCGAACCCCGACTACGCCCGCATCCCCGACGAGCGGCGGTTCGACCGCCTCCTCCCGCTGCTCGCCGACGGCGATGCTGCGGTCGGCGGAACCGCGGACCGCGGGCGGCTGCACGTCGCCCCCACCGTCTTGACCGGCGTGGCGCGCGATGCGCCGATCATGCAGGAGGAGATCTTCGGGCCCATCCTGCCGCTCATCGAGGTGACCGGGCTCGACGACGCGATCCGGTTCGTGAACGCCGGCGACAAGCCCCTCGCGCTCTACGTCTTCAGCACCGACCGGGCCGTGCGCCGCGCGTGGCTCACGCGCACCTCCTCGGGCGCCGTGGGTTTCGACGCGCCCAACGTGCACCTGTCGGTGCCCGGACTGCCGTTCGGCGGCGTCGGCGGGAGCGGCACCGGCGCGTACCACGGGGAGCGCAGCCTCCGCGTCTTCAGCCACGAGAAGGCTGTGTTCGCCAAGCCGCTCGCGCCGGACACGCTGGCCCTGTTCCGCCCGCCCTACACCGAACGGGTCGAGGCGATCGTGCGGCGCATCTTCCGCTGAGCGCCCAGTTCCCTGATCCGCGCGGGCTCACTCGTAGAGGAGGGCGCGGAGCTCGCTCTCGGCGCTGGCGAGCCGCTTCGGGTCGATCGTCTCGCCCGTGTTGTAGCGGTCGACGACCCGGGGGTCCACGTAGCTGGTTCGCGCGATGGACGGGGTGTTGCCGAGCACCGCGGCCGCGTCGCGCATCGCCTGCGCGACCGCCTTCTGCCTTGCGGTGCGCTTGTCCTGCGGCCCGTGCTCGGCGAGGCTCTTGGCCGCGGCGATCGTGCCGTGCAGGGTGCGGAAGTCCTTCGCGGTGAACTCGCCTCCCGTGCGCTCGCGCACGTACTCGTTGATCTCCGCTGCAGTCACCGGATGCCAGCCGCGGCCGCTCTTGTAGGCGAGCAGCCGCGCGTTCGGGCCGCGCCGCTTCAGCGCACGCACCACTCGGGCGAGGTCGGGATCGGTGATCTCCGACTCCCATTCCTGGCCGCTCTTCGCGGGGAAGTTGAGCTCGACCGTGTCGCCCCGCACCTTGGCGTGCGCGCACAGGAGCGTCGACAGCCCGTGGCTGCCGTTGGCGTGCGCGTACCGCTCCGATCCGACCCGGAGCGAGCCGGTGTCGAGCATCCGGAACGCGGCCGCGAGTGCCCGCTCCCGGGTGGGTCCCTCCGAGCGGAGGTGCATCGTCACCATCCGGCGCGCCACCGGCAGCGCCTCGGCGAGCGCCATCGCCCGGTCGTACTTGACCCGGTCCTTCTTCTCGCGCCAGCCCGGGTGGTACAGGTACTGCTTGCGCCCGGCGGTGTCGAACCCGACGGCCTGGATGTGCCCATTGTCGTACGGGCAGATCCACACGTTCGTCCACGCGGGCGGGATGGCGAGCGCGTCGAACCGGGCGCGGAGCTCGGGGTCCGCGAGCGCGGTGCCGCCGCCGACCGGCTTGTAGGTGAAGCCCGTGCCGGCGCGCTGCCGGGTGTACCCGGTCCGGCTGCCGACGGTGCTCCGGCGGAGGCGGACCATGGTCAGGCCGCCCGCGGGGTGCGGAGGATGGCGAGGTGGGTGACGGCGATCGCGAGGACGCCCGCGATCGCGAACAGCGCCGCGTCGACGAGCGCGATCGCGACGATCAGCGCGGCGAACCCGCCGGCGGCGGCCGCGAACGCCATCCAGAAGCCCAGCGAGAGGGCGGCGACGAGCAGGGTGACGACGACGTTCGTCAGCGTCTTGACGACCGAGGAGCGGTGCCGGTTGAGCCCGTTGGCGGCGAGGATCAGCAGCAGCCAGACCACGAGCGCGACGCCGAGGATGCCGAGCACGTTGGCGGGGCCGCTGCGGAGGAAAGCGTCGGCCGGGCTCGCCGCGCCGTCGAGGGCGAGGAGCCCGGAGGCGACGAACAGGAGCAGCGCGGTGATGCCCGCGGCGACCGCCGTCTCGGCGAGTACCCGTCCGACGGTGCCGCGAGAAGCGGTCGAGGGCGCAGCGGTCATGGCGGGAGTCTATGGGGGCGCGCCTCGGGGGCGCGGTCAGCTTGACAGGTCGCGCGGTGGCGCCGCCTGGTAGCCCGCCTCCTGCAGCGCGGTGCGTGCCTCGTGCCGTGCGGAGTATGGGGTGCGCACGCCCTCGATGTCCCGGTAGTTCTGGTGCCCGGGGCCCGCCCAGAGGATGCTGTCCTCCGGCGAGGCGAGCGACACGGCGAGCCGGATGGCCTGCTTCGGGTCGCCGACCTCGTGCAGCGGATGGTCGGGCGCCGCCTCCTTGGCCGCGGCGAGGAGGGTCGCGCGAATGCCGGCCGGGTCCTCGAAGCGGGGGTGGTGGTCGGTGATGACGAGGATGTCGCTGCCGTCGACCGCGGCGCGGGCCATGTCCGCGCGCTTGGTGGTGTCGCGATCGCCGTCGGCGCCGAAGACCATGATGACCTTGCCGGTGGCGACCTTGCGCACCGCGGCGAGCGTCTCCCGGAAGGCGTGCGGGCTGTGCCCGAAGTCGACGTAGATGGAGGGCGCGCCCGGGCCGGACACCAGCTCGGTGCGGCCCGGAAGGCGCGCCTCGATGCCCGCCGGTCCGCCGATGGCCTCGACCAAGCGGTCCCATTCGTAGCCCGCCTCCACGAGCATTGCCACGGCGAGTCCGGCGTTCGCCGCCATGTGGGCGCCGAGGATGGGGATGCGGGTGGACAGCACGGCGCCCGACGGAGCGGTGAGGTCGAAGGCGGTGTACTCGCGGGTCTCCTCGGTCACACGGACCGTCCAGTCGGCCGCGGCGCGACCGCCCTCGGCGATGGTGACGACCGGCACGCCGGCGCGCTCGACGACGCGCGCACCCCACTCGGTGTCGAGGGAGACGACGCCTCGCGCCGATCGTTCCGGCTGGAACAGCGGGAGCTTGGCGGCGAAGTACGCCTCCATGTCGGCGTAGTCGTCGAGGTGGTCGTGGCTGAGGTTCGTGAAGCCGGCCACGTCGAAGTGCACCCCGTCAAGGCGGTGCCGGCTGAGCCCCTGGGCGCTGACCTCGATCGCGGCGGCCTGCACCCCCGCCTCCCGCATGCGGGCGATCAGCGCGTGCAGCTCCGTCGCCTCGGGGGTCGTGAGGCCCGCGACCCGGCGCTCGGCGCCGACGTGCCGCTCAGCGGTGGAACTGAGGCCGGCAGGCACCCCGAGCTGGTCGAGGATGCCGCCGAGCAGGTGGGTGGTGGAGGTCTTGCCGTTGGTGCCGGTGACGCCGAGCAGCAGGGGGCGCTCGGTCGCGGTGCGGTAGATCCAGGCGGCGAGTTCGCCGAGGAGCACGCGCGGGGATGCGGCGATGACGATGGGAAGGCCGGCGTCCGCGGCGAGTTCGGCGCCCTCCTGGTCGGTGAGGACCGCGGCGGCTCCCCGGTCCGCGGCGGCCGCGGCGTAGGCCGCCCCGTGGCCCCGCACCCCGCGCAGCGCGACGAACAGGTCACCGGGTACCGTCGCGTCGCTGCCGAGGCTGATTCCGGTGAGCCGGACCTCCGGCGCGGCGACGGCGGGGAGGCCGAATCGCTCGGTCAGCTCGTCCAGCGATCGGGGTTCGACGGAGGACGGCCGGAAGGCAGCAGGCATGGCACACATCGTGCTTTTCAGCCTAGGCCAGGCGGCTCGCGCGCGACCCCGACCGCCGGCCCCGGGAACGACGAAGGGGCCGGACCCGAAGGCCCGACCCCTGTCGCGATGGTGCGGAACTACTTGATGATCTTGGTCACCGTGCCGGCGCCGACGGTGCGGCCACCCTCACGGATCGCGAAGCTCAGCCCCTCCTCCATGGCGATCGGCTGAATCAGCTGAACGCTCATGTCGGTGGTGTCGCCGGGCATGACCATCTCGGTGCCCTCGGGCAGCGTGATGACGCCGGTGACGTCCGTGGTGCGGAAGTAGAACTGCGGGCGGTAGTTCGCGTAGAACGGGTTGTGACGCCC
>JAODAX010000097.1 GCA_025463675.1 Naasia sp. | reverse complement strand
CTGCGGCCGATCGTCGCCGGCCACGGCGCGAAGGAGCTGGCGCGGCTGCGGAAGCGAATCCGTCCGCTGATGATGCGCCGCACCAAGGAGCTCGTCGCCGCCGACCTGCCCGAGAAGCAGGAGCAGGACCTCCGGAAGCGCTGGACGACGTGTCTGGTACGGCTCACACAGCAGCTCGCCGTTGGGACCCTCCGCCCCGCGCTCGGTGGCCGCCCGGAGCCATCGACCGGGAATTCGCTCGTTTCACTGGTGTGTCGTGCCCGCTGGCGGTTCGAGGTGGCGCGCAGCGAACCTTGCAAGTACTGATCAGTCGTTGCATTCCCGCTTCGCACTCCCTAACGTTCGGACATGATCACCAGGACCCGCCGCTGGCGCGCATCCGGCGCAGCGGTCCTGTGCGCGGCACTCGTGTCCTGTGCAGCGTCTCCGTCGGGACCGGCAGCCGAGCGCCCGACCGCAACGCCGACCGCCAGCACATCGGCGGCTCCCTACGACGAGAACGAGCAGAGTTGGTTCGCTGGGCCGCCCGATCCGGCCGAATTCGAGGAGGTTGCGCCGCAGGAGGGCGGCGACCTCCGGGACGACGAGCCGTTCCCGGGTGACCTCAGCGAGGGCGAGGGCACCGAAGCCACCGCTCAGGTTCCGCCGACCGAGCGGGTGTTCTCCGCGGAGGAGATCGAGTCGGCCGACGACCTCGTCGATCCCTGCTTGACGGTGAGCATCAGCGAGTGGGTGCAGTGGGTCGGCAGCGGAGGGGTCGCCGTCTACGTCGTCGAGCCGTGGGTGAACTGTCTCTACGTCGACACGGATGCCGACCTCGTGCGCATGACGGCGAACCTCATCCGGCCCGAGGACGGCGGAGAACTCGAGACGGACGTCGCAGCTGGTACACCGCTGGAGGAATTCGGAGACGGCGTCTACCTGCTCGAGCACTACCCTCTGCCGTTCGCAACGACAGCGGTCGCGCGGATGAGCGGTGGTGGGTTCGTGGCGGTGTCGATCTACAACCGCGACCCCTCCCGCGACGCCCCGGCCATTGCCTCCGCTGCCGCCGGCTGGGCAGCTCGCGCTGCGGGAATCAACTGATGCGCACCCGCACTCGAGCCATTGTCTCCGCCGCCGTCGTGGCGATCCTCGTCGGGCTGGCCCCTGCCGACGCTGCGATGGCCTACGGGTCTCCCGCCGAGTTCCGCGGCCGTGCCCTCTCCCCAACCGTCTACACCCGCGCGGACGGGCAGAGTTGCACCGTTTCCTCAGCCGCCGCCGGCTTCGAATACGGCAAGCGCGGCGTCACGAACATCAAGATCCGGTTCGAGTTGCGCACGCCGTACGACGCCGCCGGGAACGGCTGGTTCCGGTCCACCGGCTACTACCGGCCTCAGGCGTGGGCGAACGACGTCATGACCCACTGGTACGTGCTGACGTTGCCGCGGAACGTGCTCAATTTCACATCGGACGATCGTTACGCCCTGTGGGTGAACATCGTCGGTGACCGAGGCTGGTGGCGGCGTGACTTCACCAGACACATCAACCTGGGCGAAGTCGCGTGTTCCACCACCGCCGACGATAACGAGATGGGAAAGCCGGTGCAGGAGGGCGGCCAGATCATCGAGGGCGGCGCCTGAGTCCTGCGGGCTCTGCTCGGTACCGTCAGCGATCTCCTCGGCGGCCGCGGCGACATGACCGCCGCCGAGCGCGCGACCACTTTCGCCGCGATGGCCCATCGCCCTCGCCGCAATCCACTCCTCAGACGCCCAGCGGCTCGGACGCCCGTGTCAAGACCTGAGGAGCGCTCACTGTGCGCGAGTAGCATCGCGGTGCCCGGTCCGCAGCCGCGGGCCCAGTTGACGGAGGCTTACATGCGACGCAGCGGCGGAATCAGCATGATCGGCATCATCTACATCCTGATCGGCATTGCGGTGGCCGGCTTCCGCGGCTACCTCCTCGGCTGGAACGTGATCGGCAACGTGCTCGAAGGGCTGCTGGCCGTCCTGGTGTGGCCGGTCGTCCTGCTAGGTGTCGACCTGCACGGCCTGTTCCCCTGATCGCGACGGCGCAACGCCGGGCGTCTCGCCATTGAGACTGCCCGGCGCTCGCCGTTCCGAACTCCTGCTGGGTGGCCCGCCTCGGCCCGGGCGGGCGGCACCGGCGACACCGATCAGGGCCGCGGAGAGCGCGACGCTCCCCCGGACCAGCGGGCGTGCCGCCGGCCAGAAGGCGAGCGCGACGGAAGCGCGGCGAGCGCGATGCCGGTCGCTGCCTGCACGGGCCAGTCGTCGACGCCGTTCGTGACGTACGGCTCGGGTGCGCTGCGGGACACTTCGGGCGGCCAGCGCATACGGGACCCAGAGGCCGACTCCGGCCGTCGCCAGGAGGACGCTCCGCCGGTCGGGCCGACGCCACGTCGGTCGCGGCACGGACGCGCCCCGCGGCAGGGGCGCGAACAGCGCGATCGCCACCGCGACGCTGAGCTGGACCCGGAGCGCCTCCGCGCTGGACCCGGCCGCCGCACCGACGCAGAGCGCGAGCGCGGCGACTGCCTGCTGGACAAGGGCCGGCGCAGCGTCGCGGGGCTGGACGGCGAGCCACCTGGAGGAGGCGGCGAGCTGGGAGGTGAACAGCGCGCCCCAGCTGACATCGAGCGACACCGGCCACTCGTAGCGGGGGTCGGAGGTGCCGACGAGTGTGCCGCGGTCGATGAGGCCCATCATCGGGATCGCGGCGAACCGCGCGAGGGCGGCCGCGGCGATCCGGTAGGCGACGTGCCGGGCGGGACGACCCTCGGATGCGGGGCGGACGTTCCCGCATCCGGTCAGCGGCGCGCTCCGGGGCATGGCTTCAGTGTGCCGCGCCGCGACTCCATGCGGCGGGCGGCGCGTCGTCGTGCAACCCCCGGGCAACCGCGGGGTCAGCCTTCCCGCTTCGCGAACCGGCGGCGCACGTCCTCCACCTGCTCGGGAGTGAGCCGCCAGCGCGTCACGTCCTCGGGCAGGGTGCCGTGCTGCTGGCGCAGGTGGTCGCGGATCGTCTCCTGGTCGACGCCGAGCTCACGCGACAGGTCGGCGGGAGTGACCACGCCGTTCTGCTCACGCTCGGCCCGTCGGCGCGCGACCACGTCGGCGCCGAACACGCCCGGACGGCGCTCCGAGGTGACCGATGCTCCCCCGTCGATGACCAGCACCTGGCCGGTGATGTAGCCGGCGCCAGGAGAGGCGAGCCAGGCGACCGCGGTGGCGATCTCGTCCGCCGTGCCGCTGCGGCCGGCCGGCACCAGGTCGCCCTCCTGCGCCTCCGTCTCCAGCTGGGAGGCGGTGGCGATCCAGCCGGGGGCGATCGCGTTCGCGGTGATCCCGTGCTCGGCCTCGTCGACGGCCAGCGCCTTGGTGAGCCCCACCATGCCCGCCTTCGCCGCGGAGTAGACGATGTCGCCGCGCAGCGCCGTGACCGGACCGGAGTCGCTCGACATGTTGACGATTCGGCCCCAGCCGCGCCGCCGCATACCGGGGACGACCGCGGCGGTCACGAGGAACGCGCTGCTCAGGTTCATCGCGATGCCGCGGTGCCAGTCGGCGGCCGACAGAGTGATGTCGCCGGAAGCCATGCCCTCGGGATCGGAGACGGCGATCATGCCGGCGTTGTTGACGAGGATGTCGAGCTCGAGACCCGCAGCAGCGAGGTCGGCGACCAGGGCGGCGACGCCCTCTTCCGTCTCGAGGCGGGCGACGAAGCCGTGCGCCTGAATGCCCTCCGCCGCCAGCTCGGCGACGCGGTCGGCGATGCGGCCGGTGGTGGAGGTGATGGCGACGGTGGCGCCGAGCCGGCCGAGGGCGCGGGCGGACGCGAAGCCGATCCCCTCCGCGCTGCCCGCGCCGGTGACGAGGGCGGTGCGGCCGGAGAGATCGAGGAAGGCAGGGAGCTGCATGCCTCGACGCTAGCGGGCGCGCGGGAGAGCGCCGGACAGCCGCCGGTGCGGCGGTGCCCGGGCTACTGCGCGGTGTAGCCGCCGTCGACCACGTGGTACCTGCCGGTGATGAAGCTGGCCGCGTAGCTCGCGAGGAACACCGTGAGGGCAGCGACCTCATCGGGGTCGCCGAGGCGGCCCAGCGCCTGCTTGGGCTCCGGGAACGTCACGGCGTCGACGCCGCGCGGCTCCCACAGTCGGATCTGGTTGCCCTCCGGATTCTGGAGGCCGGCGAAGACGCCGTTCGGGTACTCCGCAGGGTCGCGATCGACGGCAATGCCGGACGCCTCCAAGTGCTCACAGATGTCGGCGAGGTCATCGACGGGGAAGTCGATCCACAGGGTCGGGCCGGGCTTGAAGAAGGCGGAGTCGGCGGGCATCAGCGCGAACACGGTGACCGCCCGCCTCCTGCTGCCATGCCTCGCCGCCGTACGAGGCGGGCGACGGAAGCACGCCGAGGTGCTCGGTGTACCAGGCGCCCAACGCTTCGGGGTCGCGCGCGGGAAAGAACACCGCGCCGATGCCGGTCACTCTCGCCGTGTCGCCGCCTCCGTATCCGTCGCCGCGGCCGTCCGCAGCTCAGTCGCCGTCGATGAGTTGGAGCAGCTCCTTGGCCGCCTTCGCGATGTCGTCGTGGTCATTCTGCGCCGCGCGACTTTCGGCGGCGATAACTCCGCCGCGATGCACTTTCGCGAAATCGCCGTACGGGAAGGAGAAGCGGCCCTTCGTCTCCGCCGACCTCTCGGTGTCGACGCCGAGATGCCAGAGCGCGTACTCGTCCCAGTCCCGTTTCTCGAGGAATTCGTTCTCCTGCTGCGCGCTGGCCGCCGCCTCCGACCAGTCGTCACGCTGATCCTGGGCGACCTTCCCGTCGCGGATCAGCTTCCGTGCGTGCTCCAGCGCCTTCGTGTTCAGCTTCACGGCCATCGTCGCTCCCGTCCGTCGGCCGGCATTGGTCCAGTCGACCGCCGATCGCCCGGTCAGCGCGAGGGCTTGCGCGGAACGCGCGGGAGGACCCGCCGTTGTCAGCGACGCGGCAGCATGATGCCCGCCGCGAGCAGCGCCGCCCCGAGGAGCGGCGGCACCGCCGTGAACACTTCCGGCGGCAGGAACGGGATGAGCACCGGGAAGACGTAGACGACGAGGAGCAGCATCGCGATGACGAGCAGCCCCGCACCGGTGCGGCCGCTGCGGCCGTGCGAGACGAGGAGGACCGCGCCGACCAGCCCGCCGAAGACGAGCAGCAGGTTGGCGATCCCGACGAGGATGCCGAGCGGCAGGAACACCGCGGCCACCAGGATCGCCCAACCGGCCGCCGCGGCGCCGAACGCGATACGGGACGGCCCGTCGCCGGCAACGGCGAGCATCCCGAAGCCGATAGCCATGGCCAGCCGGAAGCCGACCATCAGCCAGTAGATGTCGAGCGGAATGCCGAACAGCGGCACCGCGAACGCCAGCAGGAGCAGTGCACCCGCCGCCGCGATGACGTACCCGCCGGTGCGGGCGCGTGACGCGCGTCGCGCTACAACCATGGTCGATCCCCCGTTCGTCCGGCGCCTATTCAAGTACGGCAGACGGCCGGCTCCGGGAGGCCTGCCGGAGCGGCGCGGAAGTGCGGGGCTCCGACAGCGTCGGAGCTCAGAGGAGCGGTGCGGGCCCCGCGTCGAACTCCGCGATACCGGCGTCGAGGAGCGCCAGCGCGGCATCGTCGATCTCGAAGAGGTCGACCGCGGACCAGTCGTGGGCGGCCGCGGAACGCGCGGCGAAGGTGTCGGGGTTCATGGCGGGGATCAGTCGGTGACGTACCAGGAGGGGTCGTCGACGACCTCGCTTCCCCAGGTGTCGATCGGCTCGACGCGGAGCCCGAGGCGCGCATCCACGCGATCAGGCGATGCGATTCCGGAGAGGTCACCCATGGCTGTGCTCCTGTCGTCTCCGCCCGGACCCGCCGCCGAATCGGGGGTGTCGACGTTCACTCCTCGTCTGCAACCGCAGACCAGGCGTGCGCATTCCTCTCTGACCGGAGGAATCCCCACGGGCCGGCCGTGTGCATGGCGTACCGTCAGCAGCACAGGGCCACAGTGGCTCCCGAGGAAGAGGGCAGTGCGATGGGTGAGAAATCCAAGGGTGGCGGCAGCACCGGCAAGACCGCGGCGGCGAAGACGCTGAAGGAGAAGCGCACGGCGAAGGCCGACAAGAAGGCCTCGAATGAGCGCTCCCAGAACACCGACGCGGTCACCCGCGTCAAGAACAAGTAGCACCACTCGACGAGTTGCCCACTTCTGCCGCGATTTCGGCCGATCTCGCCACCGAAGTGGGCAACTCGCGTGGGGAGGTCAGCGGTAGGACGCGGCGAGGCGGCGGAAGCCCTCGTCCAGCAACACCGCGGGCGCCCACTGCAGGTCGCGGCGCGTCGCGCGCTGATCGAACCAGTGCGCGGTCGACAGCTGCTCGGCGAGGAAGCGCGTCATCGGCGGCTCGTCCTCGCCCGGCGCGAACCGCCACACGGTCTCGACCGCTCCGCCGGCGGCGCGTGCCGCTGCTGCCGGGACGCTCCACGACGGCGGGCGGACCCCGGCGGCGCGGCACATGCCCGCCAGCAGCTCGGCGACCGGTCGCGGCTCCCCGTTGGTGACGACATAGGAGCGGCCGCCCACCTCCTCGGCGCGCTCGAGGGCCGCCAACAGTGCGGATGCCGCATTGTCGACGTAGGTCGTGTCGATGAGAGCGGCCCCGGAGCCGAGGATCGGCAACCGTCCGGCGCGGGCGCGCTCGACGATGCGCGCGACCAGCTGGGTGTCTCCCGGCCCCCACACCAGGTGCGGGCGGATGGCGACCACCGCGAGGCCGCTCCCGTCGCGGCTGAGGGCGAGGAGCTCTGCCTCCGCCTTGGTACGCGCGTAGTCGCCGCGCGCGCGCTCCGGATTCGCGGGTCCGGCACCTTCACCCACGATCGAGGCGCCCGTGTGCGTCACCGACGGGGAGGACACGTAGACGAACCGGCGGACGCCCGCCCGCTCCGCGGCGTCGAGCAGCATCCGGGTCCCGCCGACGTTGACCGCGTAGAACTCGGTCGGGTCGCCGGTCAGCGACACCTTCGCGGCGAGGTGCAGGACCGCGCCCACGCCGTCGACCGCGCGGTCGATCGCGTCGGCGTCGAGCACCGAGCCGAGCGCGTCCTCGACTCTGTCGACGCCCGAGGGACGGCGCTGGAGGGTGCGGACGTCGTGACCGGCGTCGCGGACGGCGGCGGCGGTCGCCCGGCCCAGCAGGCCGCTCGCGCCGGTGACGAGGACCCTCACGGCTCCCCCATCCGCCCCCCGGAGAGCACGCCCTCCGCCCAGCGGGACAGCCGGGTGCGGTCGATCTTCGAGTTGTGGCGGATGTCGGTGGGCAACCGCGGGACGACGAGGACCGCGGCGAGCGGGATGCCGGCGGCGGCCCGAGCGGCCTCGGCGAGCGCCGGGTCGGCGAGGCCTGGGCGCG
>JAODAX010000120.1 GCA_025463675.1 Naasia sp. | reverse complement strand
TAAAGGCAGATTGGGAAAATTTACTGGTGTCTATCTTTTTCCAAAAGGCGATAAAGATGGGGAACTGCCAACATACCAGCTAAACGATCAGCACCGAACAACTATTAAACGCGTTAATTTAAAGTTTCGCCTCTATGATTGCCGACATACTTTTGCAACGCGAGCGATTGAAAGCGGTATTGATTTGTTGACGCTGGCGCACTTGCTAGGGCATTCAAGCTTGGATGAAGTTATGCGTTATGCTCACGTCAATGAAACGCGTAAAAATGAAGCAATCCAGCAGATGCAGAAAAGGGCGGCAAAAGCAGTCTGAAACATTGAAAATACACCTAAAGGTTACGTTATTAGATACAGTAGTCCTTTATAACTCTCAATTAAAGTCTGCAAAACACTGTAAGTAAAAGAGATAATGGTTTGCTTGGAAATAGATTTTATGTTTCCTGTAAACATTATATCCTTTCTTTACTTATAGTTACCCGATAACATGGAGTGTTGTCTGTTGAATGTCTGAAAGTATTTTACCACTCTGTGACACTCTATCTAAACAGATAACAGATACATTTTTAGATACATATTTAAAAATCTTTACATAATTATTATTTAAATGTTACTTTGCTTGAACTTGAAACGTAGACCGCCGAAAGCGAAGGTAAAAAAGATTAAATATGAAAAGAGATTTAGATCTAATTAGACTAATTTTGATTGATTTTGAGGGCGAAGGGGACGTTTCTTTATCCGGCTATACAGAAGCGCAAATTAATTACCACAAAGCATTAATCAAAGAAGCCGGATTTGCCGTAGTGGTAATTCATTATCCAAGCTTCGGACCCTCGGACACTCCTGATATAGCTATTTTAAAGCGTTTAACTTGGGAAGGACATGAATTTTTGGATAAAGCCAAAAATGAAAAAACTTGGAATAAGGCTAAAAGTATTATCAAAAGCAAAGGAATGTCGTTGTCGATGGAAGCCGTTAAACTAGCTATGTCCGAAGCAGTCAAAGCGTTAATGAATTAACAAAATAAAGAAAAGTTCAGATTAGGAGAAAATGATTGTGAATAAAATTGAAAATCTAACAATGGAACAAAGAAAATTGTTATTTCATTTAACCACCATAATGAATCACTCGAAATTAAAAGACCTCTCAAATCCACCGACTCTAAAGGAAAGTATTGAAAGGTATGGTTCAAGAAATATTTCTGAAATTTATAAACCGGAGGCTTTCGACTTTAGAAACCCAGAAACAATGTATTTTGAATACTGGAATCAATATATCTTTGCTGTCGCTTCTCACGGCACTCTTAAAAGTGAAAAGGAACAAAACATAGAGATACTTTTAAGCAAAGGCGTAAATTTTTGAAATCTATGGGAAAACTTTCGGGAAGCAAGCCAAGTGCGAAATATTTAAAAACAAAATTCCAACTAACTCCTGAATATAATGAAATTTGCGAAATTATAGATGAGGATATTACAAGCCTTATTTGATTTATATTTATTACTTCAACAATTTGGACATTCTATAATAGAAAAATAAACAGAATAAGGAAGATTAAAATAAATACTAATAATTCAGCAGAAACCGCCGCAAAATCAACAACCTAAATTGTCGTTTATCAATCTCCTACATCTCTTATAATTTGAATCTCAGTTGATTTAGCGAGAAAATACTTTGTATGAACCGCTTTGTCATAGAAATTAATAGAAACAATTTGGTTTACCGGAATTACTACTTCAAATTGGTTTGTTATATTTTCTAATTTGTGCCATTCGTTAATAAATCCGATTATCTCGGCTTCAATCATTGACTTATTTTCTACCAATATAGTTTCATCATCCAATAATTTCTGATTGTTATTTATTTTCGTATCAATCGAATCTAAATCTTCCGTGATTTTTGAATAAACCTGCGAATAATTAATTGGAAGAAACAACTGTTTAGTTGTTGCATCACGGTAACCGCTACGAACAGGAAAAATACCGATAAAATTAGTTGGAGTAGCTGGCTCAAGCTGATGAGTTATAAAACCGACATAAACTTTGTGGTTTGTCATTGTAATTAAAACCTCAATTCCATTATCTTGAGCGCGTTTTAACATCAATTCTAAAGGGTTTGCGTCTTCTTGTATTGCGCGGTCAATTTCTTTATCACGAGTATAAAAATAATTAAGAGGCTTCCAAGCAGTTGCCCCTATTGCAAGAGCGGCAAACGACACTCCTGAATATTCAAAAGGGACTTTTTGACCCCACCACCGAGAAATACAAATGCTATATTCAGAACACGGGAATAACCACGCGCCGAAAATAGATAAGGCGTAAGCAATTATCAAATTAATAAGTCCTGAGATTGAAGCGCGGATTAAAAGTCTGTCTTTATCCGCCCTTAATATATGAATGCGAGTGTGATTCCAAAATCGAACAAAAATATAGCCGCCAAGCAGCGGCAGCAAAAGCATATTAAATGGCATTTTGTTTGGTTTTTAGTCGTTGCGCGATTTATTCCCGGAAGTAGTTTTAGCAATCTCTTTGGGAATTGAGGAAGTATCTTTTGAATGACTTTCAATAATCGCTCGACCGGATTCGCTACGAATAATATCAAAGGGACGGACAAAACGACCGCCTCTAGCAGTAGTATAAACCGGCGCTCTTGAAATTCGAGAATTATATTCTTTTCTTGGCATTTTGACCTCCTTTATTAACTTAACTTTGATGTAAATACCAGCTATTGAGATGCATACAAGCCCCTCTTAATAGTGGGTATTTGCAATGCTATACATTAATCATTTACTAATCTAATTAACAAATGTTTCAATGTTTTTTACAAACAAATTCTTCTTGTCTTAACACGTCCCAAATTCTTAATTATTGTATACTAAAATTTACACTCGCAAAATATTCGTTATTTTCTTGTTTATTTTAATCTGTCGATTTTAACAAAGATTTTATAAAATCCATATTTTATAAACAATTAATTATTGAATAATTCCAATATGAGAAATAATCAAATATAACTGCTCTCAAAAGTCTAATCGCCGAGGATTCGAGCCTTTCAATTAAAACGGTAAAGCAAATTATATACCGGCTCGAATCCGAAAATATCCTCGGAATTATACCCAAAAGTAAGCGTTCGAAGACTGAATTGGTTTACAGCAAAAGAAGGATAAAGTAAAAATAACGTGAAAACTATAGATGCTTTTTCGAGATTGTATACGTGTTTCCTATTTTTCGGACGTTAACGGATGTACACA